>DATBSZ010000136.1:0-43403 GCA_036559525.1 Burkholderiales bacterium
CACGAGCAACGGCTCGCGGCGCTCGCGCGCGAAGCGGGATTCACCCAGGTCTCCCTCTCGCACGAGGTGAGCCCGCTGATGAAGCTGGTGTCCCGCGGCGACACCACGGTGGCGGATGCCTACCTCTCGCCCTTGTTAAGGCGCTATGTCGAGCGCATCGCAGCCGAGTTGCCGGACGTGCGCCTGATGTTCATGCAGTCGAACGGCGGCCTCGCCGGCGCGCGCCAGTTCCAGGGCAAGGACGCGATCCTCTCGGGGCCGGCGGGCGGGATCGTCGGCGCGGTGCGCACCTCGGCCGCCGCCGGGTTCGACCGCATCATCGGCTTCGACATGGGCGGCACCTCCACCGACGTGTCGCACTATGCCGGCGAGCTCGAGCGCGAGTTCGAGACCCGGGTCGCGGGCGTGCGCATGCGCGCGCCGATGATGAGCATCCACACCGTCGCGGCGGGCGGCGGCTCGATCCTGCACTTCGACGGCGCGCGCTACCGCGTCGGCCCGGATTCCGCCGGCGCCAACCCCGGGCCCGCCTGCTACCGGCGCAACGGCCCGCTCACCGTGACCGACGCCAACGTCATGCTGGGCAAGGTCCAGCCGAAGTACTTTCCACGGGTTTTCGGCTGCGAGGGCAACGAGCAGTTGGACGCCGCGATCGTTCAAGAAGAGTTTCGAAAGCTTGTTTCGAAAATCAAAGACGGCCGTAGCGCGGAGCGGGTAGCCGAAGGTTTCGTGCAGATCGCCGTCGGCAACATGGCAAACGCGATCAAGCACATCTCGGTTCAGCGCGGTCACGACATCACGCGCTATACGCTGTGCTGCTTCGGCGGCGCGGCGGGTCAGCATGCCTGCCTGGTTGCCGACGCGCTCGCGATGACGCGTGTCTTCATCCATCCGCATGCCGGCGTGCTCTCGGCCTACGGCATGGGCCTCGCCGACCAGGTGGCGATCCGCAGCCGCGCGGTCGAGGCGCGGCTCGAAGGCTGCGACCTGGAAGACGCGGCGGAGGCGCTCGCGATCGAGGCGCGCAACGAGCTGGTCGCACAAGGCCTCCCTCCGGACAAGATCGCGGTGGAGCGCAAAGCGCACCTGAAGTACGAGGGCACCGACACCGCGCTCGTGGTCCGTCTCGGCCCCGCGCCGGCCATGCTGCGCGAGTTCGAGGCCGCCTACCGCAAGCAGTTCTCCTTTCTGATGCCCGGCCGGCCGCTCATCGCGGAGGCGGTCTCGGTCGAGGCGATCGCCCGCGGCGAAGTTTTCCGGGAAGAAGCGCTGCCATCGAAAGAAAAGGCAAAGCCCGCGGAAATTGTCCGCATGTTCACCGGCGGGCGCTGGCATGATGCGCCGCTCTATCGGCGCGAGGACCTCGGTCCGGGCAATCGGGTCGACGGCCCGGCGATCGTTGCCGAGGCGAACGCCACCACCGTGGTCGAGCCGCAGTGGCAGGCGAGCGTGACGGCTCTGAACCACATGATCCTCGAGCGCACCACGGAAAAGAAGAGAAGCTCCGCGATCGGCACTTCGGTCGATCCGGTCATGCTCGAGATCTTCAACAACCTCTACATGTCGATCGCCGAGCAGATGGGCCTGCGCCTGCAGAATACGGCGTACTCCGTGAACATCAAGGAGCGCCTCGATTTCTCCTGCGCCCTGTTCGACGCAGACGGCAACCTGATCGCCAACGCGCCGCACATGCCGGTGCACCTCGGCTCGATGGGTGAATCGATCAAGACCGTGATCCGGCTGAACGCCGGGAAGATGAAGCCAGGGGACGTCTTCGTGCTCAATGCGCCGTATAACGGCGGCACGCATCTCCCGGATGTCACCGTGATTACCCCGGTTTTTGATTCAAACGGAAAAGAAATCCTCTTTTACGTCGGCTCGCGCGGCCACCACGCCGACATCGGTGGCATCACGCCGGGCTCGATGCCGCCGGGGTCGAAGGTGGTGGAAGAGGAGGGCGTGCTGATCGACAACTTCCTCCTGGTCGAGCAGGGGCGCTTTCGCGAGAAGGAGACGGTCGCGCTCCTCACTTCCGGCAAGCACCCGGTGCGCAACGTGCAGCAGAACATCGCCGACCTGCGAGCGCAGATCGCGGCCAACGAGAAGGGCGTGCAGGAGCTGCGCCGGATGGTCGAGCAGTTCGGCCTCGACGTGGTGCGCGCCTACATGCGCCACGTTCAGGACAACGCCGAAGAATCGGTGCGCCGCGTGATTGGCGTCCTCAAGGACGGGGATTTCGATTACCCGCTGGATAACGGAGCCCGGATCAAAGTCCGTATTCAAATAGGCAAAGACAAGAGAAGCGCAAAGATCGACTTCACCGGCACCTCGGCGCAGCTGCCGAATAACTTCAATGCACCCGCGGCGGTCTGCATGGCCGCGGTGCTTTACGTGTTCCGCACGCTGGTGGACGACGAGATCCCGCTCAACGCCGGGTGCCTCAAGCCGCTCGAGGTGGTGATTCCGGAGGGCTGCATGCTGCGGCCGCGCTATCCCGCGGCGGTGGTCGCTGGCAACGTCGAGACTTCGCAGTGCATCACCGACGCGCTCTACGGCGCGCTCGGCGTGCTAGCGGCGTCGCAGGGCACCATGAACAACTTCACCTTCGGCAACGAGCGCTATCAGTACTATGAGACCGTCGCCGGGGGCTCCGGCGCCGGCCCGGACTTCGACGGCGCCGACGTGGTGCAGACGCACATGACGAACTCGCGGCTGACCGATCCCGAGGTGCTCGAGTGGCGCTTCCCGGTCCGGCTCGAGAGCTTCGGGATCCGGCACGGCTCGGGCGGCGGCGGCCGCCGGCGCGGCGGGCACGGCGCGGTGCGCCGCGTGCGTTTCCTGGAGCCGATGACGGCGGCGATTCTGTCGGGGCACCGCCTGGTGCAGCCGCACGGCCTGGCAGGGGGAGAAGCCGGCGCCGCGGGGCGCAACTACGTGCTGCGGGCAGGCGGCGGGGTGAGCGAGCTCGGGCCCTTCGAGCAGACCGAGATGGCCGCGGGCGACGTATTCGTGATCGAGACTCCCGGCGGCGGCGGCTATGGCGCTGTAAAATCGGGGAAAGAATGAAAGCGAGCGGCACATGAACGCGAGCGCGATCTACTCGAAGTCGGGGAAGGGAGTCCAGGAAGCTTCGGGCAAGACCAACGTCCTCCAGCGCTCGGACCGGGCGGTGCTGGCCGCGATCGACGGCCGCGCGACGCTCGCCGACGTGGCGCAGAAAGTCGGCAAGCCTTTCGATCCCGCCTTCGAAAAGCTGATCGAGTCGCTCGACAAAGGCGGTTTCATCCGCGAGGTATCGGCTGGAGCGCCCGGCGTGGCCGGCGTAACGACCAAAGCGCCCGCCGCGGGCGGCAAGCCCGCCACCAAGAGCGCGCCGGTGGACCCCTCGTCGGATCTCGACTTCACCACCGCGCTGTCGATCCCGAAGGGGAAACCTGCGCCGCCGCCGCCGAAAGCCGCGCCGCCGCCCTCGGCCGCCGAGAAGGCGCAGGCCGCGAAGTCGGCCGTGGAGCAAGAGGACGCCTTCGCCAAGGCGCGCGAGGAAGCCGAGCGCAAGAAGCAGGCAGACCGCGACCGCCTGAAGGCGGAGGCCGAAGCCAAGATGCGCGAGGAGACCGAGGCCAAGCTGCGAGCCGAGACCGCAGCGAGGCTCAAGGCCGAAGCCGAGGCCAAGGCCAAGGCGGATGCCGAAGCCAAGATCAAGGCCGCGCGGGACGCCGCCGCCAAGGCGGCCGCAGAAGCCAAGGCGAAGGCCGAGGCCGAGGCGAAGAGAGCGCGCGAGGAAGCCGAGCGGGCCCGCAAGGAAGCCGCGGAGGTAGCCGAGCGCGCCCGCAAGGAAGCTGCGGAGGTAGCCGAGCGCGCCCGCAAGGAGGCCGAAGCGAAAGCCGAGCGTGCGCGCAAGGAAGCCGAGGAGAAGGCGCGCCACGAGCAGGAAGAGCTCAAGCGCAAGCTCGAGGAGGAGCGCACGGCGCGCGAAGAGGCCGAGCGCCGGGCGCAGGAGGAGGCCAAGCGCCTCGAAGAGGAGCGCAGGAAGCTCGAGGAAGAGCGCAAGCGCCACGCGGAGGAGCGGCGCCGCGAGGAGGAAGAGCGCACGTTGCGGCGCATCCAGGAAGAACGCGAGCGCGTCGACCGCAAGCGCGACGAGGCAGCGCGCAAGAAGCGCCGGGAGGAGGAGGAAGCCCAGGAAGAGGAGAAGCCCAGGACAAAGCAGAAAGAGCCGGAGCCGGATCCGGAGCCGACGGCGCCGCCACCGGTGGCGGCCGCGGGCGGGGCATTCTCCGACACGCTGCTCGCCGATCTCGACTCGTTCACCACGCGCGACGACCAGGACCAGAAGGACAAGGAAGAGGCGGCCCGCAAGGAGCAGGAAGCGGCCGCGGTGCGGGCGCGCGAGGCGGCCGCGCTGCGCGCGAAGGAGGACGCCGAGCGGCAGGACCGCGAGGCGAAGCAGCGGCGCAAGCAGGAGGAGGCCGAGCGCAAGGCGCTCGAGCAGGCCGAGCTGCGCGCGGCCGAGGAGCGCGAGAAGGAGCGCCTGCGCGAGGAGGAAGAGAAGCGCAAGCAGGAGGCCGAGGAGCGCGAGCGCAAGGCGAAGCAGGAGGAGCAGGTCACGGCGCAGTCGACGCGGAGCGGCGCGATGTTCGACGCCGAGATGCGCGCCAAGCGCGAGCGCGAGCTCATGGCGCGCGCGCCGAGGGCTGCCGCAGGGACGAGGGCGGAGAAGAAGGGCTGGGGCAAGCCGATCGCGCTCACGCTGTTCCTGCTGCTGGTCGTCGCGCTCGGCGTGGCGCACGTGCTGCCGATCGACACCGCAGAGTACGAGCGCGCGGCGAGCGATGCGCTCGGCCGGCCGGTCAAGATCGGGTCCGCGAGGCTCTCGCTCATCACCGGTCTGCAGATCCGGTTCAGCGAGGTCAACCTCGGCGAGGGCGTCAGCATGTCCGAGGTGCGCGCATTTCCGGAGTTCGACGCCCTCACGGGGCCCCGCAAGGCGTTCAGCCGGATCGAGGCCGACCGCATGAAGATCGAGCAGGACATGGTGGGACAGGCGCTGTTCGCCAAGGTCAAGGCGGACAACTTCAGCGTCGGCCAGGTGGTGATGAAGAACGTCGAGTTCACCGGGCCGCTCGTCCTGCCCAAGGGGCTCGAGCTCGAGCTGGTCTACGACGGCGCGGGCATGGTGCGCTCCGCTGCGGTGCGCGGCCCCGAGGCCCTCTCCGCCAAGCTGACGCCGAAGGGCTCGAGCACCGAGGTGGAGATGACGGCGGCGAGCTTCACGCTGCCGTTCGCGCCCGAGATCGCGCTCAGCAAGTTCTCGATGAAAGGCACGGCGACGCCGCAGGGGCTGTCGGTGACGGAATGGGACGGCGCGCTCCTGAACGGCAACGTATCGGGCACGGCGAGCGTGCGCTGGGGAGAAAGTTGGACCGTCGAGGGTGTGGTGACCGCGCGCAACATCAACGCCGCGGTGTTCGCGCCGGCGCTCCTGTCCGACGGCAAGGCCGAAGGCAGCGGCAAGTTCTCGATGCGCGGCCCGCCGGGCAAGCTCACCGCGACCAGCCGCCTCGACGGCAGCTTTACCGTGACGCGGGGCGTGCTCGGTAGCATCGACCTGTCGCGCGCGATCCAGACTGGCGGCAAGGTGGCGACCGGCCGCACCCAGTTCAACGAGATGAACGGCCAGGTGACCTATGACCGCGGCGCGGTGTCGCTGCGCAACATCACCATCGGCGCCGGCCAGCTCAACGCCGGGGCGAGCGCTGATATCGCGCAGAACGGCGCGCTCTCGGGCCGCATCGTCGCCGACGTCAGGGTTGCGCAGCAGCGCTTGAGCGCGACGCTGAATCTTGGCGGCACACTGTCGGAGCCCCAGGTCAAGAATTAGCAGGAACCGCTACGTGCAAAGCATCACGCAGCTCCGAGGCCCGCGCGCGCTCTCGGAGTCTCGCCTCGCCAAACTGCTCGCGTCCCTGCAGAAACTCGATCCCGGCGTTCGCTCGGCTTCGACCGAGTACCGCTATTTCGTCGAGACCGCCGGCGAACTCGGCGTGCCCGGGCAGCGCTTGCTCGAGCGGCTGCTCGACGACGGATCGCCCCGGCCGCAGACCGCTTCCGGCGCCCTCTATCTGGTGGTGCCGCGCCTCGGCACCCTCTCGCCCTGGTCGTCGAAGGCGAGCGACATCGCCCGCAACTGCGGCCTGGAGCAGGTGAGGCGGATCGAGCGCGGGACTGCCTTCCATATAGAGGGCGCCAAAACCGACCCCTCGCCTCTGTTACACGACCGCATGACGCAGACCGTGCTGCGTTCGTTCGACCAAGCGGCGAAACTCTTCGAGCACGTGCCGCCGAGGCCTCTGCAGCATGTTCCCGATATCCGCAGGGCGAATCGCGACCTCGGCCTCGCGCTGAGCGAGGACGAGATCGAATACCTCGAGCGCGCCTATCGCCGCCTCGGGCGCGACCCGACCGACGTCGAGCTCACCATGTTCGCCCAGGCGAACTCGGAGCACTGCCGGCACAAGATCTTCAACGCCGACTGGATCATCGACGGCGCGCGCCAGCCGCAGTCGCTGTTCGCCATGATCCGCCACACCCACGCCGCGAGCCCGCAGGGCACGGTGCTCGCCTATTCCGACAACGCGGCGATCCTCGAGGGCCGCCCCGCGAGCCGCTTCTTCCCCGACGAAAAGCAGGTCTACGGCAGGAACAGCGAGCTCACCCACATCGTCATCAAGTGCGAGACGCACAACCATCCGACGGCGATCTCGCCGTTCCCGGGCGCGGCCACCGGCGCGGGCGGCGAGATCCGCGACGAAGGCTCGACCGGCCGCGGTGCCAAGCCGAAGGCGGGCCTGGTCGGATTCTCGGTGTCGCACCTGCGCATTCCCGGGCACGAGCGCCCGTGGGAGCGCGACGGCGTCGGCAAGCCCGATCGAATCGCCTCGGCGCTCGACATCATGCTCGACGGGCCGATCGGCGCCGCGGCGTTCAACAACGAGTTCGGCCGGCCGAACCTGTGCGGCTATTTCAGGACATTCGAGTTTCAGAACCGGGGCTACCACAAGCCGATCATGCTCGCCGGGGGCGTGGGCAACATCGCCGCCGGGCACGCGCACAAGCAGCCCGTTCCTCCGGGGAGCCTCTTCATCCAGTTGGGCGGTCCGGGCCTCGCCATCGGCATGGGCGGCGGCGCCGCCTCGTCGATGGGCGCCGGAGCGAACGTCGAGGACCTCGACTTCGACTCGGTGCAGCGCGACAACGCCGAGATGCAGCGTCGCGCGCAGGAGGTGATCGACCGCTGCTGGCAGCTCGGCGCCGCCAACCCGGTCCTGTCGATCCACGACGTCGGCGCCGGCGGGCTGTCGAACGCACTGCCCGAGCTCGCGCACGGCGCCGGGCGCGGCGCGCGCCTCGAGCTCAGGGCGATCCCGTCGGAAGACAGCGGCATGTCGCCGCGCGAGATCTGGTGCAACGAGGCCCAGGAAAGATACGTCTTGGCGATTTCGAAGCAGGACTTGGAGGCCTTCAAAAAAATCTGCGAGCGCGAGCGTTGCCCTTTCGCCGTGGTTGGCACCGCGACCGACGACGGCCGCTTGGTGGTCGAAGATTCGAGGCTCAAGCAAACGCCCGTCGACGTCGAGCTCGAAATGATCCTCGGCAAGCCGCCGAAGATGCTGCGCGACGTGAAGCGCGCGCACCCCAGGCCCGCCGCGATTTCGCTGAACGAGATCACCCTGGAAGCTGCGGTGAGCCGCGTGCTGCAACACCCCGCGGTAGCCGACAAGACCTTCCTCGTGTCGATCGGTGACCGCACGGTCGGCGGCCTTTGCGCGCGCGATCCCTTCGTCGGCCCCTGGCAAGTGCCGGTGGCCGACTGTGCGGTGACGCTTCTCGACTACGAAGGCTATGCCGGCGAGGCGTTCGCCGTCGGCGAGCGCACGCCGCTCGCGCTGATCGACGCCCCGGCTTCGGGCCGAATGGCGGTGGCTGAGGCATTGACCAACCTCGCTGCCTGTGGGGCATCTCTATCCACGACAAAATTATCCGCGAACTGGATGGCCGCTGCCGGTTACCCCGGCGAGGACGCGGCGCTCTACGACACCGTCAGAGCGGTGGCGCTCGAGCTTTGCCCGGCGCTCGGAATCTCGATCCCGGTGGGCAAGGATTCGCTGTCGATGCGCACCGCGTGGGGCGACAAGGAAGTGGTGGCGCCGATGTCGCTCGTGGTGTCGGCCTTTGCCCCGATCGCGGACGCGCGCGCGGCGCTCACGCCCCAGTTGCGCACCGACGCGGGCGATACCGAGCTCGTGCTCGTCGACCTGGGGCGGGGGAAGAACCGCCTCGGCGGCTCGATCCTCGCGCAGGTGTTCTCGCAGCTCGGCGACGACTGCCCGGACCTCGACGATCCCGCGCTCCTGAAGGGCTTCTTTTCCTTCGTGAGCGAAAACCGCGAGCAGCTGCTCGCTTATCACGACCGCTCGGACGGGGGTCTCTTCGTTACGGCGTGCGAGATGGCCTTCGCCGGCCGCTGCGGCGTCACGCTCAGCCTCGATGCGATCGCCTTCGCCGCCGCCGCCGACGACGTCGACGCCTTCAAGCGCGACGCCGGCGAGCAGCTTGCCGGCCGCGCGAAGGACCTCGCGCTGCAGGCGCTTTTCTCCGAGGAGCTGGGCGCGGTGCTGCAGATCCGCGCTTCGGACCGCGCGCGCGTCATGGCCGCGCTGCGCGCGGCCGGGCTGGGCGAGCATTCGCACGTCATCGGCAGCCTCAACCCGCGCGACGAGCTCCGGATCACGCGCAACAACCGCGTGGTGTTCGCCGCCAAGCGCGCCGAGCTGCGGCGCACCTGGAGCGAGACCACCTGGCGCATGCAGACGCTGCGCGACAACCCGGAGTGCGCGCGCGAGGAGTACGACCGCATCCTCGAGACGGACGATCCGGGTCTTTCCGTGCTTTTGGCTCATGAAGCAAAAAATATTGCGATCTCGACCGGAACCCGGCCGCGGATCGCCATCCTGCGCGAGCAGGGGGTGAACGGTCAGGTCGAGATGGCAGCCGCGTTCGACCGCGCGGGATTCGAGTCGGTCGACGTTCACATGACCGACCTGATCGCCGGGCGCGCGTCGCTCGAGGGATTCAAGGGCTTCACGGCCGGCGGCGGCTTCTCCTACGGCGACGTGCTCGGCGGTGGGCAGGGCTGGGCGAAGACGATCCTCTTCAACGCGCGGGCGCGCGAGGAGTTCGAGCGCTTCTTCGCGCGCCAGGACACTTTCGCGCTCGGCGCCTGCAACGGCTGCCAGATGATGGGTGCGCTGCGCGAGCTCGTCCCGGGCGCCTCGGGCTGGCCGCTCTTCGTGCGCAACCGCTCCGAGCAGTTCGAGGCTCGCCTCGTCATGGTCGAGATCGTAGAGAGCCCCTCGATCGTGTTCGCGGGCATGGCCGGTAGCCGCATTCCCATCGTCACCGCGCATGGCGAAGGCCGGCCGAACACGGAAAACCCCTCAATCGTTTGCATGAGATACGTGAATAACCGCGGCGAGCCCACGCAGACCTATCCCTATAACCCAAGCGGCTCACCGGGCGGCATCACCGGCCTCACCACGCCGGACGGGCGCTTCACCATCGTCATGCCGCACCCCGAGCGCGCGTTCCGCAACGTGCAGATGTCGTGGTCGCCGCCGGGCTCGGGCGAAGACTCGCCGTGGATGCAGCTTTTCCGCAACGCGCGGAAATGGGTCGGCTAGGGTTGCATGCAGCGCAGTGACGTCCTGATCGTCGGCGCCGGAATCGGCGGCCTGACGCTAGCGCTGGAGCTCGCGCGCCGCAGGATCCCGTGCCGCGTTTTCGAGTCGGCCCCTGAGATCAAGGCGGTCGGCGTCGGCATCAACCTGCTGCCGCACGCTACCCAGGTCCTCGGCGAGCTCGGCCTCGAGCCGGCGCTTGCGCGCGTCGCGGTCGAGACCGCCGAGAGCGTGTTCTTCAACCGCTTCGGACAGCTCATATATAAGGAGCCGCTCGGCCGCAAGGCGGGCTACCCGTGGCCGCAGTTCTCGATCCATCGCGGCGACCTGCAGGCGCTCCTGCTCGACGCGGTGAAGGCGAAGATCGGCGCGGAGCGCATTCACCTCGGCTGGCACTGCCTCGGGTTCGAGCAGGATGCTTCCAAAGTTACGTTGAGGTTTCGCGATCGTGCCCCCATGGACGGAACAATCGCGGTAGGCTGCGACGGAATCCACTCGGTGATCCGCAAGCAGCTCTATCCCGCGGAAGGCGAGCCGAGATACAGTGGGGTGAACATGTGGCGCGGAGTGACGCGCTGGAAGCCGATCCTCTCCGGCGCGAGCATGCTGCGCGCGGGCTGGCTCGCCAACGGGAAGCTCGTGCACTACCCGATCCGCAACGACGTGGACGAAACCGCCGACGGCACGGGGCGGCAGCTCGTCAACTGGCTGTGGGAGATCGAGACCCCGCAGTACAAGCGCTGGGACTGGAACCGGCCGGCGCGGGTCGAGGACTTCATCGCCGGTGCAGAGAGCTGGCGCTTCGACTGGCTCGACGTACCGGCTTTCCTGCGCGCTTCGGAGCTGGTGCTCGAGTACCCGATGGTCGACAAGGATCCGCTGCCCGCCTGGAGCTTCGGCCGGGTGACGCTGCTCGGCGATGCGGCGCACCCGATGGTGCCGCGCGGCTCCAACGGCGCCGGCCAGGCGATCCTGGATGCGCGCGCATTGGCACAATGCGTTTCCGAAGAGAAGAATTCCTTGAAAGGCTATGAAAGCGAGCGGCTCGGGCCGACGTCGAACGTGGTGCTCGAGAACCGCCGCAACCCGCCAGACGCCATCCTGCGCGAGGTCTACGAGCGCACCGGCGATCGGCCCTTCGAGCGAATCGACGCGGTGATCAGCGCGCAGGAGCTTGCCGCGCTTTCGGACCGCTACAAGCAGGTCGCCGGCTACGACAAGGAAAGGCTGCAGCGATGAGCTTCCTCCACCGCCTGTTCCCGGCCGGCCACTTCGTCGTGAGCGTTCTGTTTCTCGTCGCCGGCGCTGCGCTGATCGTGATCGCCGGCATGCAGCTCTGGCAGGGCATCCAGCCCTTCGAAGCCGCGGCGATCAGCCAGCGCCTCAATGCGGTGCTGGAAAGCATCGCCGTGCTAACCGTGGCGGTGGCGGCGCTCGAGCTTGGCCAGACCATCCTGGAGGAAGAGGTGCATCGCGGGGCGCAGATGAGCGCGCCGACACGCGTACGCCGCTTCCTGTCGCGCTTCATGGTGGTGCTGGTGGTCGCGCTGTCGCTCGAGACCATGGTGCTGGTGTTCCGCGTGAGCCAGGAGGCGCCCGAGCAGCTACCCTACGTCGCCTCCGTCGGCGCCGCCGCCGCGCTGCTGCTCATCGCGTGGGGCGTATTCATCCGCCTGAACCGCAGCGCCGAGGAGCTCGAGCCGGAGGCGATGCAGGCCGCCAAGCGCGAAGACCGCAAGATCGAGAAATCCGCCAAAGGAGAAGCCAAATCATGAGCATCACGCGCCACGATCCGACCAGCATCCTTTCTAATGCGGTGCAGCACGGCGACACCGTCTACCTCGCCGGCGTGGTCGCGAAGAACCTCGACCAGGACGTCAAGGGGCAGACGAAGCAGATCGTGGACGAGATCGACCGCCTGCTCGCCAAATGCGGCTCGAGCAAGTCGAAAGTCCTCTCGGCCACGATCTGGGTCACCGACATCCGCAACCGTGCGCCGATGAACGAGGTCTGGACGGCCTGGGTAGACGCCAAGAACCTGCCGGCGCGCGCCTGCGTCGAAGCGAAGCTTGCAGATCCGAAAGCATTGGTCGAGATCATGGTGATCGCCGCCCGATAGCGCTGCATAATGCCTGTCAGTGGCCGGCGGAGTCGGCCTACAGTGGGCTGTGCCTCTTGGGGAGGGGGGGCTCGTGCTCATCAACATTGGCGACATCGCGGCAGAGTGCCCGCAGTGCGGCGGCGCGGACTTCGAGACGCTTTCCGGCGGGCCGCTGCGCCTCGCGACCGAGCTGCGCTGCACGGGCTGCGGCGAGCACGTCAAATACCTGCTGCTGCTCGACCACATCGGCGAAGAGGCGATGCGCCGCGCCAACAGGTCGCTCGACGAGCTCAAGAAGCAACCGAAGAAGTAGGTTTTTGACAAAGGCTGGCGAGTTTCTTTCAATTCCTGAAGTTCTCCTGACAGCGGCTCGCGCGGGCGTCGCCCATGATGCAGCGATGCGTCGAGTCGCCGTGCTGGTGATCGAGAAGGGTGCGGAAGCAGGCCTGATCTGCGCCGCGCTGGCGCGCAGCCCGGACGTGCGCGTGATCGATGCGCCGGACGTAGCCGACGCGCTGGAGCGCCTGGATCGGGACCCGGCCCCGGTGGCCCTCGCCATCGCGGGAGAAATGACGCTGAGCGCAGACGCGGGTGAACTGGTCAGGCGCCTGGGCGGACGAGGTATTCCCGTGGTCGGGGTTGCGCCCGGGCTGCCCGCAGCGGCCCGGCAGCGCGCACTGGCTGCCGGCGTGCGCGAGATCCACGACCGGCCGGCTGAGTGGCGGCCGTACTCGGCCCTCATCGACTCGCTCGTCGCCCGCTTCACTCCGGCGGGTCTGCCACCCCGCTAGGTCAGGACTCGGATGAATACGCTTGTCCTTCCACGCAGCTGGCTGATCCTCGCTTCGATCGTCGTCTTTTTCGCCATCGCGACGCGCTCCAGCGACCCGCGTGTCGGCGACTCCCTTGTGACTGCGCAGAGAATCAACGACGTGTCGATCGCGGAAGCGATCGCTCTCATCGATGCCGGCGCGCTCGTGATCGACGTGCGGGAAGGTCCGAAGACCCACCTGCCTGGCGCAATGCTGATCCCGCTGGAGGTCCTGGCGGCGCATCTTTCCAAGCTCGAGGGCGCCAAGGCGCAATCGATCGTGGTTTATTGCGGCAACGGCACCTCGCGCGGGCCAAGGGCAGCGCACATCCTGACGCAGGCCGGGTTTACCCACGTGGTGAACCTGGAGCCGGGAATCGAAGGCTGGCGCGCGGCGAAGCTGCCCGTCGTAGCGAGCTGAGCTACTCGAACAGGTTCGCGACGCCGTCCAGGCTGGTCCAGTTCAACGCGCAGCTCGCCTGGGCCCGCACCACGGGCTTGGCGTGAAACGCGACCGAGAGCCCGGCTTCGTTCATCATCTTCAGGTCGTTCGCGCCGTCGCCGATGGCGACGGTGTGCTCTTTCCGCGCACCCAGCCCCGTGGCGACCTGCAGAAATTTCTTCGCCTTCGCATCGGCGTCGACAATCTCGCCGATCAGTGCGCCGGTGAGCTTGCCGCCCTTGACCTCGAGCACGTTGGAGATCGTGTAGTCGATCCCGAGGCGTGACTTGAGGCGCTCGGTGAAGAAGGTGAATCCTCCCGAGACCAGCAGCAGCTTCACGCCGTGTTTCCTGCAGGCGGCAATCAGCGTGTCGGCGCCCGCGGTGAGCTTCAGCCGCTCCTCGTAGACCTCATTCAGGGAAGTCTCCGGCAGTCCAGCAAGCGCGGCCACGCGCCGGCGCAGGCTTTCGCGGTACTCGATCTCGCCGCGCATCGCCTGCGCGGTGATCGCCGCGATCTCGGCCTTCTTTCCAGCGAAGTCGCCGAGCTCGTCGATGCATTCGATGGTGATGAGCGTCGAATCCATGTCCATCGCGAGCAGCTTCAGGTCGGCGAAGCGGCGGCCTTCGGGGACCCAGGCGTGGTCGATATGGTGCGTCTCGCAATAGGAAGGGATCGCCGCGTCCTTGCGGGCACTTCTCAAGCGAAAGGCGCGCGCTGTGATGCCGTCGACTCCGGAGGGGCTGGCCATGGCGGCGAGCGCATCGACGTCTGCCTTTCCGAGAGCAGGGCCCTGAACCACCAAGTTCATGCGGCGAGCTGGCTGAGGATGTCCTTTACGGCCTGGGCGCGCTCCTGCCAGGCGGGGAGCTTCGCCTCGACGCGCAGCTTCTCCGGGCCGGCGAGCCTCGCGCTGCGGCCCTTCTTGCGGATGAATTCGATCACCTTGGCGCCGTCGAGCGGCGGGTTCTTGATGAACTGGAGCTGCACCGCTTCGTGCGTGGCGTCGACCCGCGCGATGCCCAGCGGCCGCGCGGCGATGCGCACGCGGTGGCATTCGATGAGCGCGCGCGCGGGGTCGGGCAGCTCGCCGAAGCGGTCGACCAGCTCCTCGCGCAGAGTATCGAGCTGCTCGCGCGTGTCAGCGTCCGCCAGGCGCTTGTAGAGCGAAAGCCGCTCGTGCACGTCGCTGCAGTAAGTCTCGGGCAGCAGCGCGGGGACGTGCAGGTTGACCTCGGTGGAGACGTCGACGGCGTCGTCGGCCTCGGGCGCCTTGCCCGCCTTCAGACGCCTGACCGCCCGCTCGAGCATGCGCGCGTAGAGCGAGAAGCCGACCTCCTGGATCTCGCCCGATTGCTGCTCGCCCAGCACCTCGCCCGCGCCGCGGATCTCGAGGTCGTGCATCGCGAGGTAAAAGCCGGAGCCGAGCTCCTCCATCATCTGGATCGCCTCGAGGCGCTTGACCGCGTTCTTGTTGAGCGCTTCTTCCGGCGGCGTCAGCAGGTAGGCGTAGGCCTGGTGGTGCGAGCGGCCGACGCGCCCGCGCAGCTGGTGGAGCTGGGCGAGGCCGAAGCGGTCGGCGCGGTTGATCACCATCGTGTTCGCGGTGGGAATGTCGATGCCGCTCTCGATGATGGTGGAGCAGAGGAGCACGTTGAAGCGCTGCGCGGTGAAGTCGCGCATCACGCGCTCGAGGTCGCGCTCGCGCATCTGGCCGTGCGCCACCGCGATGCGCGCTTCCGGCATCAGCTTCGCCAGGCGCTCCCGCATGCGCTCGATGGTGTCGACCTCGTTGTGCAGGAAGTAGACCTGGCCGCCGCGCCTCAGCTCGCGCATCACTGCCTCGCGGATCAGGCCTTCCGACCACGGCGCGACGAAGGTCTTGATCGCGAGGCGCTTCTCCGGCGCGGTGGCGATTACCGAGAAGTCGCGAATCCCCTCCAGCGACATCGCCAGGGTGCGCGGGATCGGCGTCGCGGTGAGCGTGAGGACGTCGACCTCGGCGCGCAGTTTCTTGAGCGCTTCCTTGTGGCGCACGCCGAAGCGGTGCTCCTCGTCGATGATGACCAGCCCAAGGCGCTTGAGCTTCACGTCCCTGGAGAGCAGCTTGTGCGTGCCGATGACGACGTCGATCTCGCCGTTCTCGAGCTTCTTGATGATTTCCCCCGACTCTTTCGTACTTCTGAATCTTGATAGTTCTGCGATTCTGACCGGCCAGTCGGCGAAGCGGTCGGAGAAGGTCTGGAAATGCTGCTCGGCGAGGAGCGTGGTGGGGCAGAGGATCACGACCTGCTTGCTATCCGCGACCGCGACGTACGTGGCGCGCAGCGCAACCTCGGTCTTGCCGAAGCCGACGTCGCCGCAGACCAGGCGATCCATCGGCTTGCCCGCGGCCATGTCGGCGATCACTGACTCGATCGCTGAGGCCTGGTCGGGCGTCTCCTCGAAGCCGAAGCCGTCCGCGAATGCCTCGAGGTCGTGCTGGCGGATGCCGAAGGCGTGGCCGTGCCGGGCGGCGCGCTTGGCGTACAGCGCGAGCAGCTCCGCGGCGGTGTCGCGCACCTGCTTCGCCGCGCGTGCCTTCGCCTTGTCCCACTGGCCGCTACCGAGCTTGTGCAAGGGCGCTTCCTCGGGCTGGGCGCCGCTATAGCGGCCGATCACGCCGAGCTGCGAGACCGGGACGTAGAGCTTGTCGTCGCCTTCATACTGGAGCAGCAGGAACTCCGTCTTGCCGTCGCCCACGTCGAGCGTGACCAGACCCTGGTACCTCCCGATGCCGTGCTGCTCGTGCACCACCGGCTCGCCGACTTTGAGCTCGGAGAGGTCGCGCAGCATGCCCTCGACGGAGCTGCGCTTCTCGGCGGCGCGCCCGCGCCGCCGCACCACGCCCGCATAGAGCTCGGCCTCCGTGACGACCGCCCAGCCCTCAGCCGGCAGGAGGAAGCCATGCGACAGCGGCGACACGCCGAGCATGCATTTCGAGGATTTCTGGACGAAATCCTCGAAGCTCGTGCAAAGGTCGGGCTTCAGGCCGTACTCGGCGAAATAGCTCGCCATCGTTTCGCGCCGACCGGGCGATTCGGCGGCGATCATCACGCGCAGGCCGGAGGTTTCCAGGAAATGCTTCAGCCCCGCGAGCGGATCCTGCGCGCGGCGATCGACTGCGAGCGCGGGAAGCGGCACGGCGCTGACGGGGCCCTGGTCTTCGTCCGGCTTGTCGAGCACGTCGACACGAGCGAACGCTTGCGCGCGGACAAAGAACTCCTCGGCGGGAAGGAAGAGCTGGGCAGGGGCGAGCAGCGGCCGGTCGGGGTCGCCGCCGGCCATCTTGTAGCGCGAGTTGGCGTCGCGCCAGAACTCCTGGATCGCGCCGCTGACGTCGTGATGCAGCGCGAGAGTGCTGCCGGCGGGGAAATAGTCGAAGACGGTAGCGACGCTCTCGAAGAAAAGCGGCAGGTAATACTCGATGCCTGCTGCCGGCACGCCGTTCGAGACGTCGCGGTAGAGGCGCTTCTTCGACGGATCGCCCTCGAACAGCTCGCGCCAGCGGCTGCGGAACCTCGCCCGGCCGGCGTCGTCGAGCGGGAACTCGCGCGCCGGCAGCATGCGGATTTCCTTCACCCCGTAGAGCGTGCGCTGGGTGTCGACGTCGAAGGTCTTGATCGCCTCGATCACGTCGTCGTCGAGGTCGAGCCGGTAGGGCAGCGCCGATCCCATCGGGAAGAGATCGATCAGCCCGCCGCGAAAACACACCTCGCCCGGCGAGACCACCTGCGTGACGTGCTGATAGCCGGCCACCGCGAGCTGCTGCCTCAACGCCTCGATCGACAGGCGGTCCGCGGTTTTCAGAAAAAACGTATGCGCCGCCAGGTACGAAGGCGGGCACAGGCGCACGAGCGCCGTGGCGGCGGGCACGATCGCGACGTCGAAGTCGCCACGCTGGATGCGATAGAGCGTCGACAGGCGCTCGGACACCAGGTCCTGGTGCGGCGAAAACTGGTCGTAGGGGAGCGTTTCCCAGTCCGGCAACAGGCACACGCGCAACTGCGGCGAGAACCACGCGATCTCCTCGAGCAGGCGCTGCGCGTCGAGCGCGGTGGCGGTAATGAGGGCGAGCGGTGCGGACCGCGGCATTTCCTCCTGCGCGAGGCGGCCGAGCGCGAGCGCGTCCGCCGAGCCGGGGAGCCGGGTATAGCGTCTGCGTGCGGGAAGCGAATCGCGGTGCATCAGAGGCGTGACCTGTGCAATTATATCGCCCTGAATTAAAAGAACTTCTGTGTCCGCGCCTCTGTGTCCATCTACGCACTGATTCCAGCCGCCGGCAGCGGTACTCGATTGCCTGCCGAGGGGCCAAAACAATACCTGTCGCTCGCGGGTCGCCCGATGCTGTGGCACGCGGTGCGGGCCGTTTGCGTGCCGCCGGTGGAATCGGTGTTCGTGGTGCTTGCGCCGGACGACAAGGCCTTCGCGTCGCACGACTGGAGCGCGTTCGCGGACAAGCTGGAGCCGCTCTACTGCGGCGGCGAAACGCGCCGCGATTCGGTGTACAACGGCCTGGTCGCCGCGATGGCGGCGCTGGATGCCGACGACTGGGTTCTGGTGCACGATGCCGCGCGGCCCTGCCTGCCGCGCGAGGACCTGGAAAGCCTGGTGCGGGAAACGCAGAACGACGAAGTGGGAGGGATCCTGGCATTGCCGGTCGCCGAGACGGTGAAGAAAGTCGCCAAGGACGAAGGCGGTGCGCAGCGAATTTCCGGCACCGAAGACCGGTCTCAGCTTTGGCTCGCGCAAACGCCGCAGATGTTCCGCGCCGGCTTGCTGATGCGCGCGCTGCAGCGGGCCAAAGGCACGCCGACCGACGAAGCCGCGGCGGTGGAGCAGCTCGGACTGAGGCCGCGGCTGGTCGCCGGCAGCCGCGAGAACCTGAAGGTCACCTGGCACGGGGATCTCGCGATCGCGGAGAGCATTCTGAAAGCGCGGGCATGAGAATCGGGCAGGGATTCGACGTGCATCCCCTGGTGAGCGGCCGCAAGTTGATCGTCGGCGGGGTCGAGATCGCGCACCCCAAGGGACTCGAAGGCCATTCGGACGCCGACGTGCTGCTGCACGCCATCTGCGATGCATTGCTCGGCGCCGCCGGCCTCGGCGACATCGGGCGGCACTATCCCGACACCGATCCCGCGTATGCCGGCGCCGACAGCCGCGCGCTGCTGCGCGACGTGGCGCAGAAGCTGCGGGAGAAGAAGCTCAAGGTGGTCAACCTCGACGCCACCATCCTGGCGCAGGCGCCGCGCATGGCGCCGCACATGCCGCGCATGATCGCGAACATCGCCGCCGACCTCGGCATCGCGCCGGCGGCGGTCAACCTCAAGGCGACCACCACGGAGGGGCTCGGCTTTGTCGGCCGGCTGGAAGGCATCGCCGCCCAGGCGGTCGCGCTAGTGGACTGACATGTATTCGCCTTCTTACAACCGATTGGAGGATCGGGCGGAGCTGCTGGCGTTTCTGCAGGCCAACAGCTTCGCGCTGCTGGTCACCGGGACTGGCGGCACGCTTCATGCCTCTCACCTCCCGGTCATGGTCAAAGAGCACGAAGGCAAGATCTCTCTCGACATGCACATGGCGCGGAACAACCCGCAGTGGCAGGAGTTCTTCGACGACGAGGTGATGGTGGTGTTCTCGGGCCCGCATGCCTACGTGTCGCCGCGCTGGTACGAGGAGCAGGAACGCGTGCCGACCTGGAACTACGCCGCGGTCCACGCGTACGGAGTTCCCAGGCTGATCGACGAGAAGAAGCTGAAGCACGAAAACCAGCGCCGCCTGGTCGCGATGCTCGATCCGCAATGGCTGCCGCGCTTCGACGCCCTGCGTCCCGAGTACGTGGAGCACATGCTCGCCGGCATCGTGAACTTCGAGATCGCCGTGACGCGCCTCGACACGCGCTGGAAGCTCTCCCAGAACCGCAGCCGGCGCGAGCAGGAGCTGATCGCGGCCGAGCTGGAGAAGTCGCCCGACCCGGCCGAGCGTGCATTGGCCGAGCTGACGCGCAAGCACCTGACCGGAAATTGAAAGTCGTCGTCATGGGCGCCGGCCTGGCCGGCGTCACCACCGCCTGGGCCCTCGCCCGGGACGGCCACGAGGTCGTGGTCATCGACCGCGAGCCGGAAGTCGCCGCCGGGGCGAGCTATGCGAACACGGGCATCGTCGCCGCGAGCCGCGCCTACCCGTGGTCGTCGGGCGAGATCGGCCGCGCGCTGCGCCGCTCGGCGCTGCGCCTGGACCCGGAGCTTCTGGTGTGGGGCATCCAGCATCTCCTCCTGAGGAGCGGCGGGTCGTACCGGCGGGTGCTCGAGGCGAAGGTGCGCCTCGTGCGCTACTCGCAGCAGGTGATGCACGAAATGGTCCGCGAAATCGCATTCGACGGACTCAAGCGCGGCGTGTTGTATCTCTACCGCGAAGCGCAGGCGCTCGACGAGGCGTGGGTGCGCGCGAGGTCGATGCGCGATCTCGGGTTCGCGCTCGAGCGTTTCGAGCCGGCCCAGGTTTTCCATCACGAGCCGGCCATCGCCGCGTCCCGGCTCGCCGGGGCGCTGTTTGCGCCGGGCGACGAGTGGGCCGACGCGGCGCTGTTCTGCCGCTCGCTCGCCGCGAAATGCCGGCCGCTCGGCGTCAACTTCTCCCTGGAGAACGAGATCCTCTCGATCGAGCCGGCCGACGCGCGCGTGCGCGAGGTGGTGACGCGCCGCGGGCGCGTGCGCGGCGACGCCTTCGTGTGCGCGCTCGGGGTCATGGACCGCAAGCTGCGCGAGCAGCTCGGCACCCACGTTCCGGTCTATCCGGTGAAAGGGTATTCGGCCACGGTGCCGATCCTGCGCAGCGATGCCGCGCCGCGGCGCGCGATGATCGACGAGTCGCGCGGCATCGCCTTTTCGCCGATGGGCGCCGATCTGCGCATCACCGGCGGCGCCGAGTTCGCGGGCTACGGCAAGGAGCACGAGCCGCACGACGTCGCGCTTCTTTACGACACGGTAAAGCAGCTCTTTCCCGGGGCGCTGGACTACGCGCGCGCCCGGGTGCGCGCCTGCCAGCGCCCGATGACGCCGGAGAGCACGCCGCGCTTCGGCACCGGCAAGTACCAGAACCTGTGGTTCAACATCGGCCTCGGTCATATGGGCTTCGCCATGGCGGCCGGCGCCGCACGCATCACGGCCGAACTCGTCTCGGGCCGCACGGCGCCGATCGATCTCGAAGGCCTCCGCATCCGTCGGCATTGATGCGCATCTTCTTTGCCGTGTGGCCGCCGGCCGAGACCGCCCACGCCCTGGCGCAGTGGGCGCGCGAGGCGCAGCGCGGCACCGGCGGCAAGCCGACGGACGAGGCGAAGATCCACCTCACGCTCGCTTTCTTGGGAGATGCCGACGCACAGCGTGCAATCGGCGCCGCGCGCCGCGTTACGGCAAATACCCATGGGCTGCCGATCGAGCAGGCGAGCTACTGGCGTCACAACCAGATCGTCTGGGTCGGCCCGCGCGAGACCCCGCCGCCGCTGCAGGCCTTGTTCGATCGTCTCAGCGAGGAGCTCTACCGGGAGGAGTTCATCCTCGAGCGGCGGCCCTTCGCCGCGCACGTAACGCTGGTCCGCAAGGCGCGCGCCGCCGCGCTGCCGCCGCTGGCGGCGCTCGACTGGCCGGTGCGCGAATTCCTGCTGGTGCGCTCTTCGCTCTCGTCGAAGGGCTCGACCTACGAGCCGCTGGAGCGTTTTGCCTTGAGCTAGGCCCGCAGGGCGAGCCGGGCGACGAGGCCGCCGCCCTCTCGTGGCGCGAGCTCGAGCGCGCCGCCGTGCGCGCGCGCCACGCGCTCGACGATCGCCAGGCCCAGGCCGGCGCCCGCCGGGCCGCTGCGCGCCGCGTCGAGCCGGGTGAAAGGGCGCTTGAGGCGCTCGGTTTCGGCCGCCGGGATTCCCGGACCGCGGTCGCGCACTTCGATTACCGCCGAGCCGGGATTCTTCTTCAGCTCGATTTCAACGGGCTCTCCAGCGTAGCGCAGGGCGTTGTCGACGAGGTTGCTCACCGCGCGGCGTATCGCCGTGCGGGCGAACCGGAACGGCGCGACTTCCTCCTTCTTGAGGTGAACGGCCTTTCCGAGACGGGTGTAATGCTCGGCCACCTCGTCGAGCATCGTGCCGAGATCCTGGCGCGACTGCTCCTCGTTCACGCCGCGCGCGAAGTCGAGGAACTGGCCGATGATGGCGTCGATCTCGTCGATGTCGGCCACTATCGTGTCCGCGGCTCCGGCCTCGGCGCCGCTCATCTCGAGCGCGAGGCGCATGCGCGAGAGCGGGGTGCGCAGGTCGTGCGAGATCCCGGCGAGCACCATGGCGCGCTCGCGCTCCATGCTCTCGAGGTCGCGCGCCATGCGGTTGAACGCCGCGCCGAGGCTGCGCAGCTCGCGCGCGCCTTCCTCGGCGAGGGGCTGGTGCGCCTCGCCGCGCCCGATGCGGGCTGCGGCGCGCGTCAGCGCGGCGAGCGGCCGGGCGATGCTCGAGGCGATGAGCCAAGCGCCGGCGAGCGCCAGCGCGAGCAGCGCCGCGCCCCATCCCAGCCATTCCAGGCCGAACTCGAGCTCGAAGCGCTCGCGCGGCAGCATGACCCAGAACTCGTCCTCGTCGATGAAGAAGCTCACCAGGAAGCCTTCGTCGCCGTCGCGCGCATAGGCGAAGCGGGTTTCCGCGCCCGTGACCGCCCGAACCTTCCGCAGGACGAGATTCAGCAGCGGCTCGTCGGGCACCGGCTCGAGTTTCTCGCTCGCGGTGGCGGGGAACACGCGCAGGCCCTCGGTCTCGTTCAGCTCGATCAGCAGCTCGCGGCGCAGGAACGGGTCGGCGCTGACCAGCGCCGCGCGCGTCAGGTTGACCGTGCTTACGGTCTGCTGCGCGAGCTCGCGCGAGCGCGGCTCGCGCTCGTAGAGCCGGTAGATCTGGAAGGAGGCGAGCACCGCGGTGACGATGAGCAGCGCAATCAGGAGGAACGACCGGGCGAACAGCGTCACTTAGGCCTGATCGGGCACGAAGACGTAGCCGAAGCCCCACACCGTCTGGATGTGCTTCGGGTGCGAAGGATCCTGCTCGACGATCTTGCGCAGGCGCGAGATCTGCACGTCGATCGAGCGGTCGAACACCTCGTACTCGCGCCCGCGCGCGAGCTCCATCAGCTTGTCGCGCGACAGCGGCTGGCGCGGGTGCTGCACCAGCACCTTGAGCACCGAGAACTCGCCGGTGGTGAGCGCGACCTGCTTGCCGCCCCGCGTCAGCGTGCGCGTGGCGAGATTGAGCGAGAACTCGCCGAACGCGAACACGCCGCCCTCGGCCGGCGCTCCCGGCGGACCGGCGGGAGCGCGCCGGCGCAGCACCGCGACGATGCGAGCGAGCAGCTCTCTGGGGTTGAATGGCTTGGGCAGGTAGTCGTCGGCCCCCATTTCCAGCCCGACGATGCGGTCGACGTCGTCGCCCTTCGCGGTGAGCATGATGATGGCGGGCGCGCTTTGCTGCGAGCGTAGCCGGCGGCAGATGGACAGCCCGTCCTCGCCCGGCAGCATGAGGTCGAGCACCACCAGGTCGTAGCGGTCGCGCGCGAGCTGCTTGTCCATCGCGCCTGCATCGGGCACCGCTTTCACGTCGTAGCCTTCTCCGCTGAGATACTTGACCAGCAGGTCGCGGTGACGCTGATCGTCGTCGACGATGAGGATGCGAGTCTTGAGTTCCGGCATGGGCAATAGATTGTTACAAAACGACAGCCGGCCGCAAGGCTCTCCGCGTAACATGGCGCCCCATGATGCTGCGTGCCGCATTGGCGTTGATACTCGCCCTGAGCGCTGTCGACGGCTCCGCTCAGTCCGGCAAGCGCCACGACGGCGGCCGCGACCGGCAGATGAGCCAGGAAGAGCGCCAGCGCATGCGCGAGGACGTGCGCGATGCCTATCGCGAGCGCCAGGACCGCCCCCAGCAGAAAGCGCGACCGCAGCAGATGTCGCCCGAAGAGCGCGGCCGGCTGCGTCGCGACATCGAGGATGCGAACCGGGATCTGAAGCGCTAGCTCGAGCCTGATTCCCGCGCCTGGCGCGCCGGATCGTTGGCCGCGGGTCCGGAGGAGTAAAACCTGCACGTATTCTTGCCCGCCTGCTTCGCCGCGTACATGGCGATGTCGGCGTGCTTCACAAGCGCGGTCGCGTCCGCGGCGTCGTCGGGAAAGATGCTGATACCGATGCTCGCGGTGACGGTGGCGCGCGCGCCCGGCAGGGTATAGGGCCGCACGGTCTCGACGAGCAGCTTCTTCGCGACGATCTCGACCGGCTCCTGGTCCTGCACCTCCTCGAGCACCACCAGGAACTCGTCGCCGCCGAGGCGCGCGATGAAATCGCTCGCGCGCAGGTTGTCGCGCAGGCGCCCGGCGAGCTCGACGAGCAGGGCATCGCCGGCGTCGTGGCCGTAGGCGTCGTTGATCGCCTTGAAGCCGTCGAGGTCGAGGAACACCACCGCGATCTTCGAGTTGCGGCGGCGCGCGCGCTGCACCGCCTGGTCGAGCGCCGGCATCAGGCTGGTGCGGTTGGCGAGGCCGGTGAGCGGATCGCTGTAGGCGAGCGAGGCGATGCGCTCGCGCGCGAGCGCGATCTCGGTGATGTCGCGGCCCACCCCGCGGTAGCCGAGGAAGGCGCCTTGCGCGCCGAAGCGCGGATCGCCGCTGACCGACAGGTAGCGCACCAGGCCGTCGGGCATGCGCCGCGCAAACTCGAAATCCCGGAACGGCTTGTGCTGGTCGAGCTGCGCGCGGTGCGCCGCCCAGCCGGCGTCGTCGGGACTTTCGCACGGCAGCTCCCACGGCGTTTTTCCGATGGCGCCGCGCCCCATCTCGGGCGGCAGGTAGCCGGGGCCGTAGACGAGCTGGACATAGCGGTGCGCTTCGTCGGTCTCCCAGAAGAAGTCCGACGACATCTGCGTGAGGCTGCGGAAGCGTGCCTCGCTCTCGCGCAGCGACGCCTCTGCCTGCTTGCGCTGCAGGAACTGTCCGACCTGGCTGCCGATGACGCGCGAAGCGGCGAGCAGGCGCTGGTCGGGCTCGCGCGCCTTCAGGCTGGAGAAGTTGAGCACGCCGATGGTCCTGCCCTCGGCGATCACGGCGAAGGCAAATCCGCCGCGCAGCCCGGTGCCCGTCCAGACGCTGCGGTCGCGCACGCGCGGGTCGCGCGTGATGTCGGGCGACCAGACCGGCTCGCCGGACAGCCACACCGTGCCGGTCAGGCCCTCGCCGGGGCGGAAGACGAAGGTGCGCGAGCGCTCGACGAACGGCGCGATCGCGGGATCGGCGATGGCCCACGCGTCCTGGAAGCGCAGCAGGTCGGGGTCCGCGCGGAAGTATCGGCCGCAGGCGAACCCCTCGGTTTCGCACACCACCCGGATCACGTTGCGCAGGCCGCCGGCGGCGTCCTCGGCGGCGGCGAGCAGGCGCGCGACCTCGTGCTCGAGCCGAAGGATCTGCTCGGCGCGCTTCTCCTCGGTGACGTCGCGCCCCACGCCGCGGTATCCGGCAAAGCTGCCGTCGGCGTTGAACACCGCCTCGCCGCTGACGGCGACGTAGCGCAACGAGCCGTCGGACATGGTGCGCCACATGAGGAGGTCATGGAACGGCTTGCGCGCCTCGAGCGTGGCCCGGTGCGCATCCCAGCCACCCTCGAGGCCCAGGCCGCTTTCCCAGCGGCGCTGCCCGAGCAGGCGGCGTTGCAGATCCGGGTCGCCGCCGGCCACCTGCCGCCCTTCGAGCCGCGTGAAGCGGAACTCGGCATCCTGCTCCCAGTACCAGTCCGAGGAAAGATGGGTCAGCGCGCGCCAGCGCGCTTCGCTCTCGCGCACCGCGCGCTCGGCCTGGGCGCGGCCGAGGAACTGGCCGATCTGCGTGCCGATCGCGCCCAGCGTCTGCCACAGGCGGTTGTCGGGCTGGCGGATGCGCCGCGAGGTGAACTCGAGCACCGCCGCAATGCGCTCGCCGGCGCGGATCGGGAAGATCGCCGCGGCACGCAACCCGGTCTCCTGCGCGATCGCGCGGCGCAGCGCGCGCGGGTCGCTCGTTGCATCCGGGACCCACACCGGGTCGCCCGCCTGCCACACCGTGCCGACCAATCCTTCGCCGGGGGCGAACGCGAGGTCGCCCGAGGCCTCGACGAAACGGGCGGCGGCGGCGTCGCCGGGCGTGGACCAGTGGGAGATGCGGCGCAGCACGCCGGCCGGCTCGTCGGGCGTCCAGAGCTGCGAGCTGTCCCAGCGCAGCGAGTCGCAGATCGCCTCGAGCGCGCCGTTCAGCGCCTGCGGCGCGCCCCGCCCCTCGGCGAGGCGCAGCGTCACCGCGTGGTCGAGCTTGAGGAGCTGCTGGATGCGCTTCTGCTTGGTGATGTCGCGGCCGATGCCGCGATAGCCGGTGAAACGGCCGCGGGCGTCGAACGTCGGCTCGCCGCTGACGCTGATGTAGCGGCGCGCGCCGTCGGGCAGGTTGCGCCACATCAGCACATCGCGGAACGGCGCGCGCGCTTCGAGCATCGCGCGGTGCGCATCCCAGCCGCCTTCGATCTCGACCCCGGTCTCCCAGCGCTTCTTGCCGAGGATGCGCTGCGCTAGGCCCTGCTCGGGGGCCGAGTCCTTGCGAACCTCGACGCGGGTGAAGCGCAGCTCGGCGTCCTGCTCCCAGTACCAGTCGGAAGTGAGGCCGAGGAAGGAAAAATGCGGGGCAGGCGCGGCGGCAGCGGGTTGCCGCCGTGCGGATGAGCGTGCTGCCGGCGCGCGCTTCTTCGCCGCTTTCGCCACAGGCCCCCTTCCTTCCCCGCAGTCAGCCTACTGGACGTTTATCCGCGCGTCCAGCAACTAGATCAGATGTGCGATCGAATTCGCATAGTAGGCAAGAAGCGGCAATTCTTCCTGCCGCGCGCGAAATAGTCCCTGCTCTTCCTCGACGAGGCGACGCAGGCGCAGCATGCGCAGGCCGACGCTCAGGGCGTAGTCGAGGTCGCCGCGCGGGATGTAGACATGCGCGCCCGCGGCCTGCAGGCGCGCGAGCAGCCGCCCGACCTCGGCCTTGAGCTCGAGCTCGGAAAGCGCGCGTTGCGGCTGCGAAACGAACACGGCTGCGATCAGCGGCACCGGCACCACCGGCACGATGCGGCCGACGGCTTGCATCAGCTCGATTCCGAGGGCAGCCACCGCCGCGCGCCTTTCTTCCCCCGACAGCGCCTGGTAGTCGATGCCCCGCTCCCGCATCGAGATCGGCGTTCCGAAGTTGACGCACGCGTAGCCGAAGCGGTGCCACTCGCTGCGCAGCATCAGCGACGCGTTATGCAGGAGGAAGCGGAAGGTGATCCAGAGGCTCTTCGCTCTACCCGTCGAGCCTTTTTCTTTCAGAAGCGATCGATCTTCCAGCACCCGGTCGTAGTTGAGCCCGAGCGGCACGAACACCAGGTCGCGGTCGCCGGCGAGGCGAAAGCCGCGCAGCATGTAGTCGAGCACGCCGAGCTTGAGCTCGCGCATGCGGCCGTCCCGCGTTAGCCCGCCCTCCGGAAACACCGCCTGCGGCACACCGGCCTCGGTCGCCATGGCGATGTAGCGCTCCAGCACGCGACGGTAGAGCTCGTCGCGCGAATTGCGCCGCACGAAGTAGGCCCCCATCGCGCGGATCAGCGCCGACAGCGGCCAGATGCGCGCCCATTCGCCCACCGCGTAGGACAGCGCAGCCTGGTCGGCGGCGAGGAACCCGGCGAGCACGTAGTCCATGTTCGAGCGGTGGTTCATGACACAGACCACCGTCGCGCTGGGGTCGATGCGCTCGAGGCCGGGGCCATCGACGTAGCCCACGCGCACGCGGTAGAGGAGCCGCGCGACGCGGCGGCCGAGCCAGTAGCCGGTGCGGAAATAGAGGTAGGCATTGAACGCCGGCACGATCTCGCGGGCATAGCTCTCGATTTTCTTGAAGGCGGTACCGATGGGGATCTTGTTTGCAAGAGCAAACTGCTCGGCGGCCTCCTGCACCTTCGGGTCGGTCAGCAGCCGGTGGATCAAGGCCTGGCGCCGGGTGCGCTGGAACGGGCGGATGCCGATGCGCAGCCGGGTCGAGACGTCTTCGATCACCCGGTCCGCCGGATGCACCAGCATCCAGCGCAGCGCCGGGATCAGGACATGCTCGTACAGCGCCCACAGCGCGAACAGCCCGACCGCGAGGGCGAGCCAGAGCGGCAGCGCGACGAGCTCGGTCATTTTCGCTCTCGCGAGAAGAGATACAGCCCGCTCGCGATGACGATCGGCGCGCCGATCCACACCCCCGGCCCCGGCACGTCCCCGAACACGAGATAGCCGAACGCCGCCATGTAGATCACCTGCTGATAGAGAAACGGCGCAATCACACTGGACGGAGCATAGCGGTGCGCCAGCGCGAGCAGGTAGTGGCCGCAGCCGCCCAGCACGCCGAGCAGGCAGGCCACGGTCCATTCGAGCCAGCCGCTCGGCGACTCCCACGAGGCAAGCGCGAACGGAGCGAGCCCGATCGCCGCGCCGACCGCGGGCAGGTACTGGATCGTCTCGGGCGAATCGTAGGCCGCGAGCCGGCGCGTCATCATCAGGAATCCGGCGTACAGGATCGCATTGACCACGGCGGCGAGCATCGCCGGGTGGAACTCCGCGCCCCACGGGCGCACGATGACGAGCACGCCGGCGAACCCGGCGGCGATCGCGATCCATCGCCCGGCGTCGAGCTTTTCTCCCAGGAGCGCCGCGCTGGCGAGCGCGATCATGAGCGGCACGGAGAAGAAGATCGACGAGGTGACGGTGAGCTGCAGGTACTGCAGCGCCCAGAAGTTGATGCCGGTCATCGCGATGAACATCGCCGCGCGCAGCATGTGCCACCGCCAATGGGTGGTCTTGACCAGGGAAACGCCTTTGACCGGGAAGAGCACGATGCCCGCGAACACCGCGTGCGTGGCGAATCGCAGCCAGACCACCATGATCACGGGCATGCCCCCGACCAGCCACTTGGCGCTGCCGTCGAGCAGCGAGAACAGCAGGTAGCACAGCGAGACCAGGCCGATGCCGATCAGCCGGTTGCGTGCGCTGTCAGCGTGAAGCAAGACCCGCCTTGTAGTCCTCGAGGGGGAACTCGCTGCCGTCGGCATTCTCCAGCCGCCAACCCTCATCCTTGAGGTTGTCGAGCAGCTTGAGCACCAGGGCGAGGGCGAGCCACACGGCATGGAACGAATCGGTGCCGCGCACGTCTTCGGGTTGCGTTTCGAGCGGCGCGATGGCGATTGCACAGGCCCAGCGGCCGTCGCGCGCTTCCTTCGGCCGTCCGACCTCCGCCATGAGCGGCACGCGCTCGCCGTCCGGGCGCACGCCGATGACCTCGAGCTTGGCGACGAGGTTCTTCACCAGGGAATCTGCGAGCCGTCGTGCGAGAAGAATTTTCCGGAATCGGCCGTGCGCAGCTCCGCGATGACCTTGCGCAGGCCCTGGACCGACTTCTCCGGCGTCAGCGGCGCCTGCGGCCCGCCCATGTCGGTACGCACCCAGCCGGGGCTGAGCGCCACCACGACGATGCCCCGCGAGGCGAGCGTTGCAGCGAGGCCCTTGACCAGCATGTTGAGCGCCGCCTTGCTCGTCGAGTAGGGAAGCGTCATGCCGCTCGACTCGCTGATCGAGCCCAGGCGGCTCGACATCATCGCGATCGTCTTGCGGCCGCTCGCCGCCACGTTGTCGAGCAGAGCCTCGGCCACCGCCGCCGCGCCGAGCACGTTCACCCGCAGGATTTCTTCCCACGACTCGAAATCGAAGCTGCCGGGCGCCATGCCCTTCCTGCCGGTGATGCCGGCGTTGCAGAACAGCAGATCCAGCGGTTCGCCCTTCAGGCGCGCGGCGAACTCGCGAATCTGCCTCCGATTCGTCATGTCCATGTCGCGGCGCTCGGTGCCGATGACCTTCCAGCCCTCGGCCGCGTATTGCCGCGCCAGCTCCTTGCCCAGGCCGCGGCCGGCTCCCGTGATCAGCGCGGTCGGCATGTCAATCGAGCTTCCCGATTCCGGGGAGCAGCCTGCCCACGCGGCGCGCGTACTGCAGATACTGCTCGCCGTAAGTGCGCAGGAGGTAGCTTTCCTCCTCGGCGATCTGCTGCCGTATCGCGATGCACGCACCGACCAGAATCAGCGCGGACAGCATCGTTGGCAGGAGGAGGGTATAGCCGGCGAGAACCGCGATCAGCGCCAGGAAGATCGGGTTGCGGCTGAACCGGTACAGCCCGCCCGTGATCAGCCCCGGCCGGGCGCGCTCTTCGATGCCGATGCGCCACGAAGCGCCGAGGTCGAGCATCGCCGCCGCCTGGAGGATCAATCCGCCGAATAGCAGCACCGCGCCCAATGCGTGGCGGACGCCTGGCGCCGCCCGCAGGTCCGCCTCGGAGAGCGGTAGCGATTCCGGCGCTCCGGCCGCAACGACCGCCTGGCCTACGAGCAGCACCGGCAGCACGAACAGCATGCCATCGCGTACTTTCTGCGCGCGGCTTCCCTTGAAAAGCACAACGCCCCACGTTCCGTGGCGGCGCCGCTGCAGCCACGGCCGCCATACGAATACGATCGCAAACAGGATCAGGGTGCCGGCGAGCGGCAGGTATCTAAAGTGCTGCAAGCACCGCCTCAGTCACATCGCGCGTGCGTGCGGCTCCGCCGAGGTCCGGAGTGAAGATCTTCTTCGCCGTGACGGCCTCGATCGCCTTCATCAGCCGCGCGGCGGCTTTCGCCTCGCCCAGGTGCTCGAGCATCATCGAGGCGGTCCAGAAGGTGGCGATCGGGTTGGCGATGCCCTTGCCGGTGATGTCGAACGCCGAGCCGTGGATCGGCTCGAACATCGACGGAAACTTGCGCTCGGGGTTCAGGTTCGCCGTCGGCGCGATGCCGAGCGAGCCCGACAGCGCGGCGGCCAGGTCCGACAGGATGTCGGCGTGCAGATTGGAAGCCACCATCACATCGATCGCGGCAGGTTTCAGCACCATGCGCGTCGTCGCGGCATCGACCAGGATGCGGTCGGTCTTGACCTCCGGAAACTCCTTCGCGACGGCGTAGAAGATCTCGTCCCACAGCACCATGCCGTGGCGCTGCGCGTTCGACTTGGTGACCAGCGTCAGGTGCTTGCGCGGCCGCTTGTGCGCCAGCTCGAATGCAAAGCGATGGACGCGCTCGACGCCTTTGCGGGTGAATACCGAGGTCTCGGTGGCGATCTCGTCCGGTAGTCCCTGGTGGACGCGGCCGCCCGAGCCGGAGTACTCGCCTTCGGTGTTCTCGCGCACGATGACCCAATCGATCTCGCCTGCGTTCTTCATCGGGGAAGAGATCCCCGGAAGGAGCCGCGAGGGCCTCACGTTCGCGTACTGGTCGAAGCCCTGGCAGATCGCCAGCCGCAGCTCCCAGAGCGAGACATGGTCCGGCACGTCGGGCGCGCCGACCGCGCCAAAGAAGATGGCGTCGAACTTCTTCAGCTGCTCGAGCCCGCCTGGCGGGATGTATTTCCCGGTTTCGAGATAGCGCTTCGAGCTCCAATCGAATACCTTGGCGTCAATCCGGAACTTTTCCTTCGAGGAAAGCGCCTGCAAGACCTCCATGCCCGCGGGAATGACCTCGTTTCCGATGCCGTCTCCAGGAATGGCGGCGATTCTGTAGGTGTTCACGTATCGCGATGAGAAGCCAGGGCGCAACCGGATCTTATCTTGCAGCGTTGCTCGGCGGCGCGGTGCTGCTCGCCGCCTGCGGTCCGAGCGGCGATTCCTCCACTGGGGCGCCGCCGGGGGAGCCGCCAGTGCTCACCGCGCAGCGGGTATTTCCGGCGCTGAGCTTTGCCCAGCCGGTGGCGCTGCTCCAGGCGCCTGCCGACGGCACGCGTTGGTTTGTGGTGGAGCAGGCCGGGCGCGTGCGCGTGTTCGCCAACATTTCGCAGGCCGCTGTGTTCGATACCTTCGTCGACATCAGCGCGCGGGTGACCTCGGGCGGCGAAATGGGGCTCCTCGGCATGGCCTTCCACCCGAATTTCCCGGCGAATCCGCGCGTCTATCTGTCGTATACCAATGAAACTGCGGGAATCCGTGTTTCACGTATCTCCGAATTCCGCCTGGATGTCAGCGGCGACCTCGACCCTGGCTCGGAGATCGTGCTGCTGAGCATCGGCCAGCCGGAGACCAACCACAACGGTGGGCAGATCGCCTTCGGCCCCGACGGGTTCTTGTATATCGGCATCGGTGACGGTGGCGGCGGGGATGACCAGCACGGCGCGATTGGCAACGGTCAGCTGATGACTACGCTTCTGGGCAAGATGCTTCGCATCAGCGTGACGCCGGGAATCTACTCCATCCCGCCCGGCAACCCGTTCGCCGCCAATCCCCCGTGCGGAATGGGTGGCACCGGGACGCTGCCTTGCCCGGAGATCTACGCGTCGGGATTCCGCAATCCGTGGCGCTGGAGCTTCGACCGGAGAACCGGTGCGTTGTGGGTGGGCGATGTCGGCCAGGGCGCGCTCGAAGAGATCGATCGCGTGACGCTCGGCGGCAACTACGGCTGGCGATGCCGCGAGGGCACGCGCCCGACCGGACTTGCTTGCGGCTCGGAGCAGGGCCTGCTGCCGCCGGTCGCCGAATATGGCCGCACCGAAGGCAGTTCGGTTACGGGCGGCTACGTCTATCGCGGCAGCGCGATCGCGGACCTGCCGGGTCGTTACGTATTCGGGGACTTCGTGACCGGCAGCCTGTGGCACATTGCCGGCGAAACATCGCCGACCAGGGTGATGCGTGCCGGATTTCCAACCGGGCTCAACATCGCCTCGTTCGGTGAAGATGTCGCCGGCGAGCTATTTATCGTCGACTACGGCGGCGGGATCTACCGCTTGAGGTGAGCTAGGCGGCGACGGGCGAGGCGCTGCGAACCGCCTCCGCGACTGCGGCGCCGACCTCGGAAGTCGAGGCCTTGCCTTTCATGTCCGGCGTGCGCGGGCCGTCGACGATCACGCGCTCGATGCTGCGCACGAGGTCGGCGGCGGCCTCGGCGTGGCCGAGGTGCTCGAGCATCAGCGCGCCCGACCAGATCGCGCCGATCGGGTTGGCGATCTTCTTGCCCGCGATGTCGGGCGCCGAGCCGTGCACCGGCTCGAAGATCGACGGCGCGGTGCGCTCGGGATTGATGTTGCCGGAGGCGGCGATGCCGATGGTGCCGGCGGTCGCCGGCCCAAGATCCGACAGGATGTCGCCGAACAGGTTGGAGGCGACGATGACGTCGAAGCGGTCCGGGTTGAGCACCATCTGGATGCTCAGGCCGTCGACGTGGTACTGGTCGCTCCTCACGTCCGGATATTTCTTCTTCATCTCGGCGAAGCGCTCGTCCCAGTACGGCATGGTGATGGTGATGCCGTTCGACTTGGTGCACGAGGTGAGATGCTTCTTGCGCGTGCGGGCGAGCTCGAACGAGTACTTCATGATGCGGTCGATTCCCTTGCGCGTGAACACGGATTGCTGCATCACGGCTTCGGATGCAGTTCCTTCAAAAATCCTACCCCCCACGTTTCCGTACTCCCCCTCCGTGTTCTCGCGGACCACGACGTAGTCGATGTCGCCGGGCTTGCGGCCGGCGAGCGGGCAGGGCAGGCCTTCGAACAGGCGCACCGGCCGAAGATTCACGTAGAGGTCGAACCAGCGGCGAAAGTTGATCAGCAGGCCCCACGCCGAGATGTGGTCGGGGACGATCGCCGAATTGCCGGCGGCGCCGAAATAGATCGCGTCGAAGCGCCGCAGGATGTCGGGGGCGTCGTCGGGGCACATCTTGCCGTGCGCCTTGTACCAGTCGCAGCTCCAGGGAAACTCCTGCCACTTGAAGCGCAGCCCGTGCCTTGCGCCCACCGCCTCGAGCGCGCGCACGCCCTCGGGCATGACTTCGCGCCCGATCCCGTCGCCCGGGATCACCGCAATCGAATGTTCTTTCATGCGCCCCAGTATATAGAATCGCCGCATGCGGTTCGCGGCGATCGAGACCTCGACCGAGTGGTGCTCGCTCGCCGTCTGGCGCGACGGCGAGATCGCCGCGCTCGAGCGGCGCGCCGGCCACCGGCATTCGGAGCTCGCGCTGCCCATGCTGGAAACGCTTCTGGGAAAAGACAAGCTGGACGCGGTGGCCTTCGGCGCCGGCCCCGGGGCATTCACCGGGCTGCGCATCGCTTGCGCGCTGGCGCAGGGCCTCGCCTTCGCGCGCGGCCTGCCGGTCATCGGCATCTCTTCGCTCGAGGCGCTGGCGCAGGAATCCGGCGCCGCGCGGGTCGTGGCCTGCATCGATGCCCGGATGCGCGAAGTGTATTATGCGGCGCTTGAAAAGCGCGCCGGACGCTGGCACGAGGTGATCGCCGCGCAGTGCGTCGCGCCGCAGTCTGCGCCGCGCCCGCCGGGAGAAGGGTGGGTGGGCTGCGGGAACGGCTTCGAGGTCTACGGCGAAGCGTTGAAGGCTAAAGTCTCGGTCATGAAACCTGTGATCCATCCCACCGCCGTTGCGGTGGCGCAGCTCGCGGCGCCGCGCCTCGCCGCCGGAGAAGGCGTGGACGCGGCGCTTGCCGCACCGGTCTACGTGCGCGACAAGGTCGCTTTCACCAAGGACGAGCTTGAGCGCCGTTCTTAAGAACGTTCCGGAGCTTTCGCTCATGCGCGAGCGCGACCTCGAAGAGGTGATGGCGATCGAAAGCGCCATCTATAGCCACCCGTGGACGCGCGGCAATTTCGGAGACTCGCTGCGCGCAGGCTACGAGTGCCGCGTGCTGAGGCTCGGCGGGGAGCTGCTCGGCTATTTCGTGCTGATGGTCGCCGCCGGGGAGGCGCACCTGCTCAACCTTTCCATCACCGCCGTGCGCCAGCGCGCCGGCCACGGTAGCGGCCTTCTCCGCGAAGCCATGGCGCTCGCGCGCAATCTCGGCGCGAACAGCCTGTTCCTCGAGGTGCGGCCGAGCAACCGCGCCGCGCAGGCGCTCTATACGCGCTTTGGCTTCCGCAAGATCGCGGTGCGCCGCGGCTACTATCCGGCGCACGCGGGCCGCGAGGACGCGCTGGTTCTCACCCTGCCGCTCGCGTGAGCCGGCGCGCCGAGGTCCTGGCCGAGATGGGCATCAAGCCCGTCTGGCGCTTGAAAGAAGAGAAATCCATCGAAGAAAGGAAATCCATCGACGAATGGATTCCCCTGAAAGCCGCCGTCTCCGGTTGCACGAAGTGCGGCCTGCACAAGAGCCGCACGCAGACGGTGTTCGGGGTGGGCGACGAGAGCGCCGAGTGGATGCTGATCGGCGAGGCGCCCGGCGCCGAGGAGGACCGGCTGGGCGACCCGTTCGTCGGCCAGGCGGGGAAGCTCCTCGACAACATGCTCGCCGCGATCGGCCTGTCGCGGCGCAAGAACGTCTACATCGCCAACGTGCTCAAGTGCCGGCCGCCGGGGAACCGCAACCCGACGCCGGAAGAGGTCGCGCAATGCTCGCCGCACTTGCTGAAGCAGATCGAACTCATCCGGCCCAAGCTGATCGTGGCGATGGGGCGCTTCGCGGCGCAGACCCTGCTCGAGAGCGACTCCTCCATCGCGAGCCTGCGCGGGCGCGTGCATCGCTACGCCGGCGTGCCGCTCATCGTCACCTATCACCCCGCCTATCTGCTCAGGACCCTCGAGGACAAGGCGAAGGCCTGGCAAGACCTCGTGTTCGCGCGCAGGACGATGACGGGGCTATGAAGAAAAGAGGGACAAGCCACCTTTCGGGCCAGCGCGCAGCTTCGGGGAGCGGGGGCCGGCCTTGCGCGAGCGTGGCTGTCCCTGAGAGCGGTTACGTCCCCCTTCCCCACAGGCCGCGCTGAGGCTGGGCCTCAGCCGCAAGGGAAATCAAGAGGACAGGCAAAGCCAGAACCTGCTTCATGGGAACTCCTCAACCCGCGGAACAGCCGGCCGGGCGACTTTATTCCGGACTTATTTTCCCGGCTTGTGCGGGTCTTCGGCGCGCGCGAAAGCGAGCAGGCGGTCGATTTCCTCGCGGTGGCGGCGGCGGTTGCGCAGGTACCAGATCTGCACCACGGTCATGGTGCCGGCGACGAACAGGCCGAAGATCAGCACCACGGTATAGATCGAATAGCCGACGCTCAGCAGCAGCGAGTAGAGCGCAATCATCACCAGGATCGAGCTGTTTTCGTTGAAGTTCTGCACCGCGATGGAGCGTCCCGCGCCGACCAGGTGGTGGCCGCGGTGCTGGAGGAGCGCGTTCATCGGCACCACGAAGAAGCCGGCGAGCGCGCCGACCACCACCATCAGCGCCACCGCGAGCCAGACTTGCTTGACCACGATCATCACGAGGACGATCAGCCCCATCGCGATGCCGAGCGGGATCACGCGCACCGAGCGGTCGAGCGCCACCCAGAGCGAGGCGAGCACCGCGCCGAGCGCGATGCCGAATGCGGTGACGCCCTGCAGGATCGCCGCCTTGGAAAGGTCGAAGCCGAGCGCGGCGCGCGCCCACTCGATGAGGATGAACTGCAGGGTCGCGCCCGCACCCCAGAACAGCGTCGTCACCGCGAGCGAGATCTGCCCGAGGCGATCGCGCCACAGATGGCCGACGCAGCGCCAGAAATCCTTGAGCGTGTCGAGCGGATGGGCGGGCAGCTTCTTCAGCACGACTCCGGTCTTCGGCACCTCGAGGTTGAAGAGCGCCGCGATCGCGTACACCACCACGATGAGCGCGATCGCCGCCTCGGCCGGCGTGTCGATCGAGGTCTCGATGAGCGGCATGTCGAAGTGCAGCAGGACGCCGGACACGCGCACGTGGATCAACAGGCCCCCGAGCATGGTGCCGAGGATGATCGACGCCACGGTGAGGCCCTCGATCCAGCCGTTCGCCACCACGAGCTGCCGGTGCGGCAGGTACTCCGTCAGGATCCCGTACTTCGCCGGCGAGTACGCGGCGGCGCCCAGGCCGACGATCGCGTAGGCGATGAGCGGGTCGACGCCCCACAGCATCGTCACGCAGCCCACGATCTTGATGGTGTTCGCGATCAGCATCACCTGCCCCTTGGGCAGGCGGTCGGCGAAGGCGCCGACGAACGGCGCGAGCGCCACGTAGGAGATGACGAAAAAGAACTTGAGGTAGGGCGTGAGCCACGACGGCGCCTCGGCCTGGATCAGCAGCGCGATCGCGGCGACCAGCAGCGCATTGTCGGCGAGCGACGAGAAGAACTGCGCCGCCATGATGATGTAGAAACCGTAATTCAAATCGAGGCCTTGTCCCCCTCGGCAGGTCTCTTCTTCGCGTTTTTTCGCCGCGGCGCTTTATAGCACAATAACCCTCCATGCCCCGGCCGATCCGCGCGACCATTTCCGCCGCAGCGCTCGCACATAATTTGACAGTGGCGAGGCGCCGGGCCGCGGGCGCCAAGGTCTGGGCGGTGGTCAAGGCGAACGCCTATGGCCACGGCATCGAGCGCGCGGCGCGCGCGCTGGCCGCCGCCGACGGCTTCGCGGTGCTCGACTTCCAGGAAGCGCTGCGCCTGCGCGCCGCCGGCGTGGCGCAGCCGATCCTGATGCTCGAGGGGTTCTTCAGCGCCGCGGATCTCGAGCTTCTGCCCAAGCACGCGCTGACCCCGGTGATCCACAACCCGGAGCAGGTCGAGCTGCTCAGGCGCAGCCCCCTCGCCGGCGAGATCGACGTGTATCTCAAGGTGAACAGCGGCATGAATCGCCTGGGCTTCGGCGTCGAGAGCCTGGGCCCGGCCTACAACTCGGTGCGCATGCACCCGCAGGTGCGCAACGTCACCTTCATGACGCACTTCGCCGACGCCGACGGCGCCGGCGGCGTGCAGGCGCAGCTCGAGTGGTTCGACGAGCTGACCAAGTCCTTCGAGGTGCACAGCCGCTCGCTCGCCAACTCGGCGGCGCTCCTGCGGTTCCCGGAAGCGCGCGGCGACTGGGTGCGCCCGGGCATCATGCTCTACGGCTGCTCTCCCTTCTCCGGCCAGAGCGCCGAGCAGCTCGGCCTGAAACCGGTGATGACGCTGAGCTCCGAGATCATCGCCGTCCAGCAGTTGCAGCCGGGCGAGCGCGTGGGGTACGGGTTTTCGTACGAGGCGGTCGGGGAGATGACGCTCGGCATCGTCGCCTGCGGCTACGCCGACGGGTATCCGCGACACGCGTCGACCGGCACGCCGGTGCTGGTCAACGGCAAGCGCACCCGCCTCGTTGGACGCGTATCGATGGACATGATCAGCGTCGACCTCTCCGGACTGCCCGGGGCGTACATCGGCACGCCGGTCACCCTGTGGGGCGAGGGGCTCTCGGCCGACGAAGTCGGCGCCGCGGCCGGCACGCTGAGTTACGAGCTTCTTTGCAAGCTGAGCACCCGCGTGCCCATCGTCGAGGTGACTTGAAAAAACCTAAAACCGCGTACGTGTGCTCGGAATGCGGCGCGACTGCCCTCCAGTGGTTCGGCTCCTGCCCGTCGTGCGGCACCGCGGGGACGCTGAGCGAGTCGATCGCCGAGCGCGGCTCCGGATTCCGGCCGAAGTCCGCGCCCGAGACGGTCGGCCTGGCCGAAGTTCAGCTCAAGGACCTCGAGCGCATCCCGACCGGGATCGGCGAGCTCGACCGCGCGCTCGGCGGCGGGCTGGTGGCGGGGCAGGTGGCGCTGCTCGGCGGCGACCCGGGGATCGGCAAGTCGACCCTGCTTCTTCAGGCCTTGACCAGCATGGCCGGCACCGGAGCGCTGATCTACGTGACCGGAGAAGAATCGGTAGAGCAGGTGGCGCTGCGCGCGCGGCGCCTCGGCCTCGAAGCCGCGAACGTCCGCATCGCCGCCGAGACGCAGCTCGAGCGCGTGCTCGGCGCGCTCGAGGCGGCGCGGCCGCGCGTGGCGGTGATCGATTCGATCCAGACGCTCTGGTCGGAGAGCCTGCAGTCGGCGCCGGGCTCGGTGGCACAGGTGCGCGAATGCGCCGCTCAGCTCACGCGCCACGCCAAGCGCGCCGGTACGGCGCTGTTTCTGGTCGGCCACGTCACCAAGGAAGGCGCGATCGCCGGGCCGCGCGTGCTCGAGCACATCGTCGACACGGTGCTCTACTTCGAGGGCGATGCGCACTCGTCGTTCCGGCTGGTGCGCGCGGCGAAGAATCGCTTCGGCGCGGTGAACGAGCTCGGCGTCTTCGCCATGACCGAGAAGGGGCTGAGGGGCGTTAGCAACCCATCCAAATTGTTCTTGTCTGACCATGACAAACCCGTTGCGGGGTCCTGCGTGCTCGCCACGCTCGAGGGCACGCGGCCGTTGCTGGTCGAGATCCAGGCGCTGGTCGATCCGGCGCACACGCCGAACGCGCGCCGGCTCTCGGTCGGCCTCGAGGCGAACCGCCTGGCCATGCTGCTCGCGGTGCTGCACCGGCACGCGGGCATCGCCACCTGGGAGCAGGACGTCTTCGTGAACGCGGTCGGCGGCGTGCGCATCGGCGAGCCGGCCGCCGACCTCGCCGTCTGCCTCGCGGTGGTGTCTTCGTTTTCCGACAAGCCCATCTCGTCCAGGGTCGCGGTGTTCGGCGAGATCGGCCTCGCGGGCGAGGTGCGCCCCGCCGTCCGCGGACAGGAGAGGCTCAGGGAGGCGGCGAAGCTCGGCTTCGAAAGAGCGATCGTTCCGAAGGCGAACCTGCCGAAGGCGAAAATCGCCGGTCTGGAGACGCTCGCGGTAGAGCGTATCGACCAGGCGGTTCGCTTACTCCGGGAACTGTAGTCGCGATCGTCCTGGCGATATTCGGACTGCTGGGGTTCACCTCGAGCTCGCGCGTGCGCGGGAGGATCACGAGATCCATGTCTTCCATGGCGATCCAGCCGACGAGCGCCTGATCGCCCATCACCAGCGCGCCGACGAAGGCCGCGCGGTTCCCGAAGCGGATTTCGAGCGGGCCGACGTAGGGCACGAGCTTCTTCGACCCGTCAGCGAGCAGGACCTCCCGATCCGCAAGCTTCTCCAGGCGCAGTTGGTCGCAGATGCGCTGCGGTATGCACACGTGGAGCGTGGCGGAGTCGGCGAGCGCATCGACCTCCAGCGCCCGCGCTGGCGCACGTGCATTCCGGAGAACGATCTTGTTCATGACCAGGCGGATCGTAACGCGCGATCCGGATTCGTATTACCGGGGTAGTCGCGCCGTCACACTGGTGGTGGATTTCTTTCCGGGAACGTGCCGCGCTGGTGCCAGTACGGATACGCGGGCACTTGCGCGCTCGTCGCGTCGAGCTTCGCGACTTGCTCCGCGGTGAGCTTCCAGCCGACCGCGCCGAGGTTCTGCCTGAGCTGCTCCTCGTTGCGCGCGCCGATGATCACCGTGGACACCGACGGCCGGCCGAGCACCCAGTTGAGCGCGACCTGCGGCACCGTCTTTCCCGTTTCCTTCGCCACCGCATCGAGAGCGTCGACCACGCGGTAGAGATATTCGTCCGGCACCGGCGGCCCTTTGTCGATCGCGAGCTGGCTCTGCAGCCGGCTCACTTTGGGCAGCGGATGGCCGCGGCGGATCTTGCCGGTGAGGCGGCCCCATCCGAGGGGACTCCAGACCACCGCGCCGACCTTCTGATCGAGCGCGAGCGGCATCAGCTCCCACTCGTAGTCGCGGCCGATGAGCGAGTAGTACGCCTGGTGGGCGACGTAGCGCGCAAGGCCGTACTTCTCGGAGACCGCTAGCGACTTCATCAGGTGCCAGCCGGAGAAGTTCGAGCAGCCGATGTAGCGGAGCTTGCCCGCACGCACCAGATCATCGAGGGCGCCGAGCGCTTCCTCGACCGGCGTGAGAGCGTCGAAGGCGTGCAGCTGGTAGAGGTCGATGTAATCCGTGCCGAGACGCCGCAGGCTCGCGTCGACCGCGCGAGGCAGATAGTGGCGCGAGGAGCCGACGTCGTTCGGCCCCGGGCCGCGGCGGAACGAGCCTTTTGTGGAAATGAGCACTTTGTCGCGCCGGCCCTTGATCGCCTGGCCGAGGATCTCCTCCGCCTTTCCATTCGAGTAGCCGTCGGCCGAGTCAAACATGTTCAAACCACTTTCCAAACAAACATCAATCAGGCGCGTGGCCTCTTGGACGTCGCTCGCGCCCCAGGCCTTGAAGAACTCGTTGGCGCCGCCGAAGGTGCCGGTGCCGAAGGTCAGCGCGGGCACCATGAAGCCCGAGCCGCCGAGTTGCCGTTGTTCCATCCGCAGTTCTCCTTAGCTTTCCTTGAGGATCATGCTTGCCGCGCGCACGCCGCTGCGCACCGCGGCCTCCAGCGTCGGCGGATATTCTGCATCGGTGTAGTCGCCCGCCAGGAATACTCCCGCGGTTTGGATCTCGGGTCTCTTCAAGCCGGGCGTGCAGGCGATAGTCGCGCGCTTTTCGGCGATGACCTGCGACCACAGTGGAGAAGGCAAGGCGGGAAGCGCATGCCGCAGCTCGCGATGGCAGGTCTCCGCGAGCTCGTCGTGAGTCATCTGCTGGTGATCGCCCTGGGCGCTGATCACGCAGGCGAGCCGGCCTTTCTCGCCGAGCAGCGTGCCGCGGTCGAAGACCCACTGCACCAGGCCTTCGCCCATGCCGAGCATCGGGAAGTCGAGGCGCGTGCTTTCCGGATACTGCAGGTAGCAGGTATAGATCGGCTGATAGGTGTAGCCGTTCGCCGCTTCCGGCAGCAGAGTTTTCAGCTGGTGTGGCCCGACGGCCACGACGACATTGGAAAAGCTGGCTTTCAAGGAGTCCAGTTCCCTTACGGTAGTCCCATAGCGCACCTCGCCGCCGCGCGCGCGAACGAACTCGGCTGCAGGCTCGGGAAACAACCGCGACAGGTCGACGCGCGGCAGGAGCAAATCGCTCGCGTCGCGGTCGCCCGCAAGAGTATCGCGCAGCGCGGCGAGGAAGACGTTGGCGGAGGCCTGGTCGAGCGGCGTATTGAGCGCCGAGACGCAAAGCGGCGCCCACAGGTAGTGGCGCATCCTTCCACGCTGGCCGTGGGCGTCGAGCAGCGCCTGGACCGTGATATCGGGCTGCATGCGCCAGTTGCGCCGGCGCAGCGTCGCGACGAACCTAAGTGTGCCGAGGCGCTCGGTGAAGGGCACCCCGCGGGCGAGCAGCAGGCCCGCCAGCCGCCCGAATGGCGCTGCGCGGAACGCGAAGCCGTTCGCGTAGCGGATTTCCAGGGGAACGCGCAGCAACGCGTCTGGCGGGACGCCGACGGTGCGCATCAGGCCGAAGAGCTGCGAATACGCGCCGACGAAGATGTGCTGGCCGTTGTCGAGCGTGTGACCTTGGGAGATCACGCGGCGCGCACGGCCACCGGGCACCGGACCGGACTCGAACACCGTGATTGGCACGCCGCGCTCAGCGAGCGTGACCGCCGCGGCCATTCCCGCATAACCCGCTCCAACGATGGCTACGCGGTCACCCACGTTTTCCAGGCGAGCCAGAATTTCCGAAGGGGAGTCAGAGAAGTTCTTCCCGTGAGGACACGGAAGCCGTCGCGCTCGATCTCCTCCAGCAGCGTGCGGTAGATCGCCGCCATGATCAGCCCGGGCCGCTGCGCTTTGCGGTCGGCCGCGGGGAGGGCTTGCATCGCTTTCTCATAGTGCGAGCGAGCGCGCGCGGCCTCGAACGCCATCAGGCGGTTGAACTCCGGCGTCTCGCGCGTTTGCAAGATGTCGGCTGCCGGGACGCCGAACTGCTTGAGATCCGCCGCCGGCAGGTAGATGCGGTTCTTGCGCGCGTCCTCGCCCACGTCGCGGATGATGTTGGTGAGCTGGAACGCGATGCCCAGATCGCGCGCGTATTCGAGCGTGCGCGGGTCGCGGTAGCCGAAGATGCCGGCGGCGAGCAGTCCGACCACGCCCGCCACGCGGTAGCAGTAGCGCTCGAGGCCGGGCCAGTCGAGATAGCGCGTCTGCGTGAGGTCCATCTCCATGCCGTCGATGATGTCGTTCAGGCGCTTTGCATCGATGGAAAATCGTTCCTTGTAAACACCCAGCGCCTTCGTCACCGGGTGCTGCGGGTTGCCGGCGTCGAGGTTTGCGACCTCCGAGCGCCACCAGGCCAGCTTCGCCGCCGCGATCTGCATCTCGCCGGTCTCGTCGACGACGTCGTCGACTTCCCGGCAGAACGCGTACAGCGCGGTAATCGCGCGGCGCCGCTCGGAGGGCAGGAACAGGAACGAGTAATAGAAGCTCGACCCGCTGGCAGCGGCCTTCTGCTGGCAGTATTGGTCGGGCGTCATGCGAGAAACGGGGACAGACCACGGTTTCCCCACGCGTTTATGGCGAGGTTCAAAACGTGGTCTGTCCCTGATTTCTGGTCAGTCATACCGCTCGGATCAGAAGCAAGGGCCAGTCGAATGCACGAAGCGTCGGGCGGCGCCGGAATACGTCGTAGCGGGCGCGCTCGATCTTCTCCAGGATGCGCAGTCCGCCCTGGATGGTCGCGCGGATCTCGAGGCCGATGCGGCCGGGCAGGGCGCGTCCCAGGTTCTTGCCGGACAGCATCAGCTCTCGTGCTCTCTCGACCTGGAACTTCATCAGGCTGCGCCACGCGTCGTCGCAGATCTTCTGCGAAATGTGCCGCTCGGTCACGCCATGGCGCGCCATCTCGTCCTGCGGCAGGTAAATGCGTCCGTCGTTGAGGTAGTCGACGTCCACGTCCTGCCAGAAGTTGACGAGCTGCAGGGCCGAGCAGATGGCGTCCGAGGCCCGGCAATTTGAATCACTCGTTCGTTTGAAAAGCTGCAGCAGCAGCCGGCCCACCGGATTCGCCGAACGCCGGCAGTAATCCAGGACGTCGGCAAAATTTGCATAGCGCTTCTTCGTCACGTCCTGCGAGAACGCATCCAGCAGGTCGGCGAACAGCTCGACCGGAAGCTCATGTTCGCGAATGATTTTTGCGACATCCCGAAGGAGCGGATCCTCGGGCGTTTCCAGCTGCCTGCGGTAGTCGTTTAACTTCCGGAGGCGTAATTCGGGGGGATCGTCGCCTTCGTCGGCGAAGTCGTCGGCGCTGCGCGCGAAGCGGTAAATGATCTCGATTGGCTCGCGCAGCGGCGCGGGCAAGAGCAGCGAGGCGACGGGGAAGTTCTCGTAATGGCCGACCGCCATCAGGGAATAAGATCTCAGAGGCAGCGGCTATAATACGTTGATTCTTTAGCGAAGGTGGCGGAATTGGCAGACGCACCAGACTTAGGATCTGACGCCGCAAGGCATGAGGGTTCGAGTCCCTCCCT
>DATBSZ010000137.1:0-32520 GCA_036559525.1 Burkholderiales bacterium
CAGATGCTTGCGCGCCAGCACGACCGGCGCAGCGCAAAACCTGTTTTGCGTGAACACTCCCGCCACCGCCGCGCCGGGCGACAGGCGCATGACGAGGAGGTCCTTGCGCCCGGGTTGCTTGATGCCGGCCATGGCGACGCCCAGCTCAATGCCCCGTACGGCGAGCAGCGCGGCAGGGCTCGGCGCCCGAAGGTTGACCGCCATGCGGCTAGGTCAGCTTGCCGTGGCAGTGCTTGTACTTCTTCCCCGAGCCGCAGGGGCAGGGATCGTTGCGGCCGACCTTCTGCGTGTGACGCACGCTCGGCTGCGCCTTCTTCTCCTCGGGCGCCTCGCCCTCGCCCGCGCCCTCGGCGGGCTCGCCGTGCTGCAGCTGCACGTTCTGCACGTGCAGCTTGTCGTCGGCCTGCGGCACATCCTCCTTGGCGCGGATCTCGACCGCGGTCAGCGTCTTGACCACTTCCAGCTTGACCGCCTCGACCATCACGCCGAACAGCTCGAACGCCTCGCGCTTGTACTCCTGCTTCGGGTTCTTCTGCGCGTAGCCGCGCAGGTGGATGCCCTGGCGCAGGTGGTCGAGCGCCGCCAGATGCTCGCGCCAGTGCGCGTCGAGGATCTGCAGCACCACGTAGCGCTCGTACTGGTGGAACGAGCTCTCGGCGCCGGACGGCACCTTCAGGTGGTAGGCCTCGTCGGCTTTCGCCACGATGCGCTCGACGAGCTGCTCGGGCTGCAGCTCGGGCTCCTTTTCCATCCACTGACGCAGCGGCAGCTCGAGCTGCAGCTCGGCCTTGAGCGCGTTTTCCAGGCCGGCGATGTCCCATTGCTCCTCGACGCTCTCCTCCGGCACGTAGATGCGGAACAGGTCCCCGATCACCCCGGCGCGCAGGTCGGCGATGCGCGGAGACACGTCCTGGGACTCGAGCAGCTCGTTGCGCAGGGCGTAGATCGTCTTCCTCTGGTCGTTGGCAACGTCGTCGTACTCGAGGAGCTGCTTGCGGACATCGAAGTTCCGGGCTTCGACTTTGCGCTGGGCGCTTTCGATCGAGCGCGTCACCATCGCGTGCTCGATCGCCTCGCCTTCGGGCATCTTCAGCATCACCATGATGCGGTTGATGCGCTCGCCGGCGAAGATGCGCAGCAGCGGGTCCTCGAGCGCCATGTAGAAGCGCGAGCTGCCCGGGTCGCCCTGGCGCCCCGAGCGGCCGCGCAGCTGGTTGTCGATGCGGCGCGACTCGTGGCGCTCGGTGCCGATGATGTGCAGGCCGCCGGCCTTCACCACCTGGTCGTGCAGCGCCTGCCATTCGCCGCGCAGCGTCTGGATCCGTTGCTGTTTTTCATTCAAATCCAGATCTGGATTTGCTTCGACGAAATCGCACTGCTTCTCGACGTTGCCGCCGAGCACGATGTCGGTGCCGCGGCCGGCCATGTTGGTGGCGATGGTGACCATCTTCGGGCGGCCCGCCTGCGCCACGATCTCGGCCTCGCGCGCGTGCTGCTTCGCATTCAGCACCTGGTGCGGGAGCTTGTCCTTCTGCAGCATCCCGGAGAGCAGCTCCGAGTTCTCGATCGAGGTGGTGCCGACCAGCACCGGCTGGCCGCGGTCGTGGCAGTCGCGGATATCGTTGATCACCGCCTGGTGCTTCTCCTTGGCGGTGCGGTACACCTGGTCCTGGCGGTCGGCGCGGACCATCTTCATGTGCGTCGGCACCACCACCACCTCGAGACCGTAGATCTGCTGGAACTCGTAGGCCTCGGTGTCGGCGGTTCCGGTCATGCCGGCGAGCTTGCCGTACATGCGGAAGTAGTTCTGGAAGGTGATCGAGGCGAGGGTCTGGTTCTCGTTCTGGATCTGCACCTTCTCCTTCGCCTCGACCGCCTGGTGCAGGCCGTCGGACCAGCGCCGCCCGACCATCAGCCGGCCGGTGAACTCGTCGACGATGATCACCTCGTCGTTCTGCACCACGTAATGCTGGTCGCGGTGGAAAAGATAGTGCGCGCGCAGCGCGGCGTAGAGCTGGTGCACCAGGTTGATGTAGGCGGGCTCGTAGAGGCTCGCGCCCTCGGGCAGCAGGCCCTTGCGCACCAGGATCTCCTCGGCCTTCTGGTGTCCCGCCTCCGACAGCAGGATCTGGTGGTTCTTCTCGTCGACGTAGAAGTCGCCCGGCGGCTCGGGCTGGTCGGGCTTCTTCTCTTCCTTCTGCCGCGTCAGCAGCGGTGCCACCTCGTTCATGCGCAGGTAGATTTCGGTGCGGTCCTCGGCCTGCCCGGAGATGATGAGCGGCGTGCGCGCCTCGTCGATCAGGATGGAGTCGACCTCGTCGACGATGGCGTAGTGCAGGCCGCGCTGGAAGCGCTCCTCGACGTGCATCGCCATGTTGTCGCGCAGGTAGTCGAAGCCGAACTCGTTGTTGGTGCCGTAGGTGATGTCGGCGGCGTAGGCGGCGCGCTTCTTCTCCGGCTCCATATGCGGCAGGTTGACGCCCACGGTCAGGCCGAGAAAATGGAAGATCTTGCCCATCCACTCGGCGTCGCGGTTGGCGAGGTAGTCGTTCACCGTGACGATGTGCACGCCCTTGCCGGTCAGTGCGTTGAGGTACGCGGGCAGCGTGGCGACGAGCGTCTTGCCCTCGCCGGTCTTCATCTCCGCGATCTTGCCGTTGTGCAGGACCATGCCGCCGAGCATCTGCACGTCGAAGTGGCGCATGCGCAGCGTGCGCTTGGAGGCCTCGCGCACCACGGCGAAAGCCTCGGGCAGGAGCTCGTCGAGGGTCGCGCCCTCCGCGTGCCGCTTTTTCAGCTCACTCGTCTTTTCCTTCAGCTGCGAGTCGGACAGCTTCTCCAGCGCCGGCTCGAACGCATTGATGCTGACGACGGCGTGCGAGTACTGCTTGAGCAGCCGCTGATTGCGACTGCCGAAGATGCGCGCCGGCAGGCGCCAGAGGGCCTCGAGATTCGAGCGTAGGAATTCCACGGGTGGCGGCGAAAACCGCCGATTTTACTGGAAAAGCTTGACCTTACTTGCCGCGGGCGACGGTGGTCGCGGGAACCAGGAACTTGGCGGGATTCTGCGACGCGCCCCGGAAGCGCACCTCGAAGTGCAGGTGCGGCCCGGTCGAGCGCCCGGTGGAGCCGACTTCGCCGATCTTGCGTCCGCGCTGCACGAGATCGCCCTCGCGCACCATGATTTTCGAGGTGTGCGCATAGCGCGTCACCAGGTCGTTGCCGTGGTCGATGTCGACCATGTAGCCGTATTGCGGATGAAACCCGGCAAAGATCACCACGCCGCCGGCGGCGGCGACGATGGGCGCGCCGTAGTCGGCGATGAAGTCGATGCCTTCGTGCATCGCCCACTGCCCGTTGAAGGGGTCGATGCGCCGGCCGAAGCCCGAGGGGTTGTAGGACGCCTTCACCGGCATCATCGTCGGGATCATTTTCTTCTTCACCGCCTGCTCGAAGAGCTGCGCCTCGAGCACGCCGAGCATGTCGTTGCGGCTTTCCACCTGGCGCGCGAGCACCAGCAGCTTCTCGCTGAAATCGCCGAGCGAAAGGTTCTGCGGCGGCATCTGGGTCGGGGCGGCGCCGCCCATGCCGGGCGCCTCGGCGGCGCGGAATTCCTGAGGCTTGATGCCGGCGAGCGCGGACAGGCGCTCGCCCAGCGCATCCATGCGCGTGAGCTGCGCCTGCATCTCGCCGAGCTTCATGGCCATCGAGTTGAGGTTCTGCTGGACGAACACGCGCTCGCGTTCGGCTTCGGCTTCCTGGGCGGCGGCGACGAGCTGCTGCAGCGCCGGCAGGCGGACTTCGGCGGCATAGCGCAGCGTGAGCCAGTAGAGCGTGGCGGTGGCGACGAACAGCAGTAGCAGCGCAGCAAACGCAGTGCCGACGAGGTGCCGCAGCGACATGTGGACTGATCTCGCCCTCGCCAGCCGGTCCGAGATCAGGATAATCTGCACAACGACTTCCCTCCCTGCTTATGGTGCGCCCGCCCAAGCTCGGCCGAATTCTCGCGGCCGAGGCCACTCTGCAGCCGGTCCTCGCGAAGGCGCACGAGTTGCGTGCGCTCGCCGGGCTGCTTGACGGGTTTCTGCCGCCGGACTTGGCGCGCCAGACCCGAGTTGTCAATTGCCGGGACGCTGAACTGGTGCTGGTGGCGGCCTCTCCGGCCGCCGCGGCGAAGCTCCGGCTGCTCGCCCCGTCCCTGGCAAATTTCTTTTTAAAACAGCGCTTGCAGGTTAATTCAGTTTCCATACGGGTGCAACCAAACGCATCACCTCGCACGGGTGCTGCACCGCAAAAAAGTGTTTACTTTTCCACACCTGCGCTCGATAGGCTGAGTAGCCTTTACAAAACGATGCGCAACTCCCCGGCGCGCGAGGCATTACGCGCCCTGCTTGTGCACCATGGGGCTACTCCAGGAGGGCCTCCCCGGCAAACAGGACCAGGATCGCCAACAGCGCGAAAACGGCGTACTTGAAGACCACCCAGGTGATCCGGCGCCAGCGCGGGTCACCGGTGAGCAGCCAGGCGAGCATGCTGACGCCGAGCACGATCGCGACCAGCACGACCGCGACCCGCAGGACTGCGAACACCTAGCCTAGCTGCGTAGACAGACGGGCCACGCCCGCCGGCGCCTCTTCGGCGCGCTCGAACACCACGGTCTCGAGCGCCCCGGCATCGGCGAGCGCGGCGCGCACCAGCTTGTTGTTGAGGCCGTGGCCGGACTTGTGCGCGGTGAATGCGCCGAGCAGCGGCCGCCCGGCAAGGTACAGGTCGCCGATCGCGTCGAGCAGCTTGTGGCGGATGAACTCGTCGGCGAAGCGCAGGCCGTCGCTGTTCAGCACGCCCTGCTCGTCGAGCACGACGGCGTTCTCGAGGCCGCCGCCGAGCGCGAACCCGCTGTCCTTCAGATCCTCCACCTCGTGCATGAAGCCGAAGGTGCGCGCGCGCGCGATCTCCTTGAGGTAGGAGGACTCGGCGAAATCCACCGTCACCGACTGGGTGCTGCGCTCGATCATCGGATGGCGGAACTCGATCGAGAACGAGAGCTTGAAGCCTTGGTAAGGCTCGAGCCGCGCCCACTTGTCGCCGTCGCGCACTTCGACGGATTTCTTGACCCGCAGGAACCGCTTCGGGGCTGCCTGCTCCTCGAGGCCCGCCTGCTGCAGGAGCAGCACGAACGGCGAAGCGCTGCCGTCCATGATCGGCAGCTCGGGCGCGTCGAGGTCGACGAAAACATTGTCCACGCCCAGCCCGGAGAGCGCCGACATCAGGTGCTCGACGGTGTAGACCTTCACGCCGTCCTTGACCAGCGTGGAAGCGAGGCGGGCTTCGCCGACCAGCTCGGCGCGCGCCGGGATGTCCACCGGCGAGGGCAGGTCGATGCGCCGGAACACGACCCCGGTGTCGGGCGGCGCAGGCCGCAGCACTATGCGGACTTTCTGGCCGGTATGAAGGCCGACGCCGGAGGCGCGGATCAGGGACTTCAGGGTGCGCTGGCGCAGCATTAGGGAGAGTCTAGCAAGCCTCAGGTATCGCCGCCGCCGCGCTCCTTGAGCAACGCGCGATAACGCTGCTCGCTCTGCTTGGCGCGCTCTTCGGCCAGCAGGCGCTCGCTCAGATCCTCGATCACGCCGAGGCGCGCGCGGCGCCCGGCGAACTCGAGGTTGAACGAGGTCACCCGCACCGGGATCACCTCGCCGCTCTTCTTCTTGTGCCGCCAAATGCGCTGGCTGTAGTTGTTGCTCCAGTCGGCGAAGGCGCGGCGCAGGTCGTCGACGTCCTCCTCGGGGCGGATCTGGTCGGCGGTGAGCGTGAGAAACTCTTCCTTGGAATAGCCGTACAGCCGCATCGCGGCGCCGTTCACCGCGAGGAACGCGAACGTGTTGGCGTCGACCACCCACATCGGCTGCGGATGCACGTCGAACAGGGCGCGGTAGCGCCGCTCGCTGTCCTCGAGCGCCTTCTGGTCGCGGGCGCGCTCGGTGATGTCCTTGCCCACGCCGTGGTAGCCGATGAACTTGCCTTTCTCGTCGAACAGCGGCTCGCCGCTCACCGAGAGGTAGCGCAGCTCGCCGGACTTGTTGTAGCGCAGGAACACGAAATCGGTGAACGACTCGTGGCGCTCGAGCTTGGCGCGGTGCTGCTCCCAGACCTTCTCGGGCAGCGCGCCGAGGCCGGGGATCTCCCAGCGCGTCTTGCCGATGACGACATCGCTGTCGAGCTCCGGCTCGAGTCCCGACACCTCGATGAAGCGGAACTGGTCGTCCTGCATCCAGTACCAGTCCGAGCTCATCTCGACCATGCGGCGGAAGCGCTGCTTGCTCTTGCGCACCGAGCGCTTGAGGGCGGAGATGTCGCTCGCCACCAGCACGGTGCATTCCGGCGCGCCGGACTCGTCCCGCACCACCAGGCCGTTCATCTGCACCCAGATGGTGGAGCCGTCCTTGTGGACGTAGCGCCGCTCGGCGACCTTGGGCTTCATCCTTCCGGAGATCACCTGGGCGCGCGCCACGGCGGCGGCTTCGAGATCGTCTGCGTGGATCACGTCGAGATGCGTCTTCTGCTGCAGCTCGTGCTCGGTGTAGCCGAGCAGGCGGCACATCGCCGGGTTCGCGCGCAGAAAGCGTCCGCCGATCGAAAACAGGGCGATCGCGACCGCCGCCTGCTCGAACATCGCGCCAAACAGCGCTTCACCCGAAGGAGCCGATTCCGCCATGGAAGGAATCATGACACAGCCGAGGATCCGGGGTCACCCCCGGCAAGGTGGGGTAACCCCGGCCTGACGCTTGGCTCTACTTGCCGCCGAACATTTTCGGATCGGCGGGTCTCAGCTCCCCGAACAACTGACGCATTTGGACGAGCCCATCGATGTTCCTCAACGTCGCTGCCGAGCCCGCTTCCATTAGCTTCCTATAGTGCTCCGGCGAGTTCACGACGGTGGGATACCCTTGCTGAAGTTGAGGCCTCGGCTTGCTCCCTCCCCGGCGGCTGGTGTCCTGTGACGCCGCCTGGCGCGCGTCCAGCCGGGCGTCCAGCGCGGCGATGTCGCGCTGCAGCTGCGCACGGGAGCGCTCCTCGTACGCCTTGCGATCCTGCTCGACGCGCTTCATCGTCGCCGCCATGTTCGCCGACGCGAGGTTGGCGGCGCTCAAGGAGGAATAGTCCGTGGCCGGGGTGTCGAGCCAGGGAGCGAGCGGGAACTGGACACGCGAGGCGCCGCGCGCGGCCGGCGCAGCCAGCGCCACCGGCACGTCGATCTCCTCTCCGCGGCGCAGGACATTGAGAACGGCCTGCGTACCGCGGCGGGCGGCGATCCGCTCGGTGAGCGCGCGAGCGTCGGGGACGCGCTCGCCGTCCATGCCGGCCACCACGTCTCCCTGCCGCAGCCCGGCCCGCGCTGCCGGCGTGCCGGGGGTCACGCTGCCGACCATGACGAGGTTCATCTCGCGTCCGACCAGCTTCAGGACCTCCTCCGGCAGATCCCGGAGGGTCGCGCCGAGACTGAAGGCACCCGGATCCAGCCTGCCCCAGTAGGTGACGAGGTAGTAGTGCAGGTTGCTCTCTCCCGGCCGGGGCGTTTCCATCAACACGCGGGCGGCGCCGAGCTCCGCGCCCCACTTGGTCGAATAGTCGGGCGCGAGGCTCGTCAGCAAGGGGCTGACGACCTGCGAGTAGCCGAGCAGCGCGTAGCCCTCGTTCCACATCGCGGGCGATTTTTCCACTAGGTCGCCGGTCTGTTCGAAGGCCGGCGCGCCACTGTGGCGCAGCAATAGCGGGTCGTTGGCGTTGGCGATGGCCTGGTAGCTGCTCCCGAAGTACATGGTCTGCATCGACGTGCAGGCCGACGTCAGCAGGACCGCCAGGATCACGAGTAGGGACTTGCCCGGACTTGCCATGGCACCTGCCTTGTAGACGCGGCCGTTCGCCAGCTCGCCGTAAGACTCGGCCGCGAACGCGCCGCGGGCGAAGAGCTCCTCCGCCACTCTCCGGTTCTGCGCTGCGCTGATTCTTGGATCCAGTTTGTATTGGTCCGCTTACGGTCCCTTGCGTTGACGGTCCTTTGCATTGACCGACCCTTGCAGGTCCATAAAGAGGTTTGTCATTGCATCGGCGCGCCTTCGGCAGAATGGTTTTCGCATGTTCGTCCCAACAAACGAAAAAGGAATGCAGTCATGCGAATGAACGTCCTGCCCCTCAGCGCCGCGCTTCTTCTGGCCTGCGCCGCGCCAGCCTTCGCGGCGCCCGGCGCTCTCGACGCGAACGCGTCGCTGCCGGCGGTGAAGCGCATCGCGGCCGAGATCGCCGCGGATCTCGCGCGCGTCTGCCCGCTGGCGCAGCCCGGCGACCAGGCGGCGTTCGATCGTTGCCGCCAGGCGCTGTTCGACGGCTCGCCGCTCAAGCGCAACATGCACTCGATCGTGATCTGGGGCCGGGTGAAGCCCGGCGCTGCGCTCAAGGAGACACATCTCACCCAGTTCGCGCCCGACGTGCTCACCGGGATGTACATCCCGCTTTTCATGTTCAACGGCAAGCACACGATCGCGTTCGACGAGCGCGAGAACCTGTTCGTCGTGCGCCTGGAAGCCGGGTTCCGCAACCGCCTGCAGCCCGGCCAGTTCCCGTATCCGTTCTGGCATTCAGACGCGAAGTGGAGCACCTACCAGGCTGCCAACAACCTGCTGCTGTGGATCGATCCGAAGAGCGTCACTATCCGGTACGGCCAGTTCACCGACCACGGGACCACGGCGCCGATCAGCCTTTCCGCTCCGGTGAAGCACGAGTTCGACGGCAAGTGGATGTGGACCGACGCCGCCGGCCGGGTGCAGCCGCAGGCGACGCTGTTCGACGGCCTGTTCAGCCCCGACAATCCCTACCTGCACAAGCTCGACGGCGCCTATCGCAAGCTGGCGATCGGACTGCGCGAAGGCCAGTGCAGCTCCTGCCATGACCCCGACAACAAGCACGACATGAAGCGCCTGGTGCTGCTGCAGACGCCGGCGCATGCCGCCGGCGAAATCAAGCGCGTCATCAAGGCCCTGCGGCGCGACAGCATGCCGCTCGACGACGCCGGCATCGAGCAGCCGCTCGAAGGCCCGGTGAAGGAGGCGCTGCTCAAGCACGCCGGCGCCTTCGACGCGCTGGTCGACGCCGCCAAGGAATGGGAGCGCGTCCACGCCGCGCGCAACGACGAGGCGGGCAAGCGCACTGCGGCAGTCCGCTAGCTCACCGCCACGTTTTTTCCGCCCCGCGGCACACAAGGAGAGCCTGCTCGGCGTCGCTGACATTCCTCGTCAGGCAATGGCGCCGCGCGTTACCGTAGACTGAAGGCGCCTTTTAACCGAGGGGAGGAAGCGATGAAGAGCGCCAAATGGATGGTGGGGGCGGGGCTGGCTGCGCTCGCAGCGGTAACGGCGTACGCGCAGTTGCCAGGCATTACGCGCACGCCGGTGCAGGAGCAGGATCTAGGCAGCCTGCCGGGCCGCCAGGCGGTGGTGGCGCGGGTCGAGTTCGCTCCTGGCGCGTTGGTTCCCAAGCACACGCACGCGGGCGAGGAGATCGGCTACGTGGTCGAGGGCACGATCGAGCTCATCGTCGAAGGCCAGCCGCCGAGAATCGTGAAGGCGGGCGAGGGGTTCCTGGTGCCCGCCGGCATCGTGCACGAGGGCAGGAACACCGGCAGCGACAAGGCGGTGGTGCTCGCCACCTACGTCCACGAGAAGGGCAAGCCGGTCGCGACGATGGTCAAGTAGCCCCGAAGCGCAGGAAATAGCTGCCGCCCCCGGCAAGGTTGGGAGGCGGCAGCTTTGCTACGAGCGGGCGCTAGTCCGCCTGCTTCCTGAGAAACGCCGGAATGTCGTACTTATCGACGCCGCTCTGCTGCAGCGCCTCCACCGTCGAGGCGCGATTGCGCCGGATGACCGCCGGGACCTGGTCGAGCTGCTGGTAGTCGACTGGGCCGTGCGCGTTGTCGGTCCCGGTCTTCTGCGCGGCAACGTTGTTGAGCACGAGCTGCGGTTTCGGCTGCCGCGCCGCCTGCGCCAGGCCGAGGCCGGTCGCGACGACGGTGACGCGCAGGTCCTCCGCCAGCGCGTCGTCGTAGACGCCGCCGTAGATGATGGTGGCGTCTTCCGCGGCGAAGGTGCGGATGATGTTCATCACCTCCTTCGTCTCGCGCAGCTTGAGGCTCGGCCGCGAAGCCGTGATGTTGACCAGCACGCCGCGGGCGCCGGCGAGGTTCACGCCCTCGAGCAGCGGGCAGGCGATCGCCTGCTCGGCGGCGATGCGCGCGCGGTCGATGCCGCTCGCCGAGGCCGACCCCATCATCGCCATGCCCTGCTCCGACATCACCGTCTTCACGTCCTGGAAGTCCACGTTGACCAGGCCCGGCAGGTTGATGATCTCGGCGATGCCGGCGACGGCGTTGTTCAGCACGTCGTCGGCGGCGCGGAACGCATCCTCCTGCGTCACGTCCTCGCCCATCACCTCTTCGAGCTTGTCGTTGAGGATCACGATCAACGAGTCGACATGCGGCTGCAGCGCTTCGATGCCGGCTTCGGCGATCTTCATCCGCTTGGAACCCTCGAAGGTGAACGGCTTGGTGACCACCGCCACCGTGAGGATGCCCAGGCCGCGCGCGACCTCGGCGATCACCGGCGCCGCGCCGGTCCCGGTGCCGCCGCCCATGCCCGCGGTGATGAACACCATGTGCGAGCCGGCGACCGCTTCTTCGATGCGCTCGCGCTCGGCGAGCGCCACCGTGCGCGCCTCTTCGGGCTTTGCGCCCGCGCCCAGGCCGCTCGAGCCGAGCTGCAGCTGGTTGCGCGCCTTGTTGCGCGCGAGCACCTGCGCGTCGGTGTTCACGGCGATGAACTCCACGCCTTGCACGCCGGTCTCGATCATGTGGTTGATGGCGTTGCCGCCAGCCCCACCCACCCCGATGACCTTGATCACCGGTCCGGTGGCTTGACTATCGACTATCTCGAACATGTCGTCGTCTCCTTGCCTGTTGTTGAGTACTTAGAAATTGCGTTGAAACCACTCCCGCATGCGCCCCAGAACGGCCTTGACCGAGCCGCTCTGGCGCGAAAGCTTGCCCTGCTCCATCTGTGCCATGCCCTCGTACAGCAGCCCCACGCCGGTGGCGTGGCGCGGCGTGCGCAGCACTTCCGCCAGCGCGCCGGCGTAGCGCGGGATGCCGACGCGCACCGGCATGTGGAAGATTTCCTCGCCGAGCTCGACCATGCCCTGCATCACCGCCGAGCCGCCGGTGAGCACCACGCCGCTCGACAGGAGCTCCTCGAACCCGGACTCGCGCAGCACCTGCTGCACCAGCGAATAGAGCTCCTCGACGCGCGGCTCGATCACCTCGGCGAGCGTCTGGCGCGACATCGAGCGCGGCGCGCGCTCGCCGATGCCCGGCACCTCGATGCTCTCGCCCGGGTCGGCGAGGTTGCGCAGCGCGACGCCGTGGCGGATCTTGATGTTCTCGGCGTCGGCGGTCGGCGTGCGCAGCGCCATCGCGATGTCGTTGGTGATCTGGTCGCCCGCGATCGGGATCACCGCGGTATGGCGGATCGCGCCGTGGGTGAACACCGCGATGTCGGTGGTGCCGCCGCCGATGTCGAGCAGGCACACGCCGAGGTCCTTCTCGTCCTCGGACAGCACCGCGCGCGAGGACGCGAGCGGCTGCAGGATCAGGTCGCTCACCTCCAGGCCGCAGCGGCGCACGCACTTCACGATGTTCTGCGCCGCCGACACCGCGCCGGTGACGATGTGCACCTTCACTTCGAGGCGCACGCCCGACATGCCGATCGGCTCGCGCACGTCCTCCTGGCCGTCGATGATGAATTCCTGGCGCAGCACGTGCAGGATCTGCTGATCGGTCGGGATGTTCACCGCGCGCGCGGTGTCGAGCGCGCGGTTGACGTCGAGCGCGCTCACCTCGCGGTCCTTCACCGCCACCATGCCGGTCGAGTTGAAGCTGCGGATATGGTTGCCGGCGATGCCGACGAAGGCCGAGGCGATCTTGCAGTCCGCCATCAATTCCGCCTCCTCGAGCGCGCGCTGGATCGCGGCCACGGTGGCCTCGATGTTCACCACCACGCCCTTCTTCAGGCCGCGCGACTCGTGGCTGCCCATGCCGAGCATGGCGAGCGCGCCGTCGGCGCCGAGCTCGCCGACGAGGCATGCCACTTTGGAAGTTCCGATGTCGAGGGCCACGATGAGGTTCTTGTTTTCTTTGGGCATCTCTCTCAGCCGTTCCAGTCCGGCACGCGCAGCGCGAAGCCGTTCGGGTAGCGCAGGTCGACGTACTCGTGCTTCTTCCCGGCGCGGGCGAGGGTCGCCGGATGGGCGGCGACGAATTTCCTCAGGCGCTCCTCGGCGAGGTCGGCGTCGCGCCCGAGCATCAGGTGCAGGCCGTTGCCCAGGCGCAGCTGCCAGGCATGGCGCGGCGTGAGCACCACGCGCTCGACTCCGGTGCCAAGCGGCGCCACGATCTCGGCGAAGCGCCGGTAACGGCGCGTCACCTCGGCGGAGGTTCCACCGGGAGCGATGAAGGCAGGCAGGGGCTCCTTGGTCTTTGCAACAAACCTCTCCCCGTGAGTGTTCACGAGGGCGTCGTCGCCCCAGCGCGCCAGCGCGATGTGCTCCTCGACCCAAACCTCCAAACGGTTCGGCCACACGCGGCGCACTGCGACGCGGCGTGCCCAGGGCAAGCGCTCGACCCCAGCGCGCGCGTTCGCGAGGTCGACGGCGAAGAAATTTCCTGAGGCGCGCGGCAGCGCCGCTTCGATCTCGGCTGCGGTGGTGTGCTTCAGGTTGCCCTTGAGCACGACCTCGCTGACCGGGAAGCGCTCGGGAGCGAGCAGCCAGTAGAGCGCGCCGGCGCAAGCGGACAGCATGAGCAGGCCTGCAAGGATTCCGAAGAAAAGGCTCACCCTAGCCGACATGCGCAAGCTCCAGGATCTTCACGCACAGGTCCTCGTAGGACATGCCGACGGCGCGCGCCGCCATCGGCACGAGCGAGTGATCGGTCATCCCGGGCGAGGTGTTCACTTCCAGCAGGAACGGGCGTCCGCGCGTGTCGAGCATCAGGTCGACGCGACCCCAGCCGCGGCAGCCGAGCGCGCGAAACGCCTTGAGGCATAGCGCCTGGATCTCCTTTTCTTTCTTGTCGCTCAGCCCGCAAGGAATGAGATAGCGCGTGTCGTTCGCGATGTACTTGGCCTCGTAGTCGTAGAACTCGCGCGGCGTCTCGATGCGGATGATGGGCAGCACCTGGTCGGCCACAATCGCCACCGTGAGCTCCGGACCGTCGATGAACTTCTCGGCGATGACGATGGGGTCGTAATTGACGGCGAGCGCGTATGCCTCCTCCAGGCCTGATGCCTTTTTTACCTTCGTCATTCCGACCGACGAGCCTTCGCTCGCCGGCTTGACGAAAAGCGGCGTGCCGAGTTTCTTCGCGACCGCTTTCAGATTGCTGTCTCCGGCGAGCACTTCATAGGGCGCGGTCGGCAGCCTCTCCGCCGCCCACAGGCGCTTGGTGCGCACCTTGTCCATCGCAAGCGCCGAGGCGAGCACGCCGCTGCCGGTATAGGGGATGCCGAGCCATTCGAGGACGCCCTGCACCGTGCCGTCCTCGCCGAAGCGCCCGTGGAGCGCGATGAAAACGCGCGCAAAGCGCTCCTTGACCAGATCCTGAACGTCCCGGTCCTTGGGGTCGAACGGGTGCGCGTCGACACCCTTCTTGCGCAGCGCCGCGAGCACCATGCCTCCGCTCTTGAGCGAGACCTCGCGCTCGGCCGACTTGCCCCCCAGCAGCACCGCAACCTTGCCGAAATGGGAGGTCATGATGAGGCTTCTTCCCCCACGATGCGGACCTCCGTGGCGAGGTAGACGCCCTTCATCTGGTAGACCATGCGCTGGACGTGGCGGATGAGCCACTCGATATCGCTCGCCGCCGCCGCGCCCTTCGGATTGACGATGAAGTTGGCGTGCTTCTCCGATACGCGCGCCCCGCCGCGCTCGAAGCCCTTCAGGCCGCACGCTTCGATCAGATGCGCGGCATGGTGCTTCGGCGGATTGCGGAACACGCTGCCGGCGTTCGGCAGCGACAGCGGCTGCGTGGCGATGCGTCGGGCGAGCAGCTCCTTCATCACGGCGCGGGAGGTCGCGCCGTCACCGGGCTTGAGGCGGAACCAGGCGGCGGCAAACCACTCTTCGCCCGGGCTCTTCGGGGCGCAGTGGCGGTAGCCGATGTCGTACTCGTCGCGCCCGCGCACGATCATCTTGCCGCGGCGGTTGATGGTCGCCACGTGCTCGACCACGTCCCAGGTCTCGCCGCCGTAGCACCCCGCGTTCATCGCGAGCGCGCCGCCGACGGTGCCGGGAACGCCGGCGAGGAATTCCGCGCCTTCGAGGTCGTGCATCGCGGCGAAGCGCGCCACCTTCGGGCTGGCGACGCCGGCTTCGGCATAGATCTTGCCGTCGCGCAGCTCGGGGCGGTGCGAAGCGGCGTGCATCAGGATCGCCGTGCCGCGCCAACCGCCGTCGCGCACCAGCAGGTTCGAGCCCAGGCCGACGAAAAGGAGCGGCTCGTCTTCCGGAAGCTGGCGCAGGAATGCGCCCAGGTCGTGCAGGTCCGCCGGCGCGTAGCACCGATCGGCGCGGCCACCGGTGCGCCAGCTCACGTGGCGGCCCATCGGCTCGTCGCGCCGCAGTTCGCCGCGCAGCTTCTGGAAGCGGATTGGCTCGCTCATATTCATATCAACTGTGAAGGGACCGCGCCGATCGACCCCGCCCCCATCGTAATGACGACGTCCCCCTCCTGCGCCGTGCGCCGGATGGTGTCGGGCATGGCGGCGATGTCCTCGACGAAGAGCGGCTCCACCTTGCCCGCAAGCCGCAGCGCGCGCGCGAGCGAGCGGCCATCCGCCGCGACGATCGGCGCCTCGCCCGCCGCGTAGACCTCCGCGAGCAGCAGCACGTCGACGCCGGAGAGCACGCGCACGAAGTCCTCGAACAGGTCGCGGGTGCGCGTGTACCGATGCGGCTGGAACGCGAGCACGATGCGCCGGCCGGGAAACGCGCCGCGCGCCGCCTCGAGCGTGGCTGCCATCTCCGCGGGGTGGTGGCCGTAGTCGTCGATCAGCGTGAACTTGCCGTCGATCTCGCCGTAGTTCTGGAAGCGGCGGCCGACGCCGCGGAATTCCTTCAGCGCCTTCTGAATGGACGCGTCCTTGACGCCGATCTCGGTGCCGACCGCGATCGCGGCGAGCGCGTTCAGGACGTTGTGGCGCCCCGGCAGGTTCAGCACCACGTCGAGGGGCGCCGCGCCTTTCCGCAGCGCGCGAAAACGCATGCGGCCGCCGTCATGCTCGATCGCCTCGGCGCGCACCGATGCGTCCTCGCCGGTGCCGTAGGTGAGGACGGGCTTTGTCACCTCGGGCAGGATCTCGCGCACGTTGGCATCGTCCACGCACAGCACGGCAGCGCCGTAGAAGGGCAGGTTCTGCAGGAATTGCGCGAACGCCTGCTTCAGGCGGCCGAAGTCCTGCTGGTACGTGTCCATGTGGTCCGCATCGATGTTCGTCACCACCGCGATCACCGGCTGCAGATGCAGGAACGAGGCGTCGGATTCGTCGGCCTCGACCACGATGAAGTCCCCGGCGCCGAGGCGGGCGTTGGAGCCGGCGGCATTCAGCCGGCCGCCGATGACGAACGTCGGGTCGAGCCCGGCCTCGGCGAGCACGCTCGCGACGAGGCTTGTCGTAGTGGTCTTGCCGTGCGTGCCGGCGATCGCGACGCCCTGCTTCAGGCGCATCAATTCCGCGAGCATCAGCGCGCGCGGCACCACCGGGATGCGGCGCTCGCGCGCGGCGATCACCTCGGGGTTGTCGGCCTGCACCGCCGAAGACACGACCACCGCGTCCGCCCCGTTGATGTGCTGGGGCTTGTGGTTCAGGGAGATCTTGGCGCCAAGCGAGGCGAGACGTTTCGTTGCCGTGTTCTCGGCAAGGTCGGAGCCGCTCACCTGGTAGCCGAGGTTGGCAAGCACCTCCGCGATGCCCGACATGCCCGAGCCGCCGATACCGACGAAATGGATGTGGCGGACCTTGTGCTTCACTTCGCAATCTCCATACAGCGCTGCGCAACGACGCGGGCAGCATCGGGTTTTCCGAGCGCGCGCGCCTTCCGCGCCATGTCGAGCAGCCTCGCGCGATCGAGGGAGCGGATGAGCGCCGCCAGCTTTTCCGGCGACAGGTCGCGCTGCTGGATCAGGATCGCCGCTCCGCGGTCGGACAGAAATTTCGCGTTCGCGGTCTGGTGGTCGTCGACCGCGTGCGGGAACGGCACCAGGATGCTCGCCATGCCGCCCGCCGACAGCTCGGCGATGGTCACCGCGCCGGCGCGGCAGATGACGAGGTCGGCCTCGGCGTAGCGGCGCGCCATGTCGTCGATGAACGCGACCAGTTCCCCCTCCACTCGCGCGGCGAGGTAATTGGCTTGCAAGCTCTCCAGATGCTTTTCGCCGGCCTGGTGCACGACGCGGGGCTTTTGCGGGAGAAGCGAAATGGCTTTGGGCAGCGCCTCGTTCAGTGCCTGCGCACCGAGGCTTCCGCCGACGACGAGGATACGAATTTGCCCGTGCCTGCTCTCGAAACGCTTTTCCGGAGGGGCAATCGCGGCAATCTCGGCCCGCACCGGGTTGCCGGTCCATTCGGCGCCCTTCAGCGCGTCCGGGAAAGCGACCATGACCTTGTCGCTCACCTGCGCGAGCACTCGGTTGGCAAGGCCGGCGATCGCGTTCTGCTCGTGGAGCGCAAGCGGCCGGTTGAGAAGCGAGGCCATCATGCCGCCGGGAAACGCGACGTAGCCGCCGAGGCCGAGCACCACCGAGGGCCTGACGGCTCGGATGTGCCGCGCGCTCTCCCAGAAGGAGTAAAGCAGGTTCGCGGGCAGCAGCAGCTTCTGCAGCAGCCCCTTGCCGCGCGCCGCCTTGGCGCGGATCCACGCGGTGCGATAGCCGTGCCGCGGCACGAGTCGCTCCTCCATGCCGCCCCGCGCGCCCATCCAGACGACGTCCCATCCGGCCGCGCGCATCTGCTCGGCGACCGCGAGGCCGGGGAAGATGTGGCCGCCGGTTCCACCGGCCATGATGAGGATGCTTTTCATGCATTCAGCCCGCGCGTGAGCTGGCGGTTTTCCCAGTCGATCCGGAGCAGGATCGCGAGCGCGATGAAATTGGCGAGCAGGCCCGACCCGCCGTAGCTCATGAGCGGCAGCGTCAGGCCTTTGGTCGGAAGCAGGCCCGTGTTCACGCCCATGTTGATGAGCGCCTGGAAGCCGAACCAGATGCCGATGCCTTGCGCGGCGAGCGCGGCGAAATGGCGCTCGTGCAGGCAGGCCTGCCGCCCGATGGCGAAGGCGCGCACCACCAACCAGGCGAAAAGCACGATGACCAGCGCGACGCCGGCGAGCCCGAGCTCCTCGGCGATCACCGCGAGCAGGAAGTCGGTGTGCGCCTCCGGCAGGTAGTGCAGCTTCTCCACGCTCGCGCCGAGCCCTACGCCGAGCCACTCGCCCCTGCCGAATGCGATCAGCGCGTGCGACAGCTGGTAGCCCTTGCCGAAAGGGTCGGACCACGGGTCCATGAAGCCGAAGATGCGCTGCATGCGGTAGGGCGAGAACACCACGAGCAGCGCGAAGCCCGCCGCCAGCATGCCCAGCAGCGCGGCGAAATGCCGGCCGTTCATGCCGCCGAGAAACAGGATCGAGAACGCGATGACGGCGATCACCACCAGCGCGCCGAAGTCCGGCTCGCGCAGCAGCAGCCACGACACGAGCAGCATCACCGCGAGCATCGGCAGCAGCCCGCGCCGAAAGCTTTTCAGCACCGCGTGCTTGCGCGCGGTGTAGTCCGCCGCATAGAGCACCACGGCGAGCTTGACCGCCTCGGAGGGCTGGAAGCCGAAGCCCGGCAGGTCGAGCCAGCGCCGCGCGCCGTTCACTTCGCGCCCGAACCCCGGCACGAGCACCAGCGCGAGACCGGCAACGCCGGCGACGAACAGCCACGCCGCCGCCTTCTGCCAGAGGCGCGCCGGGACGAGGAACACGGTGATCGCCGCCGCGAGCGCCAGCCCGAGATACGCAGCGTGGCGCATCAGGAACCACGTGGCGTTGTTCGCGGTGTAGCGGCTCGCTTCCGCGGTCGCGATCGACGCCGAGTACACCATGACCAGCCCGATCGCGGCGAGGAGCAGCGCGGCCCAGGTCGCCGAGCGGTCGTATTCGGCGCTCGGCGCGTTGCGCGCGAAGACGTAGGTCTGGCTCACGAAGAAGGCCCTTTGGTAGCCGGCGCGAGCCTCTGCACCGCCGTCGCGAACACCTCGCCGCGGTGGCGATAGTCGCGGAACATGTCGAAGCTCGCGCACGCCGGGGAAAGCAGGACCGCTTCACCGGGTTTCGCCAGCGCTGCCGCTCGCTGAACGGCCGCTTCGAGAGAGACGCAGCGTTCTCCCGCCACCACCTTCTCGATCAGCGGCGCGTCGCGGCCGATCAGCAGGACATGCGACGCGAATTCCCGCACCGGCCCGCGCAACGGCGAAAAATCCTGCCCCTTGCCGTCGCCGCCGAGGATCAGTACGGCCTTGCGGCCAAGCCCGCGCAGGGCGGCCACGGTCGCGCCCACGTTCGTGCCCTTGGAATCGTCGTACCACTCGACGCCGCGCCGCGTCGCGACGAGCTGCAGGCGGTGAGGCAAGCCTTTGAAGGTCCTCAGGCCGGCGACCGGGTCTGCATCGAGAATCGACACCAGCGCGCACGCGGCCAGGGCGTTGGCGACGTTGTGCGAGCCGCGGATCGGCAGCTCGTCGAGCGCCAGGATCGCCTTTCTTCCCTGTACCAGCTTGCCGCCGGCCACGCCGAAGTCCTTCGGCGTCGGCGGCGCGTCGAGCCCGAAGGTGAGCACGGTCTTGCCGGTCTGCGCCATCGCCACGGACCGCGGATCGTCGCGGTTCAGGATTTGCGCGCCGGCGCCCATGAAGATGCGCGCCTTGGCGGCGCCGTAGTCCTCGAGGGTGGCGTAGCGATCGAGATGGTCTTCCGTCAGGTTGAGCATCGCCGCCGCCGCGGGCGCGAGCGACCAGGTGGTCTCGAGCTGGTAGCTCGACAGCTCGAGCACCCAGGCGCGGGGCAGCTTTCCTGCATCAAGACGTTTCAGCATCGAATCGAAAACCGGGGGGCCGATGTTCCCGGCCACTTCGCAGTCCACGCCCGCGCTGCGCAGCAGGTGGCCGGCGAGCGCCGTCACGGTGCTCTTGCCGTTCGTGCCGGTCACCGCGAGCACGGGTTGCCGCGCATGCCAGGCAAAGAGCTCGATGTCGCCGAATACCGGAAGGCCTCTCAGGACCGCCCGACGGACGACTTCCTCGTCAAGCGAGAGGCCCGGGCTCACGCAGACCGCGTCAACGCCGTCGAGCAAGGCTTCGGTGAACGTCCCGGTGCGCAGCTCGCCCCGGAAATCTTTCATCCGCGGAGGATCGCGGCGGCTGTCGGCGACACGCACTGCGGCCCCTTCGCGCTCGGCCCAGCGCGCGACCGAAAGGCCGGTGTCGCCCAGACCGAGCACCAGCAGGCGCCGCCCCACCAGAGGCGTCGGCGGCGGCGGCGGCAGGGGCTGAAAGGCCGGTTCGCGCATCATCGGAGCTTGAGCGTCGACAGGCCGAACAGCACGAGCATCATGGTGATGATCCAGAAGCGCACCACCACCTGGCTCTCCTTCCAGCCTTCGAGCTCGTAATGGTGGTGCAGCGGCGCCATGCGGAAAATGCGCTTGCCGCCGGTGGCCTTGAAGTAGATTACCTGCAGCATCACCGACAGCGTCTCGGCGACGAATACGCCGCCCATGATGAACAGCACGATCTCCTGGCGCACGATCACGGCGATGGTGCCGAGCGCGGCGCCGAGCGCGAGCGCGCCGACGTCGCCCATGAAGACCTCGGCGGGGTAGGCGTTGAACCAGAGAAAGCCGAGGCCCGCACCCGCGAGCGCGCCGCAGATCACCGCCAGCTCGCCGGCGCCCGGGATGTACGGCAGCCCGAGATACTTGGAGAACCCGGCGTGGCCGGCGACGTAGGCGAAGATGCCGAGCGCGCTGCCGACCATCACCGTCGGCATGATCGCGAGGCCGTCGAGCCCGTCGGTGAGATTCACCGCATTCGAAGTGCCGACGATCACGAAGAACGTCAGCACGACGAAGCCGACCGCGCCGAGCGGATACGCGATGTGCTTGAAGAACGGCACGATCAGCTGGTTCAGCGCCGGCATGGATTGCGTGAGCGATCCGAGATACAGCGCAGCCGACAGGCCGATCACCGCCTGCCAGAAGAACTTGGCCCTGGGCGACAATCCCTTCGGATTGCGGTGCACGATCTTGCGGTAGTCGTCGATCCAGCCGATGGTGCCGAAGGCGAGCGTGACCAGGAGCACCACCCACATCAGGCGGTTCGACAAGTCGCCCCACAGCAGCGTGGTCAGGCACATCGACACCAGGATCAGCGCGCCGCCCATGGTGGGCGTGCCGGCCTTGGTGAGGTGCGAGCGCGGCCCATCGTCGCGCACCGACTGGCCGATCTTGTACGCCGTGAGCTTGCGGATTACGTAAGGGCCGAGGATCAGCGACACGGCCAGGGCGGTCAGGCAGGCGAGGACCGCGCGCAGCGTGATGTAGTTGAAGACGTTGAAGAGGCGCACGTCTTTCGCGATCCATTGCGCCAGCTCGAGCAGCATCAGTGCCCTCCCTCAGGGGTGCCGGTTAGCGCCGCCACAACGCGCTCCATCTTCATGAAGCGCGAGCCTTTGACCAGCACGGTATTGCTCTTCAGGTTGGAGACGAGCTCGTCCACCGTGTCAAAGCGCTGCGCGCCGGCGCCAAAAGCCTCGACGGCATGGCGCGTCGCGTCGCCCAGTGCGAGCAGCTGCGAAACGCCCTGGGTCCGCGCATAGGTGCCCACTTCGCGGTGGAACTCGGCGCCGTGCTCGCCGACCTCGCCCATGTCGCCGAGCACCAGCGCGGTGGGCGCCGGACACGACGCGAGCACGTCGATCGCCGCGCGCACCGAGTCGGGGTTCGCGTTGTAGCTGTCGTCGATGACCGTGGCGCCGCTCGCCGCCTTTTTCACCTGGAGACGGCCGGTGTACGGCCGGAACGCGCTCAGGCCCTGGGCAATCGTTTTCACTTCGATGCCTACGGCGAACGCGCACGCGGCGGCCGCGAGCGCGTTGCGCACGTTGTGCAAGCCCGGGATCGCGAGCGTCGCGTCGGCCGCGCCGGCCGGAGCCTCGAGGCGAATCTCGCTCGACAGGCGCTCGAGCCGGTAGCGCCCGGTGACCGCGCCGCCGCCGAGGCCGAAGTCGACGGTCCTGCGCTTGCCCGCGCGGCTACGAAAAAGGGCCGCGTGCGGATCGTCGGCGTTGATCACCGCCACGCCTTCTTCGCCCAGGGCGTCGTAGACCGAGGCGTTCTCGGCCGCGACTTCCTCGACCGAGCGCATGAATTCCAGGTGCTCGCGCTGGGCGTTGTTGACCAGCGCTACCGTCGGGCGCGCGATGCCGGCAAGGTAGGCAATCTCGCCCTTGTGGTTCATGCCGAGCTCGATCGCGCACCAGCGGTGCGCATGGCGCAGCCCGAGCAGCGTGAGCGGCAGCCCGATGTCGTTATTGAGGTTGCCCCGCGTGGCAAGCACGGCCGTTTCGCCCGCGTGCTTCATGAGAATGGCCGCGAGCATCTCCTTGACGGTGGTCTTGCCGTTCGAGCCCGTCACCGCGACGAGCGCCGGTGCGAAGCGCGCGCGCCAGTAGCGCGCGAGATCGCCGAGCGAGCGGCGGGTGTCGTCGACCACCAGCGCCGGCATCGGGTACTCGCCTGAGTACTTGCGATCCAGCATGGCCGCGGCCGCCTTGGCCGCCGCCACGGGCTTGAGGAAATCGTGGCCGTCGAAGCGCTCGCCGCGCAGCGCGACGAACAGATCGCCTTCCTTGATGCTGCGGCTGTCGGTCGACACGCCGGTGAACAGCGCGTCCGCGCCGCTCGCGCGGCCGCCGAGGGCCGCGGCGGCCTCCGCGAGCCGCATCATCGCGTCCTCCGTGCGAGGGCGGCTCGTGCCTGCTCCTCGTCGGAGAAGTGAGTGCGGCGCCCCGCGATCTCCTGGTAGGTCTCGTGGCCTTTTCCGGCGATGAGAATCACGTCGTGGCTTTGCGCGTCCGAGATCACCTTCGCGATGGCCCGGGCGCGGTCCGCCTCGACCTCGTGCGCTGCGCTCATCCCCTTCTCGATCTGGGAAATGATCGCGAGCGGGTCCTCGCTGCGGGGATTGTCCGAGGTAATCAGCCGGTAATCGGCGAGACGCGCAGCGATCGCCCCCATCAGCGGGCGCTTGGTTGGATCGCGGTCGCCGCCGGCGCCGAACACGACGGCGAGGCGCCCGCCGCGCTCGGCCGCGACCGGCCGCAGGGTGTGAAGCACGTTCTCCAGCGCGTCCGGGGTATGCGCGTAGTCGATCACCACCAGAGGCTCTTCGCCCACGGCCTGCATGCGCCCCGGGACCGGAGGCAACGTCGCGAGCATGGCTGCGCCTTCCTTGAAGCTGATCCCATTTGCCACCAGGCAGCCGAGCACGCCAAGGGCATTCGCCACATTGAAGCGCCCGATCTGCCGCAGCGTCGTGGTCGCCTTGCCCCAGCTGGAATGGATTTCGAGCTTCGCGCCCGCGACGCGCTCGGCGGCGACAAACTCGTCGACGCCGACCGGCTTCTGCGACGACAGGCTGTAGCCGATGGTTCTCACGCGCCCGACGAGGCGCCGGGCGAGCTCGGCCCCGAACGCGTCGTCGAGATTGAGGACCGCGGTCCCGAGGCCGGGGACCTCGAATAACTGCGCCTTGGCGCGCGCATACGCGGCCATCGAGCCGTGGTAATCGAGATGATCGTGCGACAGGTTGGTGAAGAGGGCGCAGGCAAACCGCACCCCGTTGACGCGCCCCTGCACCAGGCCGTGCGAGGACACCTCCATCGCGACCGCGCGGCCGCCCTGGTCGAGGAAGCTTCGGAGCAGGAACTGCGTTTCAAGCGCGTCGGGCGTGGTGTTGGTGGCCGCGGCGAGCGCGCCCGGAAAGCCTGCACCGAGCGTCCCGATCACGGCAGTTTTCATCGCGTTTGATCCCAGGAGCGCGGCGATCCACTGGCTGCACGAAGTCTTGCCGTTGGTGCCGGTGACGCCGCACACCCAGAGCGACTCGGAGGGCTTGCCGTAGAACTCGTGCGCCAGCACACCCGATCGCTGCTTGAGGTCCTGAACGGGGAGGTTGGGAACGCTCCAGCCCGGGTTCCACGAAAAATCCTTGCGCTCCCAGAGCACGGCGGCCGCGCCCCGGGCGAGCGCGTCGCCGATGTGCGCGCGGCCGTCGGCCGCCTCGCCCGGATAGGCGAGGAACGCGACGCCGGGCGCGCAGCGCCGGCTGTCGGACGATAGCCGTTCGATCGTCACGCCCTGCTCGGCGAGTTGTAGGAATGGGTCCATGCGAGGTCCACTCTAGGTGCTCTCCCGCGCTTCCTCGCCTCCGCGCGGCAGCTCGAGCGGCGCATCGTGCGGCACGCCGAGCAGGCGCAGCGCGCCCTGCATCACCTGCGCGAACACCGGTGCCGCGACGCTGCCGCCGTAGTGCTCCCCGGCCGAGGGCTCGTCGATCATCACCGCGACCACCAGGCGCGGCGCGCTCACCGGAGCGAAACCGACGAAAGAGGCGAGATATTTGTCGGGGGCGTAACCGCCGTTCTCCTGCTTGTGCGCGGTGCCGGTCTTGCCCGCGACCCGCCATCCCATGATGCGGGCGCGCGGACCGGTGGCGCCGGGCTGCACCGAAGCCTCGAGCATGGCGCGGACCGCCCGCGCCGCCTCGGCCGACAGCACCTTGTCGCCGCTCACCGCCGCGCCTGTTTTGACCAGCGTGAGCGGCACCAATTCCCCGTCGCGCGCGAACACGGTGTAGGCCCGGGCGAGCTGCGCCAGGCTGAGCGATATGCCGTGCCCGTAGCCCATCGTGGCCTGCTCGATCGGGCGCCAGCTCTTGTAGTGCCGCAGCCGGCCGGCGGCGGCGCCGGGGAAGCCGAGCTCGGGCGCCGCGCCGAAGCCGACGCGCCGGAAGAAATCCCACATCGCTTCACGCGGCAGCGCGAGCGCGATCTTCGCCGCGCCGACATTGGAGGAGCGCGCGAGCACCTCGCCGACGGTCTGCGAAGCCGCCGGGTGCACATCGCGGATCGTGTACTTGGCAAGCGTGAGGCTGCCCGGCGCGGTGTGCACCACCGTGGACGCGCTCACTTTCCCGGTCTCCAGGGCGAGCGCGACGGTGAAAGGCTTGAGCGTCGACCCCGGCTCGAAGAGGTCGGTGATCACGCGGTTGCGCAGCTGCGCACCGGTGAGCCGCGCCCGGTTGTTCGGGTTGTACGAGGGCGTGTTCGCGAGCGCGAGGATTTCGCCGGTGCGCACGTCCACCACGATGATCGCGCCCGCCTTCGCGCGGTGATTCTCGACTGCCGCTTTGAGCGCGCCGAATGCAAGGTTCTGGATCTTGCTGTCGATGGAGAGCGCGAGGTCGGTGCCGTCCTGTCCGGAGCGGATCGACTCGACGTCTTCGACGATCCGCCCGAGGCGGTCGCGGATGACGCGCCGGCTGCCCGGCTTGCCGCCGAGCAGCGCCTGGTGCGCGAGCTCGACCCCCTCCTGCCCGGCGTCGTCCACCCCGGTAAAGCCGATCACGTGAGCGGTCACTTCGCCGCCGGGGTAGTAGCGGCGATATTCGGGGTGCTCGTGCACGCCCTTCAGGCCGAGCGCCTGCACCGCGGCCGCCGCTTCGGGCGCCATCTGGCGCTTGAGGTAGACGAAGTCTTTCCCGGTATCGGACAGCCTCTTGTCCAGGTCTGTCTTTGACATCGACAACAGCGCTGCGAGCTTGCGCCGATCACTCCCGCCCGCATCGACGTCGCCTGGGATCGCCCACACCGACTTCACCGGGGTCGAGACGGCGAGCGCCTCGCCGTTGCGATCGAGGATGCGCCCGCGCGTCGCCGGGATCTCGAGGACGCGCGAGTAGCGCGCGTCGCCCTTCTCCTGCAGGAAGTCGGTGCGTACCGCCTGGAGGTAGGTGGCGCGCGCCGCGAGCACGGCGAAGCCGGCGACGAGCATGATGAGCATCACGCGGGCGCGCCACACCGGCAGGCGCACCAGGCCCTGCGCGGCGCGACTCACCGCCCGGCGTCTCGCCCGACGAAGCGAACGCGCCGCGGATCGGCCGGGCGCAGGCCGAGCGAGCGCGTGGCGAGCCTCTCGACCCGCGAGTGCAGCCCCCAGGTGCTGGCCTCGAGCTGCAGGCGGCCGAACTCGGCCTCGAGCTCGCGCGCGAGCGCCTGCTCGCGCTCCAGCTGCGAGAACAGGCGCCGGCCCTTGTGCTGGGTAGTGACGAGCCCGAGCGCGCAGGCGACGAGAACCGCGAGGAGGAGGAGGTTCAGTTTCGCCACCGCGCGCCGGGCTCGATTCGGTTGTTGGGAGAAATGGGGGGAGCAGTAAAGGTGACCGCGGTGCGCTCGGCGACGCGAAGCGTGGCGCTTCGCGCCCGCGGATTTCTTGTTATTTCCTGGCGGGACGCGCGCTGCGCACGCCCCACGATTCTGAGAGCCGGTTGTGGCATTTCGCTGGCACGCAGCGGGAGGCGGCGGGGCATTTCCGGGCGCGCCAGCGACTGCATGAACCGCTTGACGACGCGGTCTTCCAGCGAATGGAAGCTGATAGCGACCAGTCGCCCCTGCGGGGCGAGCCGCTCGGCAGCCCGCGGAAGCATCAGCGACACTTCCTCAAGCTCCCGATTGACGTGAATCCGTAGAGCCTGAAAGGTGCGCGTCGCCGGGTCCTGCCCCGGCTCGCGTGTGCGGACCGCCTGAGCCACGAGATCGGCCAGTTGCCGGGTGCGGACGATTGGCGCGCCGCGGCGAGCAGCAACAATCGCCGCTGCAATCTGTTTAGCAAACCGTTCTTCGCCATAGTCCGCGATCACCCCCCTGATTTCTTGTTCTTCTGCGCGGGCAAGCCACTCAGCGGCGCTCATCCCGGCCTCCGGATCCATGCGCATGTCGAGCGGCCCGTCGTGGCGAAACGAGAAGCCGCGCGCCGGGTCGTCGAGCTGCGGCGAAGACACGCCCAAGTCGAAGAGCATCCCGTGCACCTGCGCGGGCACCATCGACAGGTCCGAGAACTTCGCCTTGAAGAAGGTGAACCGCGGGTCGCCGATCGCGCGCGCGGCTTCGGCTGCCTGCGGGTCGCGATCGAGTGCGATCAGCCGCCCGGCCGCGCCCAGCCGCTCGAGGATCAGCCGGCTGTGGCCACCGCGGCCGAAGGTGCCGTCGACGTACACCCCGTCGGGCCGCAGGGCCAGCGCTTCGATCGCCTCGCGGGCAAGAACCGGCTGGTGCATCGGGCCTCACAGCGAAAAATCCTCGATCCCGGCAGGCGGGGTTGCGCTGCCCGCCAGCGCCTGGCCGAGCTTGGCGGCCCATACCCCGGCGTCCCACAGCTCGAAGTAATGGCCCTGCCCGACCATCATCGCGTCACGCTCCAGCTTGGCGTGCTGGCGTAGGGCCGGCGTGAGCAGGATGCGGCCGGAGCCGTCCGGCGTGACGTGCTCTTCGAAGCCGAGCAGCAAGCGCTTCCACCAGCTCGCTTGGGGATGAAAAGCGGGGAAGCTCTCGACCTTGGCGCGTACCGGCTCCCAGGCAGTTTCGGGGTAGATCAGCACGCAACCCTCCGGGTGCGCGGTGAGCACCACGGATTTCGAGCCGTCGAGCAGTGCACCGCGATGGCGCGTGGGCACAGCGACGCGTCCCTTCGCGTCGAGCGTGATGACCGCGGCTCCGTGGAATGCTGTCCCCATATGGCTTCTTGTGCCACTTTTTCCTACCTTTTGCCACTCTACGAGGAAAAGTCAGCAGGGTCAAGCTGGAATTTCCAACGCCGACAAGGACTTAGGTTGTTTTCCTCAACCCCAAAATTGAATGGACAAGTTTTAGTACTTTCAATGGGTTATTACCCATACTGAAAGTCGATTCTCACAACTGGCGAGGAAAACGACGGGTGCCATAATTCACACCACCCGATGATCAACAAGTTCGTCGCCTCTCCGGAAGCCGCCCTCGCCGACATCCCGGATGGCGCCACAGTCATGATCCACGGCTTCGGCAACGCCGGCATGCCGACCGCGCTGATCGACGCGCTCATCGCGCAAGGCGCGCGCGATCTCACCATCGTCAACAACAACGCCGGCAACGCCGATGCCGGGCTCGCAGCGCTGATCGGCGCGCGGCGGGTGCGCAAGATCCTCTGCTCGTTTCCGCGCCAGGCCGATTCGTGGCACTTCGACAAGCTGTACCGCGCCGGCGAGATCGAGCTCGAGCTGGTGCCGCAGGGCACGCTCGCCGAGAGCATCCGCGCCGCGGGCGCGGGAATCGGCGCGTTCTTCACGCCCACGGCGTACGGCACGAAGCTCGCCGAGGGCAAGGAGACGCGCCGCATCGGCGATCGCGACTACGTGCTCGAGTACCCGATCCACGCCGACTACGCGCTGATCAGGGCCGATCGCGCCGACCGCTGGGGCAACCTCACCTACCGCAAGAGCGCGCGCAATTTCGGGCCGCTGATGGCGATGGCGGCGAAGACCACGGTCGTGCAGGTGCGCGAGACGGTGGATCTCGGCAGCATCGACCCGGAGCACATCGTGACGCCGGGCATTTTCGTGAAGCGGGTCGTGCGGGTGGCGGCATCCCTGAAAAAGGCGGCGTGATGAAAAAGCTCGATCGGAAGCAGATGGCTGCGCGGGTGGCGCGCGATATCCCGGAAGGCGCCTACGTGAACCTCGGCATCGGCCTGCCGACGCTGGTCGCCGACTTTCTGCCGAAGGGGCGCGAGATCATCCTGCACAGCGAGAACGGCATCCTCGGCCTCGGGCCGAAGCCGGCGCCGGGCGACGAGGACGAGGACCTGATCAACGCCGGCAAGGAACCGGCGACGCTGCTGACCGGCGGCGCGTACTTCCACCACGCCGACGCCTTCGGCATGATCCGCGGCCGGCACCTCGACTTCGCCATCCTCGGCGCCTTCCAGGTCTCGGTGGCAGGCGACCTGGCCAACTGGCACACCGGCGGCCCCGACGACATCCCGGCGGTGGGCGGCGCGATGGACCTCGCGGTGGGCGCGAAAAAGGTGCTCGTGATGATGGAGCACCTCACGAAGAAGGGCGAAAGCAAGATCGTGGAACGCTGCAGCTATCCGCTCACCGGCGCGCGCTGCGTCGATCGGATCTACACCGATCTCGCCGTGATCGACGTGAAGGCCGACGGCCTCCACGTCGTGGAGTCGATAGAAGGATTGTCTTTCGAGGAACTCCAGCGCCTCACCGGAGTTCCTCTAAAGAAGGCCCTTATTGCGGCTTGATTCCCGCAGCGCGCACGATGCGCTGGTAGTCGTCGATCTCGGCGCGCACGAAGCGCGCGAACTCCTGCGGTGACATGTCGAGCGGCGCGTTGCCGGTGTTGGCGAGCTTTTCGCGCACGCCCGGATCGGCCAGTGCCCGGCGCACATCGGCGTTGATTTTCGCGATCAGCTCGGCGCTCATCCCGGCCGGCCCCCAGACGCCGAACCAGAGCCCGAAGTCGGCTCCCTTCACCCCCGCTTCTCCCGTCGTCGCCAGATCGGGAAGCAGCGCGCTGCGCTTGGAGGTGCTCACCGCCAGGGCGCGCAGCCTGCCAGCCTTGATGTTCGAGAGCCCGGCCGAGATCGGAACCCAGTAGCAGTCGACGTTTCCGCTCAGGATCGCCGCGACCACCTCCGGCGTGCCTTTGAACGGCACCTGCGTCACGTCGAGGCCGGCGGCGGTGATCAGCTTCACGGTGTTGAGGTGAGTGCCGCTGCCCACGCCGGCGTGGCCGAAATTGATCCTGCTCGGGTTGGCTTTACCGAAGGCTACGAGATCCGCGAGCGTCTTGTACCGCGACTCGCCGCTGACCACCAGCACGTTCGGCAGCTCGGAGAGCGGCGCGATGTCCGTGAAGTCCTTGGTGGTCTCGTAAGGCAGCTTGGCGTAGATCGCCGGATTGACCGAGTGTGCGTTGGAGTTGATGAGCAGGGTGTAGCCGTCTGGCGCGGCCTTCGCCACTGCCGCCGAGCCGATCGAGCCGCCGGCGCCGGCGCGGTTCTCGTTCACCACCGGCTGGCCCCAGTACTCCGCGAGCTTCGCCGTGACGATGCGTCCGACGATGTCGGTGGCGCTCGCCGGGGTGAACGAAATGATCACCTGGACAGCCTTGTTGGGGTACTGCGCATGGGCGCAGGAAGCGAACTGAGCCGCCCAGGCGGCGAGCAATGCGAAGAAGATGTTTTTCATTGGGGTTTGATTCCGGCGGCCTTGAGAACTTTCGCGGTGTCGTCGACTTCCTTGCGCACGAACTGGGCGAACTCGGAGGACGACATCTTCATCGGCAGCGTGCCGAGCTTGGTCAGGCGATCGGCGAGGTCCGGGCTCGCGAGCGCGCGGTTCACGTCGGCGTTGATCTTGTTGACGATCTCGGCGGGCATCGCGGCCTGGCCCCACAGGCCAACCCACAGCGTGTAGTCGAAGCCCGGCACTCCCTGCTCGGCCACCGTCGGCACGTTCGCGAGCAGGCTCGAGCGCTCCGCGCTCGATACCGCGAGCGCGACCGCCCTGCCGCCGTTGACGTGCGGCAGGGCGGCGTTGATCGGCGCCCAGTAGCAGCACACGCGACCAGCAATGGTGTCGCCGATTGCCTCGGGCGTTCCCTTGTAGGCGACGTGGACGACGTCGATGCCGGCCATCAGCTTGAGCTTCTCGAGGTTGAAGTGCGTTCCGGAACCGACGCCGGCAGAGGAGAAGTTGAGCGCGCCAGGCTTCGCTTTGGCCGCGGTGATGAAATCGCCGAGCGTCTTCCAGCCGGTGCTCGGCGCCACGATCAGCACGTTCGGGCCGCCGGCGAGCGGCGCGATGTTGGCGAAGTCCTTCAGCGTGTCATAGGGCAGCGTGGCGTAGATGGACGGGTTGGCGACGTGCGCCGAAGAGTTGGCGAGCAGCGTGTAACCGTCGGGTGGCTCGCGCAGCACCGCGGCGGAGCCGACCGAGCCGCCGGCACCGGCGCGGTTCTCGACCACCACCGGCTGGCCCCACAGCTCGGAGAGCTTTGCCGCCACCGCCCGGCCGACGATGTCGGTCGAGCTCCCGGGCGTGAACGCGACGATGATGCGCACCGGCTTGCTGGGAAATCCCTGGGCGAATACCCCCGAAACAAACGCAGCGAGAAACAGTCCTAGAAGCCGCTTCATCATTCCTCCGTTATTGGGGCGTCAGGCCGGCGTCGCGCATGATCTTGCCGAGCTCGTTGTACTCGCGCGCGATGAAGGCGTCGGATTGCGCCGGCGTCATCGACATCGGGTCGGTGCCGAGCTTCGCCAGGCGCTCGACCACCTCCGGGGAGTTCAACGCACGGTTCACCTCCGCGTTGACCTTGGCCACGATTTCGGGCGGGGTCTTCGCCGGCGCGAGCAGCGCGAGCCAGAACGTCGATTCGGCGCCGGGAAAGCCGGCCTCGCCGAGGGTCGGCACGTTGGGAAGCGCCGCGACGCGCTTGTTGGTGCTCACCGCGAGCGGCTTCACCTTGCCGTCGCGCACCGGGCCCATCCCGGAGACCGCGGGCACCATTGCGTACTCGACTCGACCGGCCATCGTCTCGGCCAGGATCGGCGGCGTGCCCTTGAGCGGCACGTGCACCGCCTTCACGCCGGTCGCGACGTTGAACTTCTCCAAGCTGACGTGCGCCCCGCTTCCAACGCCGGCGGTGGCGTAGTTGTACTTGCCGGGATTCGCCTGCAGCATCGCGACCAGCTCCTTCACCGAATTCACCGGCAGCGTCGGCGGCACAATCAGCACGCTCGGCAGGCTGCCGAGCATGGCGACGGCGGAAAGATCCTTCAACGTGTCGTAGCCCAGATCCTTGTAGAGCACGTGGTTCACGGCGTGCCCCGAGGACACCAGCACCAGGGTATAGCCGTCGGGATCGGCTCGCGAGCCTTCGCGGATCCCGATCGATCCGCCGGCGCCGGGCTTGTTGTCCACGACGACCGGCTGGCCCCACGCGGCGTTCAGGCGCTCGCCGACGATGCGCCCCATCACGTCGGTCGCACTGCCGGGGGTGAACGGCACGATGATCCTGATCGCCTTGGCGGGATAGGTCTGCGCCGATGCGCTGCCGATGAAAAGTGCGATTGCCAGAAAAAGAAGGTTTCTCATGCGCGCCCCCGCTTGGCCCAGTAGTCCGGAGAAGACTTGTTCTTCTGCAGCGAAGCCGGATCTTCGTAGCCCGGCGCCATCGATGCCGTCGTGCCGGCGAGCACCTGGTGGTGCTCGATGTTGAGCAGGCGCAGCCAGCTCTGCTGCCCCATGGTGAGCGCGATGAAGCAGCCGAGCTCGACCAGCTCGGGCTCGCTGAAGTGCCGGTGCAGCCGCTCCCAGAACGCGTCGTCGGTGTCGAGGTGCCAGGTGATCGCCTCGGCGTAGGCGAGCGCCGCCTTCTGCTTGCCGGAGTAGCGCGTGGATTTCTCGAAGTTGAGCAGGTCCTTGACGTCGGCCTCGATCATCCCGGCGCTCGCGGCCTTCATCGAGCGCTGGTTGCCGCAGTAGTCGCACTGCACCGAGCGCGACACGTAGAGGCGGCACAGCTCCTTGATGGGATGCTCGCACACGCCGTTGCGAAAGAGATCGCGCCACGAGTTGGCGAACGACCAGAATGCCGCCGGCACGTGCGCGCGCACCGCCGAGCTCTCGGGCCGCGGCGTGCCTTCGCGCCGGCAGCGGTCCATCTCCTTCTGCATCTCCGCGTCCATCTTCTCGACCGGAACGTAGCTGATGCGCTGCTTGGGCGTCATGGCGTCCTCCTCCAGCATCAATTTACCATCACGGGATGTACCAGGACCACACCGCCCTGCAGGCCGCCGGGCAGCTGCTGCTCGCATTCGCCTTCCTCGCCACCGGGGTGCGGAACGCGGGGTGGAAGTTTCGCCAGCATCTCGACCGGATGGTCGCCTATGGGGTGCCGCAGGCGAGGCTCGCCCTCCTCGCCGGGTTCGTGCTGCAGTTCGTCGGCGGCGTGCTCTTGCTCTTCGACTGGAACCGTACGCTCGGCGCGGGCCTGTTGATCGCGTTCACGGTCCTCGCGAGCGCGATCTTCCACCGCTGGTGGCTCGCCCCCGACCCGCTGCTTGCGCACCTGCACCTCTCCAACCTGATCGTGAACTGCGGCGTCATCGGCGGGCTGCTGCTGGTCGCGGCTATTTGAAGACCAGGCTGAGCTGCGGCACGAACACGAGGAGCAGCGTGACCAGCGCCATGCAGACTACGAACGGGAACG
>DATBSZ010000138.1:0-10030 GCA_036559525.1 Burkholderiales bacterium
GCCGGCGCGATCGAGCATGCGCGGCACGGCGTAGGCCGGCGCCATCAGCATGCCTTCCTTGGGACCCGCCATGCCGACAAAGTCCACCGCGGCGGTTTCGGAATGGGTCAGGTAGGCAAGAACCGGCCAACCCCGGGCACGCGCAAATTCTTCTGACGAAAGGAGCACGGACGCTGCGCCATCGGTGAGCGGCGAGCTGTTGCCCGCGGTGAGCGTGCCCGCCGAAGACCTGTCGAAGGCCGTGCGCAGAGCGGCGAGCTTCTCGAGCGTGGTATCGGGCCGCACGTTGTTGTCGTGCCGCAGGTCGTTGAACGGAACCACCAGGTCCTCGAAGAAGCCCGCCTTCCACGCCGCCGCAGCGTTGCGGTGGCTGGCGAGCGCGAGCTCGTCCTGCTCGGCGCGGCCGACGCGCCATTCCTTTGCGGTTTCCTCGGCGTGCTGCCCCATCGACAGGCCGGTGCGCGGCTCGGCGATTCCCGGCGCCGAGGGCTTCAGGTGACCCGGGCGCACCTCCAGCCAGGGTTGCGTCTTCTCGAGGAAAGAGCGGCCGCGGGCGCTCGAAAGAACGATCTTCTGCAGCTCCGGCCCATAGGTGAGCGGGATGTCGCTCGCCGAATCGACGCCGCCGGCGATGCCGCAGTCGATCTCGCCCGCCGCAATGCGGTGCGCCACCTGCACCGCCGCGGTGAGGCTCGTGCCGCAGGCGCGCTGTACGTCGTAGGCCGGCGTCTCGGGATGCAGGCCGCTGCCGAGCGTCGATTCGCGCGCGAGATTCCAGTCGCGCGAGTGCTTGATCACCGCGCCGGCGGCGACTTCCCCGACCTTGCGTTTTCTGAGATCGAATTTATCGACGAGTGCAGTCATGGCGGCCGTGAGCATGGCCTGGTTGCCGGCCTCCATGTAGGCGCCGTTCGCGCGCGCGAACGGGATGCGAGTGCCGCCGAGGACGGCTACCCGGCGCAGCGTGCTTGTCATGGGAAGACTCTAAGCCTTTTCGAGGTGCGTAATTATGTCGCCGCGGGCGAGCGCCATAGGTTACCGCCTGACTCCGGATACCCGCGCCACAATCAAATCGCAGCCAATTTCTCAACCGTGAGGGAGGAAACCCATGAAAAGGCACTTCATGACGGCAGCGGTTCTCGTCCTGGTATCGGGTGCGGCGATTGCGAAGTGCAAGCCGGTGGTCGGGCATTTCGAGGCGCAGGTCATTCCCCCGGGCCAGGGCCATTGCCCGATGACGGCCCCGTTCTGCACCGCGGGCCGGGTCTGGGGCGGCATCCAGGGCAGCTACCAGTTCGTGATGAGCGGGGTCGTGCCCTCGGCGGAGATCGGCGGCGTCGCCACGATCCAGTTCTTCGCCGGGAAGAGCACGATCTTCCTCAAGCGCGGGGACGAGCTTCTCGGCACCGACACCGGCAGCATCGACCTGCCGCCGGGCCAGGGCGGTTTCGCCTCGCTCATCACCTTTGACGGCGGTACCGGGAAAATGAGGGGCGCCACCGGCCAGGCGCGGCTACGCGGCGAGTTCGACGCGGTGGAAGGCACGACCAGCGGCGACTATATCGGCAGCCTCTGTACGCACTAACTAGCCGCCGAAGGTTCTTCTCAGCTCGCTGCCCGGGATCGCCTCGGCCAGCCAGGCAAAGCTGCCGCGCTCCTTCATTTCGCGCGCGCCGCGCATCATGTGCGCGAGCGCGAGGCGGCATAGGGCGCCGCCGACGCTGATCCGCTTGACGCCGGCCTGCGCCAGCTCGGCCGCGGTGATGGCCGGGTCGATCATGCCGATCACGACGTTGAGCGGACGCGTGACCGAGGACGCCACGGTGCGGATCGTCTCCAGGTCTCTCAGCCCCGGCGCGTAGAGGACGTCCGCCCCCGCTTTCTCGAACGCCTGCAGGCGGCGGATCGTGTCGTCGAGGTCGCGCCGGCCGTGCAGGAAGTTCTCGGCGCGCGCGGTCAGCACGAACGGAAAGCCGAGCGAGCGCGCGGTCTCGACCGCGGCCTGCACCCGCTCCACCGCAGCCGCGAAGTCGTAGATGGGCTTCGCCTCGTCGCCAGTCGCGTCCTCGATCGAGCCCCCGACCACCCCGGCCTGCGCCGCGAGCCGGATCATCTCCGCGGCGGCGCGCGGCTCGTGCGCATAGCCGTTCTCGAGGTCCGCGCTCACCGGCAGGTCGGTCGCCGCGGCGATCGCGGCGCAGTTGTCGAGCAGCTCGCGCCGGCTTACCGCGCCGGCGCCGTCGGGCCGCCCCAACGCGCTCGAGACCCCCAGGCTGGTCGTCGCCAGCGCCTCGAACCCGGCCGCGGCAAGCAGCTTCGCGGTGCCGGCGTCCCACGGATTCGGAATGATGAACGCGCCGGCGCGCTGGTGCAGCGCCCGGAATGCGGCGGCTTTTTCTGCCTGGGTTCTCATGCCGGTATATTAGGCCGACTATGGAAGAAGCCCTCCTGCTCGCGCGGGTGCAGTTCGGGCTGAATATCGCCTTTCATATCCTGTTCCCGACCATCACCATCGGGCTCGCCTGGATCCTGGTGGTGTTCCGGCTGCGCTACGAGCGCACGCGGGACCCGGCCTGGCTCGGCGCCTACAAGCTCTGGGTGAAGGTGTTCGCGCTCACGTTCGCCATGGGCGTGGTCTCGGGCATCACCATGAGCTTCCAGTTCGGCACCAACTGGCCGGGCTACATGAACAAGGTGGGCAACGTCGCCGGGCCGCTCCTCGCCTACGAGGTGCTCACCGCGTTCTTCCTCGAGGCGACGTTCCTTGGCGTGATGCTGTTCGGCATGAACCGGGTCTCGGGGCGCGTGCACGCGGCTTCGGCGGTCGTCGTCGCCTTCGGCACCACCGTGTCGGCGTTCTGGATCCTGGCGCTCAATTCCTGGATGCAGACGCCGACCGGCCACGTGGTGCAGGATGGCGTGCTCATCGCCGGGAGCTGGCTCGCGGTGATCTTCAACCCGTCGTTCCCCTACCGCTTCGCGCACATGCTGCTCGCCTCGGCGATCACCGCGGCGTTCGTCGTCGCCGGCCTCTCGGCCTGGCGGCTCCTCAGGGCGGCGAACGACGCCTCGGCGCGCAAGACGCTGCGCTTCGCCGTGCGCCTCGCCGCGCTGCTCGTGCCGCTGCAGATCGTGGTGGGCGACCTGCACGGCCTGAACACGCTCGAGCACCAGCCCGCGAAGATCGCCGCGGTCGAGGCGCTGTGGAAGACCGAGAAGGGCGCGGCGCTGACGCTGTTCGCAGTGATCAACGAAGAAAAAAAGCGCAACGACTACGCCGTCGAGATTCCCAAAGCGCTCTCGCTTATCCTCAAGCACGACCTCGACGGCGTGGTGCGCGGCCTGGAGGAGTTCGGAAAGGACCACCCCCCGGTGGCGCCGGTGTTCTGGTCGTTTCGCGTGATGGTCGGCGTGGGCGTGCTGATGCTGGTGCTCTCCTGGGTGGGGGTTTTCGTTCTGAGAAAATCAACCCCCCGCTGGCTGTTGTGGTCCTTCGCCGCCTTCACCTTCTCAGGCTGGATCGCGACGCTCGCGGGCTGGATCGTCACCGAGATCGGCCGCCAGCCCTGGCTCGTCACCGGCATCCTGCGCACGGCGGACGCGGTCGGCCAGGCGAGCGGCGCGCAGCTCGGCGCCAGCCTGACGGGGTATGTATTGACCTACGCGGCCCTGCTCATCTCCTACATGGTGGTCCTCACGCATCTCGCGGGGAAAGGCGCCCAATGAGAGCTGCGTTTCTTTGCCCCCCTGACAAGGGGGGAAGCGAGCGAGGGTTTCGCGAGCGGGGGGTTTCGCCCTCGCCAAAACAAAACCCCCCGCTCGCCTCCGGCTCACGCCCCCCTTATCAGGGGGTCACGGCATGAACATCGACCTGCCAGTCGTGTTCACGGTGCTGATGGGCATGGCGATCCTCGCCTATGTGGTGCTCGACGGCTACGACCTCGGCGTGGGCATGCTGATGCCGGCGGCGGACCGCGACGAGCAGAACCGCATGGTCGCCTCGATCGGGCCGTTCTGGGACGCGAACGAGACCTGGCTGGTGCTCGGCATCGGGCTTCTCCTGGTCGCGTTCCCGCTGGCGCACGGCGAAATCCTCGGCGCGCTGTACCTGCCGGTGTCGGCGATGCTCGTCGGGCTGATGCTCCGCGGCGTGGCCTTCGAATTGAGGATCAAGGCAGAGGGCTGGCACAAGGAGCTCTGGAACTGGCTGTTCTGGGCGGGCTCGACGCTGGCAAGCCTGTCGCAGGGCTTCATGCTCGGGCGCTACATCACCGGCTTCGCGCCGGGCATGGGCTACTGGCTGTTCGCGCTCATCGTCGCCGCGAGCCTGTGCGGCGGCTATGTGCTGCTCGGAGCGACCTGGCTCGTGCTGCGCACCGATGGCCCACTGCAGGCGAAAGCGGTGGCGTGGGCGCGCTGGGGGCTGCTGTGGGTGGCGCTCGGCGTCGCGCTGGTGAGCCTCGGCACGCCGCTCGTCAGCGAGACCGTACGCGACAAGTGGTTCGACTTCCCGCGCACGGCTGCGCTGATGGTGCTGCCCGGGGGGACACTCGCCATGTGGCTCTGGGTATGGACCTGCCTGGGCAAGTCGGACTGGAAGCCCTTCGCCGGCGCGGTCGCCATCTACGTGCTCGCGTTCATCGGCCTCGCCTACAGCCTGTTCCCGTTCGTCATCATGGACCGGCTCACGATCTGGGATGCGGCCGCGCACCCGAGCGCGCTCGTCTTCATGCTCGTGGGCACCGCAATCGTGCTGCCGTTCATCGTTGGCTACACTATCTACGCCTATCGAGTATTCAGCGGCAAAGTGACCGGAGGAGATCCCTATGAAAGATGAGTCGCGACGTAGTTTCATTACCGCGGCGGCAAGCGCCGGCGCCCTTGCTTCGCTTCCCCTGAAAGCGTTCGCGCAGACCGAGCCCCCGGGCACCATTTCCAACGATGTCATCAAGGGCGAGAAGGCGAAGAGCATGCAATGGCACTCGGAGCGCCCGCTCACCGGCAGCGTGCCGGCGCACGAGCACGACTTCGACGCGACGCCGAACGATCGCATGTTCGTCCGCAACAACCTCACCACGCCCGCGATCGACATCAACACCCACCGCCTGACGATCAAGGGGCTGGTCGACAAGGAGCTGAGCTTTTCCACCTTCGACCTGGCGAAGGAATTCAGGACCGTCTCGATGCAGGGCATGCTCGAGTGCGCGGGCTCGGGCCGCTCGACCTACCGCCCCGCGGCGAGCGGCACTCCCTGGCTCGAGACCGGCGGCATGGGCTGCCCGGTGTGGGGCGGCGTGCGGCTCGCCGACCTCCTCAAGGCCGCGGGCCTCAAGCCCGGCGCGGCGCACGTCGCCGGCCAGGGCGGCGACCCCGGCATGGTGCCGACCGCGGCGCCGGTGATCCGCTCGATCCCGATGGCGAAGGCGATGAACGAGGGCACGCTCGTCGCCTGGGCGATGAACGGCGAGCCCCTGCCCTGGGTGCACGGCTATCCGCTGCGCCTGGTGGTGCCGGGATGGGTCGGCTCGGCCTCGACCAAGTGGCTGCACACACTGACCGTGCTCGACGCGCCGTTCAAGGGCACATACATGGACTCGAGCTACCGCGTGCCGCGCACGCCGATCGAGCCCGGCACGAAGATGCCGGCCGATGCGGTGTCGGCGGAAGCCTGGCCGGTGAAGTCCATCATCACCTCGCCGGCGCCGAACGCGCACGTGAAGAGCGGCCCGATCCTGGTGCGCGGCCGCGCCTGGGTGGGCGAAGGCACGGTCGAGCGCGTCGAGATCTCGAGCGACGAAGGCAAGACCTGGCAGCGCGCGCAGCTCGCGCCCGCCTCCCCGCTACACCCGCACGCCTGGCGCACGTTCACCTACGAGCACCGCGCGCAGCGTCCCGGCTACGTCAGCTTCCTTGCGCGCGCTTGGGACGACCGCGGCAACTCGCAGCCCGCGGTGCCGTACTGGAATCCGCTCGGCTACTTCTGGAACGGCTGGCATCGCGTGGGGGTCGTGGTTGAGGCGTAGCCTCGCTTTTCTCGCCTTGACGGGGTTTTTTCTTGCTGGAGAAGCGCAAGACAAGCTCGTCTCGGGGCCGGGCTCCACCCTCACCGAGACCAAGTGCAAGATCTGCCACGAGCTGCAGCACATCCGGCGCGCGCCGCTCTCGCGCGGCGAGTGGGCCGATAACCTGAAGAACATGAAGGAGCGCGGCACGCCGATGACCGACGCCGAAATGGCGGTGATCCTCGACTACCTGGCGACCTACTACAACCGCGAAAGACCGGCGCCCGAGCCCTCGCCCGATACGCTCGCCACCGCGTCGGCGGACCCGATCGAGAAGCTCCTCGGCGCGCACGCCTGCGCCGCCTGCCACGCGCTCGACAAGCGCGTGGTCGGCCCGTCGTTCAGGGAAGTCGCGGCGAAGTATGCCGGCGACGCCGGCGCCGCGGAGCGGCTCGCCGGGAAAATCCGCGCAGGCGGCCAGGGCGCGTGGGGCAGCGTGCCGATGCCGCCGAATACCGGCTTATCGGAAGCGGATGCTAAAACGCTGGCGGGCTGGGTGCTGCAGCAGAAATGAGAAGGGCGCCAGCGGCGCCCCTTTTCAGACTCCAATCGAAAAGCGCTAGGCGGCGCGAGGAATCGGCACCACGAAGTTCTCGCGCACCACGTCCTTGCCGGCGATCAGCTCTTCCGCTTCGCGGCGCTCTTCGTCGAACACGACCGCGGCGAGCTTCTGCAGCGTCGCGCGCGCTTCGTCCAGCGTGCGGCCGTGCGAGTTCACTCCGGGAAGTTCCTCGATGAATCCGATGTAGCCATGGTTCGACTTGAGATAAACGGCGGTGAACGCGAGCCTGCCTTGTTCCATCATTCCTCCTGCCGGGGCGTGAAGCGTTTCTATATCGACAGGTTACGCGATCAAGCTTGCAAAAGTATGACTCGCGAAAGAAAACTTCGGCATAAGTTGATACTTCAAAATCGCTGTGGTCATTACGACGACACATTTTGCGTTGCGCAAAATTTGTTGCACTGCATTTCCGAATTGCTGCGGTGCTTTTTTCTCTCTCTTATCTCGGCTACCTCTGCAGAAGATTTTTTTTATCCTTGACTTTCGCCCACTCGTCCGCGTCGGGCGGCGCGGGCTTGCGCTCGATGATCGGCTTCCACACTTTCGCGAGATCCGCGTTCAACGCCGTGAACGCCTTCTGCGCATCGGGCACGTCGTCCTCCGCGAAGATCGCCTCCACCGGGCACTCGGGCACGCACAGCGTGCAGTCGATGCACTCGTCGGGGTCGATCACCAGCATGTTCGGCCCCTCGCGGAAGCAGTCGACCGGGCACACGTCGACGCAGTCGGTGTACTTGCACTTGATGCAGGACTCGGTCACCACGTAGGTCATTAGAATCAATAGTTTAGCACCTCCTCGGTCGACGACTTGGGAACCACCTGCGTCGACCCCATAATAGAAGTCTTCCTGCAACATCCCCTTGAGGAGCCATGGCGAGCACCACTTCTTCGATTCATCGCGTGACCGATGACACGTTCGAGCCCGAGGTCCTGAAGTCCGAGACCCCGGTGCTGGTCGATTACTGGGCCGAGTGGTGCGGCCCGTGCAAGTCGATCGCGCCGATCCTCGACGAGGTGGCGAAGGAGTACGAAGGCCGCCTCAAGATCGCGAAGATCAACGTCGACGAGAACCAGCTCACGCCGGCGAAGTTCGGCATCCGCGGCATCCCGACGCTGATGCTGTTCAAGAACGGCAACGTCGAGGCGACCCGCGTCGGGGCGCTGTCGAAGTCCCAGTTGACCGCCTTTCTTGACAGCAACATCTGAAGCTTCTAGTCTGTACGCGTAGGTGAGCCCCCCGTCCTCAAAGGGGGCGGGGTTCTAGCAACAAAATTCCCGAACAAGGTTGTCCGCGCCTCAGAAATTCGGGCGCACATTTCCCAAGTCCTATGGCCAGACCTCAAGCGGTCCCGCCCGAAGCAGCAACGCCTGCAGCCCCGCGCCCCGAGTCCGACGGCGCGCCGCCAGCGATTCCGCTGCACCTGTCGGAGCTCAAGACCCACCACGTCACGCAGCTCGTCGAGATGGCGGTTTCGGTCGGCATCGAGAACGCGAGCCGGTTGCGCAAGCAGGACCTGATCTTCGCGCTGCTCAAGAACCAGGCGAAGAAAGGCGCGTCCATCTTCGGCGACGGCACCCTGGAGGTGCTGCCCGACGGCTTCGGCTTCCTGCGCTCCCCGGACACTTCCTACCTCGCGAGCACCGACGACATCTACGTCTCGCCCTCGCAGATCCGGCGCTTCAACCTGCATACCGGCGACTCGATCGAGGGCGAGATCCGCACGCCGAAGGACGGCGAGCGCTATTTCGCCCTGGTCAAGGTCGACAAGGTCAACGGCGAGGCCCCCGAGGCGGCGAAGAACAAGATCCTGTTCGAGAACCTGACGCCGCTGCACCCGGACAAGCCGTTCAAGCTCGAGCGCGAGATCAAGGCCGAAGAGAACATCACCGGGCGGGTGCTCGACATCGTCGCCCCGGTCGGCAAGGGCCAGCGGGGCTTGATCGTGAGCCCGCCGAAGGCCGGCAAGACCGTGATGCTGCAGCACATCGCGCACGCGCTGGTCGCCAACCACCCCGAGATCGCGCTGATCGTGCTCCTGATCGACGAGCGGCCCGAGGAAGTGACCGAGATGTCGCGCTCGGTGCGCGGCGAAGTGGTCGCCTCCACCTTCGACGAGCCGGCCTCGCGCCACGTGCAGGTCGCCGAGATGGTGATCGAAAAAGCGAAGCGCCTGGTCGAGCACAAGAAGGACGTGGTGATCCTGCTCGATTCGATCACCCGCCTCGCGCGCGCGTACAACACGGTCGTCCCGGCGTCCGGAAAAGTGCTGACCGGCGGCGTGGACGCGAATGCGCTGCAGAAGCCCAAGCGCTTCTTCGGCGCGGCGCGCAACGTCGAGGAAGGCGGCTCGCTCACCATCATCGCCACCGCGCTGATCGACACCGGCAGCCGCATGGACGACGTGATCTACGAGGAGTTCAAGGGCACCGGCAACCTGGAAGTGCACCTCGACCGGCGCATGCACGAGAAGCGCATCTACCCGGCGATCAACGTCAACCGCTCCGGCACGCGCCGCGAGGAGCTGCTGATCGAGGCGCCGATCCTGCAGAAGGTGTGGGTATTGAGGAAACTTCTCTTCCCGATGGACGAGCTCGAGGCCGCCGAATTCCTCATCGACAAGCTGAAGGCCACCAAGTCGAACGCGGAGTTTTTCGACTCGATGCGCCGAGGGTAGGTTTTGCCCCCCTGATAAGGGGGGAGCGAGCTTGCGAGCGGGGGGTTTAGGGTTTGGTGTCGAGGATCCGCAGGATCATCGCGCAGACCCCTTCGAAATTCTGCATCACATCCGCGTTCGTAACACGTACCACCTGAATGCCCTGCGCGCCTAGCTCCGAAGTTCGGAACGCGTCGTATCGTTGCGCACGATCGTTGTAATGGCTGTCCCCGTCCAGCTCGACCACGAGCATCCGGCTAGCGCAGTAGAAATCCGCGATGTAGCGTCCCAGGGGCTTTTGTCGGGTGAATTTCACGGAGAGACCGCGTAGGAACTCGTACCAAAGCTTCCGCTCTGCGGGGCTTGGATCGCGCCGTAACGACTGCGACCGGCGCTTCAGGTCACGGCGATAAGGAATGAAGTGACGGCCGGATGACATTCCCAAGCAACGCGCCTGACGCGTTTCGGCTTACTAAAACCCCCCGCTCGCTTCGCTCGCGACCCCCTTATCAGGGGGTCATTTAGAATCGGTTCAAGGGGGACGCATGCTCGACACCACACGTCGAGTCGCAACACCTGAAGGAATCGAACTCACGTTGCGCCTCGCCGGTCCGGTGCCGCGCGCGCTCGCCTGGGCGATCGACTTCCTGCTGCGTGCGGCGCTGGTGCTGATGGTGCAGATGATCGCCGCGTTCTTCGGGCGCGCCGGCATGGGCGTGGTGCTGATCGCCGCGTTCTTCGCCGAGTGGCTG
>DATBSZ010000139.1:0-21012 GCA_036559525.1 Burkholderiales bacterium
GGATCTCGTCGGCGCCCCGATCGCCGCTGCCAAGCTCTCCCAGGCCACCGCCTCGGCGGTCGCGGCCTGCGATGCGGCCGACGGTGTGGTCGACGGCGTGATCGACGATCCGCGGACGTGCAAGTTCAGCGCGACGGCCAACGTCTGCGGCACCGCGACCGCTCCGGCGGCGAACTGCCTGACGCTCCAGGAGGCCGATGCCATCGACCTGATCTGGGACGGGCCGCGGAACGCGCGCGGTAGCAAGATATGGTTCGGGCTCGATCGCGGAACCAACCTGAGCGGCCTGAACGGCACCAACCCGTTCGCGCTCGGCGTGACCCAGTTCCACTGGGACATGCACGACCGCAACTTCGACTGGCGCACCGTGACGATGGCGACGTACGCGGACGTCGCGCAGGCCGGCTCGCGCAATATCGCCGACGTCACCGACACCTTCGGCGATCTCGACACCTTCCGTCGCAGCGGCGGCAAGCTGCTCACCTTCGTCGGCGCGAACGACCAGCTCATCATGCCGCGCGGGGTGATCAACTACTACCGCGAGATGGCGGCGCGCGATGGCAAGCACGACGAGCCGGATTTCGACCGGTTGCAGCGCTTCTACCGCCTGTTCCGCGCTCCGGGAGTCGCCCACTGTGGCGGCGGTGCCGGACCACAGCCGCAGAACCTGTTCGGCGCGCTGGTCGACTGGGTGGAGAAGGGCATCGCGCCGGAGCAGATCCTCGGGCTGCAGAACCTCGGCGGCGGCCTCACGCGCACGCGGCCGATTTGCCTGTATCCGCAGACCGCGATCTACAACGGCACCGGCAGCACCGACGACGCGGCCAATTTCCACTGCGGCGGAAACCTCGAGAGGCGGCGCACCGTTTGCGCCGACGCGCTCGCGAAATACAAGCACGAAGTGAACGGCCGCCTGGACTTCGACGGCACCGGCCTCGACCGGGAAGATTGCGACGGCCGGCGCCATCACCACGACCACTGGCACTGGTAGCCGGTCCGATTGACCTAGACGCCCCGGCAAACCGGGGCGTCTTGCTTTCGGGCTTGCGGGTTAGAATCCCCCTTCGCAGCGGAGAGATGCCCGAGTGGCCGAAGGGGGCGCCCTGCTAAGGCGTTATACCGGCTTAAACCGGTATCGAGGGTTCGAATCCCTCTCTCTCCGCCAATCTCCTTCCCATTTGCCATGTCCCTCGGCCGCGTCCTCGTAGAGAAATTCCAGCCCGACGTGCTCGAATGGCTGCGCGCACGGGCCGAGGTCGTCGTCGTCGACCCGTGGGCCGAGCCCGATCGGTGGGAAGCCGAAGCGCCGGCGGTCGACGCGGTCATCAGCCGCAAAGGCAGGATCACCCGGCAGCACATGGAGAAGAGCCACGGCCGCCTGAAGATCGTCGCGCGCACCGGGGTAGGGTTCGATGCCTCGCGGATCGATGTCGACGCGGCGAAGGAGCACAAGGTGTGGGTGACCAACATGCCCGGAAGCAACGCGATCGCGGTCGCAGAGCTTGCGATGGGCCAGCTGGTCGCGCTCGCGCGCCACACCATGGCGGCGAACCGCGCGGTCAAGGAAAACCGCTGGGGCGGCGACTATCTGCGGCTCATCGGCGTCGAGCTCGCCGGAAAGACGCTCGGCATCGTCGGCATGGGAAACATCGGCACGCGGGTCGCGCTGCGGGCGCGCGCGTTCGAGATGTCGCTCCTCGTCTGCGATCCGTACATTCCCGCCTCGCATGTGACCTCCCTGGGAGGCCGCTGGGCCGGTCTCGACGAGGTATTTGGCGAAGCGGACTTCGTCACGCTGCACTGCCCGCTCAATCGCGAGACCCGGCACCTGGTGGGCGAGCGGCAGCTCTCGCGCATGAAGCGCTCGGCCTATCTCGTCAACCTCGCCCGCGGCGGCGTGGTCGACGAAGAAGCCTTGTACAAGTGTCTTAGCGAAAAACGCATCGCCGGTGCGGCCATCGACGTCCTGGAGACCGAGCCGCCGCGCAGGGATCATCCGCTGATCGGGCTCGACAACGTGATCTTCTCGCCCCATATCGGCGGCTCGGCGCGCGAGGCGACGAGCCGCGGCGAGCGCGGCGCGGCCGAGGAGGTCGTGCGCGTCCTCGAGGGCAAGAGTCCCCTCAATCCAGTCTTTCAAAAATAGCCCTTTCAGCGGGTACGGCCGGGAACCAAATTTGCTCGGCCTTGCCCGATATGCCAATGGCCAAGGACCTCTACAGGGTAGGGATCACCGGATCGTACGGCGGGCTAAACCTCGGCGACGAGGCGATCCTGCAGTCGATCATCGCCCAGCTGCGCAAGGACCTGCCGAAGCTCGAGATCACGGTGTTCTCGCGCGACGCGGATGACACGAAGCGCCGCCACCAGGTCGAGCGCGCCGTGCCGGTGCGCAAGCTCTCGCGCGCCGAGATCATGCCCGAGGTCGAGCGCCTCGATCTCCTGATCCTGGGCGGCGGCGGAATCCTGTACGACGCCGACGCCCGCACCTACCTGCGCGAGGTGCAGCTCGCGCGCGAGAAGCGCGTGCCGGTGTTCGTGTATGCGATCGGCGCCGGGCCGCTGACCCACGCCGCGGCCCAGGCCGCGGTGCGCGAGAACCTCGCCGACGTCGAGATGGTGACGGTGCGCGAGAAAAGCGCGCACCGCGTGCTCGAGGAGTCGGGCATGCACCGCGACGACGTGGTCGTGACCGCCGATCCGGCGCTGCTGCTCAAGCCCGAGCCGCTGCCGCGCGGCATCCTCAGGCACGAGGGGCTGGAAGGCCGCCGGCGGCTGATCGGCATGTCGGTACGCGAGCCCGGCGTCGCGGCGCCCGACCTCGACGAGAAGGTGTACCACGCGCTGCTCGCCAACGCCGCGGACTTCATGGTGGACCGCTGGAACGCGAACGTCGTGTTCGTGCCGATGGAGCGCTCGGTGCTCGACACGCAGCACAGCCACGCGGTGATCGCGAAGATGCTGCGCGCGCAGCGCGCCACCGTGCTCAAGGGCGAATACACGGCCGGGCAGGTTCTTTCCTGGATGGGCAAGTTCGACTTCGCGCTCGGCATGCGGCTGCACTTCCTCATCTTCGCCGCCATCCAGGGCACGCCGTTCGTTGCGCTGCCGTACGCCGGAAAGGTGAGCGGCTTCCTCGAAGCGCTCGGCGTGCCCACCCCGCCGCTCAACCTGGTGAACGCGGGACGGCTCATCGCCTATCTCGACGACTCGTGGGACCGGCGCCGCTCGATGCGCACGCGCATCGCCGAGTCGCTGCCCGCGCTGCAGGAGCGCGCGCGCGAAACCCACCGCCTGCTGCTCGAGGTGCTGACCGGAGAAAAATCGCGGAATGCCCACATTAAAGCGGCCTGACGACGCGCCGAGCATCGAGCTGCCGCCCCGTCAGGCGCTGCTTGCGGGCGAGGCCGACGTGCTGGTCGTCGGCGGCGGCCCGGCGGGCCTTGGCGCTGCGCTCGGCGCGGTCCAGGCCGGCGCGCGCGTGATCCTCGCCGAGCGCTACGGCTTCCTCGGCGGCAACGCCACCGCGGCGCTGGTGATGCCGCTCATGTCGTTCCACACGCAGACGCCAACGCCGGAGCGGCGCGGCGCCACCACGCTGCTGCCCACCGATCACGGCCCGGGCGAAGCGGTGGTTGGCGGCGTCCTGGCGAAGCTGCTGGCGCGACTGGTCAGCGTGGGCGGGGCGATCCCGCCCACCCTCGCGACCGGCTATGTCGTGCCGTTCGACCCCGAGTGGTTCAAGATCGTCGCGCTCGACCTGCTGGACGAGGCCGGCGTGCAGATCCTGTTCCACGCTTTCGCGAGCGGCGTGCTGGGCGAAAACCGGGTCGAAGGCGTGGTGTTCGAGACCAAGTCCGGGCCGCTCGCGATCCGCGCCAAGGTCACGATCGATTGCACCGGCGACGCCGATCTCGCGGTGCAGGCGGGTACGCCCACCGAAACCGGCCGCGCCGACGGACTGGTGCAGCCGATGACGCTGATGTTCCGCATGGCCGAGTTCCACCGCGCCGCGTTCGAAGGCTACGTCAAGGAGAACCCGAAGCAGTGGCGCGGCGTGCACGGCCTGTGGGACCTGGTGCGGGAGGCGACGGCGGCGGGCGCGCTCAAGCTGCCGCGCGAGGACATCCTGTTCTTCGCCACGCCGCACGAAGGCGAGGTGAGCGTCAACAGCACGCGCGTCACGCGCGTGCTCGGCACCGACGTCTGGGACCTCTCCTACGCCGAATGGATGAGCCGGCGCCAGATGCGCCAGATCGCGGAATTCCTCAAGCAATACGTGCCCGGGTTCGAGAAGTCCTACGTGATGCAAAGCGGAGTGAACGTCGGCGTCCGCGAGACGCGGCGCATCATTGGCGACTACCAGCTCACCGTCGACGACGTGCTCTCGGCGCGCAAGTTCGACGATGGCATCGCGCGCGGCGCGTATCCCGTCGACATCCACAATCCCGCCGGGACAGGCACTGTGCTCAAGCGCCTGCCGCCGGGCGAGGCCTACGACATTCCGCTGCGCTGCCTGATGCCGAAGAATGCCGAGGGACTGGTCGTCGCCGGCCGCTGCATCTCGGGCACGCACGAGGCGCACTCGTCGTATCGCGTGATGCCCATCGTGATGGCGACCGGACAGGCCGCCGGGATCACCGCCGCGATCGCGGCCCGCCGCGGCGCCCGCCCGCGTGAAATATCTGTCAAAGAAGTTCAATACGAAATCGTCCGCCAGGGCGGTAGCCTGCGAAAAGAACTGCATCCCGCAAAAGCAGCGTGATGTAGTTGAAAGAGGGATATGGCGCTCCGCAGAGCGCCATTAGCATTACCGCCAATGACTAGGGAGAGCGAGCTCCGCGTCGTCACCGACGCCATGCCCGCGGCAGCGGTGCGCTGCGCGCGGGACCAGACCTTCCTCTGGGTGAACCCCCGCTACGCAAGCTGGATGGCGCGCCCCGCCGACGCGATCATCGGCCGCAAGCTGGCGGAGGTCATCGGCCGGGAAGCGATGTACACCATCGAGCCGTTCATCCAGCGGGTGCTGAAGGGCGAGCAGGTGCAGTACGAGCGGCTGGCGCGCTTCGCGGGCCTCGGTGAGCGCTGGGTGGGCTGGATGTACACGCCCACCCCGGATGGGTGGGTGGCGATCGGCACCGACATCCACGACCGCAAGCTCGCCGAGGAGGCGCTGAAGGCCGAGCACCAGCGCAAGGACGAGTTCCTCGCCGCGCTCGCCCACCAGCTGCGCAATCCGCTTGCCCCGATCCGCAACGCGGTCGCGATCCTGGCGCGCAAGGGCTCGCAGGATCCCGAAGTGGCGTGGAGCCAGGCCGTGATCGAGCGCCAGATCGAGCAGCTCTCGCGCCTGATCGGCGACCTGGTGGACGTCGAGCGCATCGCCCGCGGCAACCTCGCGCTGCGCCGCGAGCGCGTGACGCTGGAGGCGGTCGTCGACATGGCGCTCGAGTCGAGCAGACCGCAAGTGAACGCAGGCGGTCACCGGCTCTCGGTGCTCCTGCCGAGCGAGCGGGCGATGCTCGATGCCGACCCCGCGCGCCTGGCGCAGGCGCTCGCGACGCTGCTCAAGAACGCCGCCAAGCACACGCCCCCGCAGGGCACGATTACCCTAAGTGCCGCGGTCGAGGGCGGCGAGGTGGTGGTCGCGGTCGAGGACAGCGGCGTCGGCTTCGATGCGCCTGCCGCCCGCAGCCTGTTCGTCAAAGAAGCCGGCGTCGGCTTGCGACTCGTGCACGGCATCGTCGCGCTGCACCGCGGGCGCATTGAAGCGCGCAGCGCCGGGCCGGGTCGCGGCGCGGAGTTCGTCGTGCGCCTTCCGCGCGCGAGCGGGGTCTCAAGGCCCGCAACGACGTCTCCTCATTACACCGGCTACAGCGCCGCGGCACCGGTGCGCGTGCTCGTCGCCGACGACAATCGCGATGCGGCCGACTCGCTCCAGCGTGTGCTCGCGCTCTACGGTCATGAAGTGCGCGTCGCCTACGACGGCGCTACCGCGCTCAGGATCGGGCAGGAATTCAGGCCGCGGGTGGCGGTGCTGGACATCGCGATGCCCGGCAGCGACGGCTACCAGGTGGCGCAGGCGATTCGCAGGCAGCAGGGCAGGGAGGTGACGCTCGTCGCCCTGACCGGCTGGGGCCAGGAAGCCGACCGCAGGCGCGCGATGGAGTCGGGCTTCGATCACCACCTGGTGAAGCCGGTCGACCCGAACGCCCTCAACGCCCTCCTTGCGGAGGTCATTGAGAAGTAGCTAGTGGTCCTCGATGCGGGGGACGTTGTCCTCCGCCGGCCCGCCAGTGTCGGGGTCGATCCACTCCGAGATGCCGAGCTCGGATTCGGCTTCCTGCAGGGTGTCCTTGGCGTCGAACTCCTCCGGAGCGGCGCCGTCGGCGAGCAGGTCGGCCTCGGCCTCCCCGCGGGTTTCGAACGGGCCGCGCAGCTCCTTCGTTTCCTTCGACTCCCAGTAGAAGCCGTCGGGCCGCTCGATGATCCGGCCTTGCTGTGCTTCTTGCTTGGGTGAAACAGCCTGTTTCTTCCGCCCCGGCATCAGCCGATGTTACGCCAAAATCGGCGCGATGAGTCAAGAGCGAAGCGCGCTGGACGCACGCGCGATTTCCGTGATGCTGCTGTTGACCGCGCTGTGGGGTTTTCAGCAGGTCACGATCAAGCTGATCGCTGCCGACGTGTCGCTCGTCATGCAGGCCGCGGTCCGGTCGATCGTCGCCACGGTGCTGCTGCTCGCTTGGGCGCGAACCCATCGTCTCGCGCTCTTCGAGCGCGACGGCACGCTCGTCGCCGGCCTCGCCGCAGGGCTGCTGTTCGCCCTCGAGTTCGTATTCATCTACGGGGGCCTCGGGTACACCAATGCCTCGCGCATGTCGGTCTTCGTGTACCTGGCGCCGCCCCTTACCGCGCTCGGCCTTCACTTCTTCGTCGCCGGCGAGCGACTCGCGATGCTGCAGTGGACGGGGGTGCTGGTTGCCTTTCTGGGCCTCGCGCTCGCCTTCGCGGAAGGCTTCTACTCGGAGATGAATACATGGACCGGGGATCTGTGCGGTTTCGCGGCCGCGCTGCTCTGGGCCGCGACCACGGTGCTGATCCGCGCCAGCCGCCTCGCGCGCGCCAGCGCGACTAAGACGCTCGCCTATCAGCTCGGGGTTTCCGCCGTCGTGCTTCTCCTTGCCTCCTGGCTCCTCGGCGAGAAAGGCGTGAGCGCGGTGAACGGCCCGGTGCTCGCGAGCCTTGCCTACCAGGCCCTGATCGTGGCATTCGCCAGCTACCTGGCGTGGTTCTGGCTGCTGACGCGCTACCTGGCGGCGCGGCTCTCCATCCTCACGTTCCTCACGCCGCTCTTCGGCATGCTCTTTGGCGTGGTGTTTCTCTCAGAGCCGCTCAGCGCGTACTTCGCCCTCGCCGCGCTCCTCATCGCGGCCGGGATCGCGCTGGTGAATCTCCGCCGTTAGGAGCTTCTCGAGGTCGCTTCTGCCCTGCAGGTTGAGCGCGATGAGCTGCTTCACCTCGCGGCGGTGCGGCGACATCTGCTCCATCAGCTCCTCGTCGTGGCGCCGGAACTGGCTGACGACGCGGCGCGCGCCCTCGGGGCTGTGGCCGAGTGCGCGCAGCGCGAGGGCGGCGGCGTCGAGCGCCGAGCCGAAGGTCTCGCGCACCGCGGGCACGCCGAGGTCCATGTAGTCGTAGCCGTCGGTGCGGCTGTGCGCGCGGGCGATGATCGCGAGGGCGGGATAGCGCCTGCGGACCTGCCGCACCATGCGCAGCGCTGCCTCTTCGTCGTCGACGGCGACGATCAGCAGCCGGGCGCGGGCGAGGCCCGCGCGCTCGAGCACGTCGAGCCGCGAGGCGTCGCCGTAGTAGGCCGGGTTGCCGAACCTGCGCACCAGCTCGACCTGGTTGGGGTCGTGGTCGATAAGGGTGGTGCTGATGCGCAAGCCGTTCAGCACGCGCGTCACGACCTGGCCGAAGCGGCCGAAGCCCGCCACGATGACCGGGTTGCCTTCGTCGACGACGTCGGACTTTTCCGGGGCGAGCCGCCGGCCCACGATGCGCTGGTACGCGATGAAAAGGAGCGGCGTGGTCAGCATCGACACTGCGACCGCCGCGTTCAGCAGCGCGAGCGTTTCAGGGGCCAGCAGCGGACCTGCGGCGGCGAACAGCACGAACGCGAACTCGCCGACTTGCGACAGCGCGACGGCGAACAGTCCCGCGTCGGCGCGCCCGCAATAGCCGAAGAGGTTCGCCACCGGAAAGAGGATCAGGACCTTGAGCAGGACGATTCCGAAAGCGAGGCTCAGCACGAGCAGAGGCGAGCGCGCGAACAGGCCGAGATCCACGCTCATGCCGATGGCGATGAAGAACAGGCCAAGCAAGAGCCCCTTGAACGGCTCGATGTCGATCTCGAGCTCCTCGCGGTATTCGCTGTCGGCGAGGATTACCCCGGCGAGGAAAGCGCCGAGCGCCATCGACAGGCCGACCGATTCCATCAGCACGGCGATGCCGATCACCAGCAGGAGTGCCGCGGCGACGAATACTTCGCGCAATCTCGTCTGGGCGATGATGCGCAGCGCCGGGCGCAGGACGAGGCGCCCGCCGGTGATCACGGCGGCGATGAGGCCGACACCGATGGCGGCCGCACCCCAGTCGAGCGACGCCTTGCCGCCGAGCAGCCCGACGGTGAGGAGCAGCGGAATCACCGCCAGGTCCTGGAACAGCAGCACCGAGAACGACGCCTGTCCGCCCGGCGTCGAGAGCAGGTTCTTCTCCTGCAGCGATGCGAGCGCGATCGCGGTCGAGGACATCGCGAATCCCATTCCCGCGACCAACGCCACCACCGGCGGCTGTCCCAGCGCCCAGGCGAGCGCCGCGACCGCCGCCGCGGTCACGACCACCTGCACGCTTCCCATGCCGAAGATCGGCCGGCGCAGCGTCCACAGGCGTTTCGGGTCGAGCTCGAGGCCGATGAGGAACAGCAGCATCACGACGCCGAACTCGGCGAAATGCAGCACCGTCTGCGGATGGTCGATGAGGCGCAGTCCCCACGGACCGATCGCCATGCCCGCGGCGAGATAGCCGAGCACCGATCCGAGCCCGAGCTTCTTGAAAAGCGGAACCGCGATCACACCCGCGGCGAGGTAGATCAGGGCTTGCTCTAGGAAGTTTGTCTCCATGGTTAGAATGCTCTCATGGATAGCAAACCGGTCGACGCTGAACAATTCAAAGCCGGAATGCGCGCGCTCACCGGCGCGGTGAACATCATCACCAGCACGAACGCAGGCCACCGCTACGGCATGACCGCGACCGCGGTGTGCTCGGCGAGTGCCGAGCCGCCGACGGTGCTGGTGTGCATCAACAAGCTCGCCACCACTCACGGCGCGGTGGCGAAGAGCAAGGCGTTCTGCGTCAACGTGCTGCGCGCCGAGGACTGGGAGCTCTCGACCACCTTCAGCGGCGCGCAGAGCGGCGAGACCCGCTTCAAGTCGCGCGACTGGACGCGCCTGGGCACCGGCTCGCCGGTGCTGATCGACGCGCTGGTGTCCTTCGACTGCCGCGTGGTGAAGCAGATGGTCCACGGCACCCACACCATCTTCCTCGGCGAGGTCGAGCAGGTGGCCTTCGGCAAGAAGGGCAAGCCGCTGCTCTACTCGGAAGGCCAGTACGCGAAGCTCGCTTCTCTCACGCTGGGCGAGCCCCTGCCCGAGGGCCTCGACTACTGGGGTTTCTAGACAACAGAGTCAAGGTTGTTCTAGCGGCAAACTTCATCACCGTCGCCGCGCGGATGAGCCTGGTGACGTTCCTCGGCATCTATTTCGTGCGCGAGGCGGGGATCAGCCTCGCGACCGTCGGCCTCGCGTTCCTGGTGGAGAACCTGCTGCGCGGCCTCGCGGCGCCGTTCTTCGGCGCGCTGAGCGACCGCGTCGGCCGCCGGCCGCTGCTGCTCGCGGCCGCGCTCGTCACCGCGGCCGTGCTGCCGTGCTTCCTCCTCGTGAGCGGTCCGGGGTCGCTCTTTGCGTGGAGCATCGCCATGGGGCTCGCCAGCGCGGTCAAGATGCCGGTCGGCGCGGCGCTGCTCCTCGATCTGGCGCCGCCGGAACGCCGGCAGTCGGTGCTGGCGCTCAATTACACCGTGCTCAGCGTCGCCTACACGCTGGCGGTTAGCCCGGCCGGTTACATCGCCGAGCAGGGTTACGCAATGCTCGCGGCGTCGAGCGCCGCGGGTTACCTGCTCGTGGCCGCGCTCTACGCGTTCGGCCTGCGCGGGCCGTTGCCAATGGAGGTTTCTCAAAGGGAACCGGTGATGCGCGCGGCGCTCTCCGTTTCCCGGGACCGCGTGTTCCTGGGCTTCGCCGCGGTGGCGTTCGTCTTTCCCTTCAGCATGGGGCTGGTCGTGACCGCGTCGCCGCTGTTCGCCGCGCAAAGCGGCCTGGGCGAAGGCTTCATCGGCCTGGTGCTCGGGCTGAACAGCATCGTCGTCGCGCTGCTCGCGCTGCCCGTCGCTTCGCGCATGGAGGGGCCGGGACCGTTCCGCATGCTCGGCGCAGCCGCGCTGCTGGTCGCCGCCTGCTTCGCCTGCTACGCGTGGATTCCCGACGTTCGCGCCGCGCTGATCGCCGGCACCATCGTGTTCAGCTTCGGCGAGCTGGTGTTCAGCTCCGCAGTGCCGGCGGCGGTGGCGCGCCTCGCGCCGGCCGGCCGCCGCGGCGCCTACCAGGGCGGCTGGACCCTGGTTGCGTCGTTCAGCATGGGAAGCGCGCTTTTCGTCAGCGGCCTGCTGCGTGACGCCGCCGGCTGGCGCCCGGCCTGGACCTTCTATGCCGCCGTCACTTTCTGCGCAGCTCTCGCGCTGCTGCTTCTGCGAGACTGGTTCCTCAGGCGGTCAGAACGGCCGGGCGAGCGATAGGCCCGCGCCCCAGTCCGGGCTGCCGTCGGCGAGGCCGATGAGGGCGTAGGCCTGCGCTTTCCAGAGGCGATCGAGCTTGCGCGCGAAGAAGCCGACGAGCTCGCGCTGCCGCGAGCCGCCCGCGATCACGCGCTGCCGGCCTTCCAGCATCGCACCAGCGCTGTCGCGCTCATCGAGCTTGTAGCTCGCGCCGAGATTCGCGCTCCAGGCGTTTTCGAGCGGCAGCGAGGGTGAGTCGCCGAGGACGTGATAGCCGATCCCACCGAAGCCGGTGATCCGCTCGAACGTGCGGTAGAGATCGAGCAGGAAAGCCACGTCGTGCTCGCCGGTGCCGAGGCCCTTGCTCTCGTCGGCGGTGGCGAGCTTGAGCTTCGCAGTGAGATCCATGCCGAGCGTCGTCGCCTTGTCGTAGTACGCGGCATAGGTTGCCGAGAGCACGATGTCACCGAGCCCCGAGGCCGTATCCGATCGGGTCGCTGTCCCGCCGACCGGCCCTACGCCAGGAATCACGTTCGTGTCGCCCTTGACCTGAAGGTAGGGCACAGTCGCCCGGTACACCCATGCGCCGCTCTCGTAGCGGCCAGTCGCGGCGAGCGTCGTGATGCGGGTCGTGGTCGTGCTGCCGTAGTCGCCCGAGCTGTAGTGCAGCCCGGCGCCCAGCGTAAGGGGACCATCCTGCGCCTGCGCTCCAAGGACGACGAGCATCCCGGCGCAAGCCGTGACGAGGGAACTGCGCAAGGTTAGCGGCCCTTGCCGGGTCGCTCAGGTTTTTCCGGACGCTCCGGCCGCTCCGGCCGTTCGGGCTTCTCGGGACGCTCGGGCTTGATCGGGCGCTCAACCCTGGCCACGCGCTCCGAAGCAGCGCGTTCCGGCGCCGCGCGGTCCGCACGCTTGACTTCGCCGAGCGTGAAGCCTTGCGCCTTCGCGATTTCACCCCAGCCCATGCCGTCGGCGCGCCGCCCGAGGATCTGCATCGTCGCGCGCTCGAGCTGGAGGGGCGTCGGCCGGGTAATGCCTTGCTCCTTCAGCGACGCTTCGGCGAGCGCGAGCGCGTTGTCGACGTTGCCGTAACCCATCTTGCCGGTCGGCGGCGTGAAGGTCTCGCTGCCGGTCCTGCCGGTCAGCGTGACTTCCTTGCCGTCGCGCAGGCCGGCGATCAGCGAAGTCGCGTTCTGCTTGGACCCGGCAAGCGAGGTGTAGCGCTCGACTAGCTGCTCTTGGCTCTGCGGCAACGCTGCGAGGGGTAAGGCGAGCAGCACTGCCCCGACCAGCGGCAGCAGGTTGTTCTTGGTCATGGATAGCTCCGAAGACTAAGAGAACCAGCATGGTAGCCAGCACGCGCCGCGACCTGAAGCGGAATCGGTCACGACGCCGGATGGTCCAACAGGACTACTTGTAGGGCCGCGGCGACAACGACTGAAGGAACGCAACCAAGTCGTCGATCTCGCTCTCGGTCAGCTTGAGCGGCTTCAGCACGCGCTCGCCGTCGGCATGCAGCCGCTCCTCGTTCAGTTCCGAGTAATGCTTCACTACGTCCCTCAGCGTCGCCAGGCTGCCGTTATGCATATAGGGAGCAGTGAGCGCGACGTTTCGCAGCCCGGGGACCCGCCATTCGCCGAAGTTGCGGTGCTGCAGCTCGACATGGCGCGTACCGATTGCCGTTGCACGACCCTGATCGTCATTGAAGCGCCCAAGGAGGTTGTGCGGATCGGCTTTCAGCCGTTTGATTCCTTCGTGCCGCCCGGAATCGACCCGGCCGCGTCCCGCAAAGAACGGCACGCCGGTATCGGCGAACTCGCCGTTGGTGAAGTGCGGCCCGAAGTGGCAGGCGGTGCAGTTTCCCTGGCCGATGAAAATCTTCAGCCCGCGCTGCGCCGCCGCGGGATAGCTCGCTTCGGTGTTCGTTGCGAGCGCATCCCTGAATTCGTCGAAGGCCGTGCGCCCGCTGACCAGCGTCTCCTGGAACGCCGCCAGCGCCTTGCCGACGTCGACGAGGATCTGGTCGTTTTCCTCGGGGACGGCACGGCCGAACGCGGCTGCGTACTCAGCGGAAAAAAGCTTTCTGACCACGCCCGCGACATGCGCCGGACTCGCGTTCATCTCCCGGGGGTCGAGGAGCGGCCGCACGCTCTGCGACCACAGGCTGTCGTGCCCGCCGTCCCATCCGTACCAGCGGTAGAAGCGCGTGTTGATCACGCTCGGGGTATTGCGATCGACTTCCTCGAGCCCGAAGGCGCGCGCGCGGCCGTCCTGGAAGGCGCGAAAGGGCACGTGGCAGGTCGCGCACAGCACCGAGCCGGTGCCGGAGAGCCGCGGCTCGAAGAAGAGCTTCTCGCCGAACGCGATCGCCTCTCGCTTCCCCGAGACGCGATTGCTCGGGTCGCGGCCCGGCGGCGGCGGCCAGGGGCCGTGCTGCAGGATCTTCGCAATTTCTTCCTTCGAGAATTCCGAAAGCAACAGCGCGTGGCCCATCCGATCGCTCTTCCCGGCGGCGCGAACCTCGAATAGGAACTCCCATTTGCCCGGCATGTGAAACATCAACCCCTCGGCGCGCCAGCGTCCCGGCCCGAGTGGCTTCACTTCCGGCGTGTAGTTCATGCCGTGGCGATGCTCCGGCATGTGCGCATCGACTTTCAGGTTTTCCGGAGTTGGACTCCCGGGCTTGGAGCACGCCGCGATCTCGACGGAAAAGAATTTTCCGACCTCGGGAGAGGCTTGAAAGGCGACGACGTACCGCGGCGACTCGAGCCGCGTACCCTCCAACTCAGGAACGCACGCATGCGCCCCGCAGAGGAAACTCAGTCCGGCCGCTGCAGCAGCGAGCCGAAGACGGTTTCGCCGTTTTTCCATGCGATGCGCTCGGCGACCTCGCGCGGCAGGTCCGCGAGCCAGCGCCGAGACCACTCGGCGTGCTCGGGGATGTAGTGCCAGCGCTCGGGAGTGTAGGTGTCGGTGCCGACCATGAAGCGGTCGGGGAACTGGAGGAAGGTCGCGCGCCACGCCGGGTCGACCTTGCCGCCCGAGCCGTGGTCGGTGCGGAACGCGAGGTCGGCCCATAGGTTCTTGTGCTTGCTCAGCATCTCGGCGACGCGCTCGGGGCGCTCGAAGCCCGCGTGCGCCCAAAGAATGCGCGCTTGCGGCCATTGCTTGAACAGGCGCTCGACCGCGTCGATGTCGGAGTGCGCATGCAGGAAGAGGTTGTGCTTTCGCGCAATCTGCACCATTTGCCGCGGTACCGGCAGGTCGGCGTCGGCGCCGTAGAGGTGGAACTCGCCGATGCCCACGTACCGGTATCTGCTCAGCCTGTCCTCGAGATACGGGATCAGGGTCTCGTCCCTGAACCAGGTGCCGGTCTCGCCGCGCGTGCGGTAGACGCGCAGCTCCGGAATCACCAGGTCGGGCGCAGCAGTGAACAGGCGCTGCTGGCCGTCGTCGCCCGAGCTCGAGATCAGCGCGCGCTTGACGCCCGCCTTGCGCATGATGGCGATCGCCTGCTCGACCGGCACCACGTCCCACGCGTCGTGGCTGTAGTGCACGTGCGCGTCGAAGATCGGCAACGGTTGTGCCTGAGCATAGAGGGGCAGCGCCAAGGCTGCCCAGAGAAAGCTGCGCATGGTCGAAGTGTAGAATGCCCCGCACATCACGTCACGCGGAAAGACGTACTGCACTGATGGACAGGATTCTCGTCATCAACCCCAACTCGACCGAAGCAGTGACGCGCGGCATCGACGAAGCCTGCGCCCCTTTGCGCATGCCCGGCGGCCCGCAGATCGAATGCGCCACGCTGAAAGACGGACCGCCGGGGATCGAGACGCAGCAGCACGTGGACTCCGTGATTTCGCCGTTGATAAAAAAGATAGCTTCCACGGATGCGAGCGCGTACGTCATCGCCTGCTATAGCGACCCCGGGCTGCACACGGCGCGCGAGGCGACCAAGAAGCCGGTGCTGGGCATTTCCGAGTGCGGCATCCTGACCGCGCTGACGCTCGGCCAGAAGTTCGGTGTCATCGCCATCCTGCAGAAGTCGATTCCGCGGCACCTTCGCTATATGGGCGCCCTCGGCGTGATGGACCGGCTGGCCGGAGAGCTGCCGGTCGGATTGCCGGTGGTCGAGCTTTCGGATGAAAAGAAAACTTTTGGCCGCATGACGGAGGTCGGCAAGCGGCTGCGCGACGAGCACGGCGCCGACGTCATCGTGATGGGCTGCGCCGGCATGGCGCGCTACCGCAAGCCGCTGCAGGAAGCGGTGGGCATTCCCGTGGTGGAGCCCACCCAGGCGGCCGTGACCATGGCGATCGGGCGGGTGCGGCTGGGGTGGGAAAGCGGTTGAGCGTCGCGCCTCCCACTTCGCTGCGCGAGCTTTTCCTCGGCTTTCTTTCCATCGGCGCCCGCTCTTTCGGCGGCGTCATGCCGTGGGCGCACCGCGTCATGGTGGAAGAGCGGCGCTGGCTCAACGAGGCCGATTTCGCCGAGACCATCGGCCTGTGCCAGTTCCTGCCGGGGCCGAACATCGGCAACGCCTCGATCGTTCTGGGCAAGCGCTGGTTCGGCGTGTCGGGCGCGCTGGTCGCGTTCCTCGGCCTGTTCGCGCTTCCCTTCATTTGGGTGCTGGTCCTGTTCGCGCTGTACGCCGACTTCGCCGCCACCAATGCGACGCTGCGTGCGGTGGTCACCGGCGTCGGCGCCGCGGGCGCGGGCCTCTTCCTCGGCACTGCGGTCAAGCTCGGCCGCGTGATCGCGCGCAAGCCGGTCGCGCTCGCGCTGATAGCGGCGTGCTTCCTCGCGGCCGGGATCGGCCGGGTATCGCTCTTCATCGTTCTGCCGGTATCGCTCGGCGTGGCGCTGGTCTGCGCGCGCAGGGGCTGGCTGTGAATCTCGTCGAGCTCACGCTCTACTTCATGCTGCTGTCGCTCATCTCGGTGGGCGGCATGCCCTCCGTCCTTCCGGAGCTGCAGCGCTACGTGGTCGACGTCAAAGGCTGGATCACGCCGGAAGAATTCATGCAGATATTCGCCGTCGGCCAGGCCGCGCCGGGGCCGAACATCCTTATCGCGAGCCTGGTGGGCTGGAAGGTCGCGGGGCTCGCGGGTGCGCTGCTCGCGCTTTTCGCGATGTGCGGCCCGTCCGCGGTGCTCGCCTGGTGGGTCGACGACCTGTGGGTGCGCTTCAAGGATTCGGCGTGGCGCAAGGCGGCGCAACGCGCGATCGCGCCGATCGTGGTGGCGCTGATTCTCTCTGGCGGCTTCATCCTCGCCACGCCCGGCGCGCCCGACTGGCGGCTGTGGCTGATCGCCGCCGCGACCGCCGCCGGGATGCTCGCGACGAAGATCAATCCGTTGTGGTTCCTCGCCGGGGGTGGGATTTTCGGAGCAGTTCTGCTTTAGTCGGGCAGCTTTCCGGGAAGGTTGAACCGCTGTCGCGTGGTGCAGTAACGGTCGGCGAAGAGCCGCCCGATCGGGCGGTAGCGTTCCTCCGAGATGCGTTTGGTCTGCGGGTCGATGATGCCGTCGCGCGCGTGCACCAGCAGGATCTCCCCGAGCACGAGCTGGCGCGTGCCGCTGATCTCGATCACGCGCTCGAGACTGCACTCGAGGCACGCGGCCGCCTCGGCGATGCGCGGGTGCTGGACCAGCGCGGCCGGCGCCTCGCTAAGGCCGGCCGTCTCGAACTCGCTCTCGTCCTCGGGGAGCTCGCGGCTCGAGAGGTGCATCGCGTTGGCGGTCGCCTCGTCGACCAGGTTGACGACGAACTCGCGCGTGCGGCGGATGTTCTTGAGCGAATGCTTCATCGCGCCGTCGCTGCGCGGGTTGATGCCGATCACGCAGAGCGGCGGCTCCTCGGAGAACACGTTGAAGAACGAGAACGGCGCGCAGTTGGCGACGCCGTTCGCGCTGCGCGTCGAGATCCAGGCGATCGGCCGCGGGATCACCAGGCCGATGAGGAGCTTGTAGCGCTCGTGCGGCGAGACCTCCGCGAGCTTGAGGTCCACTCCTAGGTGCGCTTCCAGACCGAGCGCTCGCGCGAGGCGAGGAGCGGCACCGCCTCGGCGACGTACTTCTTGAAGTGCGGCGTCGCCTGGTGCGCCTCGAAGGCCTTGTCGTCGTTGTAGACCTCGTACAGCATGGCCTTGGTCTTGTCGTTCGGATCGACCAGGACGTCGAACTGCTTGCAGCCGGGCTCCTTGCGCGCGTTCTTTGCGTTTTCGGCGAGCTTGCTCATGAACGCTTCGACGTTCTCCGGCTTGATCCTGAGCTGTACGGTCAGCACGAACATGGGGTCTCCGTGGCGTTTTGCTAGTTAGCGGGGGTGACTTCCGCGCCGACGCGTTCGACGATCAGGCGGTAGTGCTCGGGGCGGCGGTGCGCGGCGAAGTTGAACATCGTCTTCTTCAGGTTGGCGGCGAGGTCGATGTCGCAGTTGGCACAAATCACCTCGTCTTCCTCGGTCTGGCTCTTCACCGCGATCTCGCCGGTGGGCGCCACGATCAGCGAATGGCCGAACATGCGGAATCCGTCCTCGAAGCCGCACTTCGCGGTCTCGACCAGCCAGGTGGCGTTCTGGAACGCCATCGACTGCGCCATGATGAGGTGGTGGTGCACGCGCAGGGCGGGCGGCTCGGGATAGTGCAGGTTCTCGGTCGGCGTGTTGTAGCCGAGCGCGACGATCTCGGCGCCCTGCAGCGCGAGCACGCGGAACGCCTCGGGCCAGCGCCGGTCGTTGCAGATCAGCATGCCGGTGATCGTTCCCATGAAGCGCCACACGCGAAAGCCGAGATCGCCGACCTCGAAGTACTTCTTCTCCAGGTGCTGGAATGCCGCCTTGGGCTTGTGGTCGGCATGCCCGGGCAGGTGCACCTTGCGGTACTTGCCGACGATCGCGCCGTCCGGGGCGACCAGGATCGCGCTGTTGAACCGGTTTCCTTTCTCGGTCAGCTCGGCATAGCCAAGGTAGAAGCCGATGCCGAGCTTCTTCGCCTCGTCGAAGAGCGGCTGGGTCTCTTTCGACGGCATGGTCTTTTCGAAGTACCGGGCGTCGACCTCGGCCTGGTCCTCCATCCACCAGCGCGGGAAGAAGGTGCTCAAGGCGAGCTCGGGGAAGACCACGAACTTCGCGCCCATCGCGTGCGATTCTCTAAGCAAAGCCAGCAGGCGCTTGACCGCGGCGGCGCGCGTGTCCGAGCGGTTGAGGGGTCCGAGTTGCGCGGCGGCGATTTTCAGGTGTCGGCTCATAGCTTCAGGGGCGTGTTCCATGCCTTGAGTTGCGAAATTTCGGGGACCTCGCGGCCCAGGGGCTTCAGCGCCTCCGAGGGCTCGCGCGCGAGGAAGCGGCCGCGGCCGCGCTCTGCGCTGAGTTTGCCGTTCTCGATGATGATCTCGCCTCGCGAGAGCACGGTGACCGGCCAGCCGGTCAGCTTGCGGCCCTTGTAGGGCGTGTAGCCGGTGTTGTCCCGGGTCTTTTCAATGACCAGTTCCCTGTCCGGGTCCCACACCGCGATATCGGCGTCGGAACCGACGGCGATGGTCCCTTTCCGCGGGTACAGGCCGTAGGTCTGCGCGTGGCGGGCGGAGGTGAGGTTCACGAACTCTTCCAGGGAGATCCGGCCCGCCTTGACCCCGAAGGTGAAAAGCAGCGGCAGGCGCAGCTCGAGCCCCGGCACGCCGTTCGCCATCTCCTTGAAGGTGGTCTTGTCGCCCTTCGGCAGCTTGCCGGAAGCGTCCATGCGGTAGGGCGCGTGGTCGGAGGAGTACACGTGCAGCGCGCCGTCCTTCAGGCCGCGCCAGCACGCCTCCTGCGCCTTTTCGTCGCGCGGCGGCGGGCTGCAGCAGAACATCGCGCCCTGCAGGCCGATGTCGATGTCCTTCGCGGTCAGGAACAGGTACTGCGGGCAGGTCTCGCCGTAGACTTTCAGCCCGTTCTTTCGCGCGCTGCGGATCGCTTCGATCCCTTCGGGCGTGGAGACATGCACGATGAGAATCGGACAGTCGACGAGCTCGGCGAGCTTGATGACGCGCTCGATCGCCTCGGCCTCCGATGCGCGCGTGTGGCAGATCGCGTGGTAGCGCGGCAGGGTGTTCCCCTGCTTCACCATCCGTCCCGCGAGCCACGAGATCATGCCGTGGTTCTCCGCGTGCACCATCACCAGCGCGCCCTCGCGCCGGGCCGCCGCCATCACGTCGAGGATCTGCTCGTCGTGCAGGCGCATGCGGTCGTAGGTCATGAAGATCTTGAACGAGCGGATTCCCGAGCGGATCGCCTGCGGCAAATCCACAGACAACGTTGGCTCGTCCGGGTTGGCGATGATCAGGTGGAATCCGTAGTCGATGACCGCTTTTGCGCGTGCCCTCTCGTGGTAATCCTTCAATACTGTTTTCAAGTCATCATTGCGATGCTGGGCACAGAACGGAATCACGGTCGTGGTGCCGCCGTATGCGGCGGAAACTGTGGCGGAGTAGAAATCGTCCGCCGCCATGATCCCCATGCCGGAAAGCTGCTCGATGTGGCAATGGCTGTCGACGCCGCCCGGAAGGATCAGCATGTTCTCCGCCGCGAGCACGCGCCTGCCAGCGAGATTGCTTCCGAGTGCAGCGATTTTCTCGCCGGAGATGCCGACGTCCGCGCGAAACGTCTTTTCCGCGGTGGCGACGGTGCCGCCGCGGATCACCAGGTCGTGGGTGGTCATTGCCTTTTGATTATCTCAGCCGGCCAGGAAGCCGCCGTCGACCGGCAGCGCGGCGCCGGTCACGAAGGAGGATTCATCGCTCGCGAGGAACAGCGCCGCCGCGGCGATCTCCTCGGGCCGCCCGAACCGCCCGGCGGGGTGGCGCTGGCGCAGCGTTTCGCGCGCCGCCTTCGGGTCCGCGCGCCGGGCAAACGCGCGCTCGAGGAGCGGCGTTTCGGTGGCGCCGGGCAGCAGCGCGTTGGCACGGATGCCGCGGTCGGCGTAGTCGAGCGCCACCGATTTCACCAGGCTGACCACTGCGCCCTTGGACGCGGCGTACGAGCAGTTGCTCCTCGGGCCTGCGACCGCGAGCTGCGACGCGATGGCGATCAGCGAGCCGCCGCCGCGCTCGAGCATTCCGGGCAGCACCGCCTTGAACCAGAGGAACGTGCCTTTCGCGTTGACCGCGAACACCCGGTCCCAGTCTTCCTCCGAGGTGTCGGCGAGCGCTTTTCCGACCGAGATGCCCGCCGCGCAGACCAGGACGTCGGCGGGGGGCAGCTTCGGCGCCGGCCGCGACACATCGGCGACCAGGGTCTGGAGCCCAGGGCGCGGCTTGATCGGATTCAAGTCGACCGCCAGGACCTTTGCGCCCTCGGCCAGAAATCGCTCGACGATCGCGGCGCCGATCCCGGAGGCTGCCCCGGTGACGACGGCCGTCTTACCCGCCAAAGACATGGATCGACTTGCGGCGTGCCTCGTCGCGCGCTTCTTCGTAGCCCGCGTCGGCGTAGCGCATCACGCCGGTGGCGGTGTCGTTGGTGAGCGAGAGCTCGAGGCGCCGGTCGGCCTCGGGCGTGCCGTCGGCGATCAGGGTGACGCCGGCGCTCGTCATGTAGCCGGCGTAGCCGCCGCCGCCGGAGTGGATCGCGACCAGGTCGGCCATCGACGCGCAGTTGACCATCGCGTTCAGCAGCGGCCAGTCGGCGATCGCATCGGAGCCGTCGAGCATGCGCTCGGTCATGATGTTCGGATGCGCCATCGCGCCGGCGTCGAGGTGGTCGCGCGTGAACGCGATCGGCGCGGACAGCACCTTCTTCCGCACGAGATCGTTCACCGCGAGCCCGAGCCGCGTGCGCTCGCCGTGGCCGAGCCAGGCGATGCGCGCCGGCAGGCCCTGGAACGGCACCTGTGCGCGCGCCAGGCGGATCCAGTTGGCGGCGACGCGGTTTTCGGGAAATAGCTCCAGCACCAGGTCGTCGATGCGCGCGATGTCCTCGGGCGTGCCGCCGAGCGCGATCCAGCGGAACGGGCCGATGCCGCGGCTGAAGAGCGGCCGCAGGAAAGCCTCGGAGAAAATCGGGATGTCGAAGGCGTCGGCGACCCCGCCCTTCTGCGCCTGCGTGCGGATCAGGTTGCCGTTGTCGAACACCACCGCGCC
>DATBSZ010000140.1:0-21154 GCA_036559525.1 Burkholderiales bacterium
GGCGATCGCGTCGCGGTTGATCGCCATCGACAGGGCCTTCCTCACGCGAGAGTCCTTGAACGGATTCTTGTCCAGGGGCTTGCCGTCCTTCGCGGTAACGAACGGCGCCGTCTTGTCGTTCCACTGGTGCAGGTGCACGTAGATCACGCGGTTGGAAACCTTGTCCGCGAGCGCGAAATTCTTGTCGGTCGCGAGCTTCGCGATATCGGAGGTGGGTACCGTCTCGATCATCTGCACGTCGCCCGACAGCAGCGCGGCCACGCGCGCCGCGGAATTGGACAGGATTTTGAACGTGACCTTGTCCCACGGCTCCTCGCCGCCCCAGTAGCCGTAGTTGGCCTTCAGCACCACGCGCTGGTTGGGGATGTACTCGGCGAACTTGTAGGGCCCGGTGCCGATCGCCGCCTTGCCTGAATTGAATTCGTCGGTGGTGGCCTTCTCGGCGATGGGCTTGGGCACGATGTAGACCGAAGCGAGGTCGCTCGGCAGCAGCACGTGCGGCGCCGCGGTCTTGAAGATGAGGGTGTGCGGGTCGACGATCTTCGTTTCCACGATGGGCTTGGTGAAGGTCGCCATCGACGAGGGGCTGTTGGGAACGTTGGGCACGCGCTTGTAGGTCGCGACCACGTCCTCGGCGGTGAACGGCGTGCCGTCGTGGAAGCGCACGTTCTTGCGCAGCTTGAACTCCCAGGTGGTGGCGTCGATCGCCTTCCACGACTCGGCGAGGTCGGGGGTCAGGCGCTGGCGCTCGTCCTGGCCGACCAGGCTCTCGAAGATATGCGAGAGCAGTGAGTTGTTCGGCGACAGGTTGTGGTAGTGCGGGTCCATCGCCGTCGGCTCGGAGGCGAGGCCGATGCGCAGGTCCTGCGCGGCGGCCGCTCCAATGAAAAAGAACAGCACTGCCGTGGCGATCGAGCGATAGAAAGTCATTTTTGCGTCCTCCCTGGAGACATTATGCGATAGGTCGCGACCCAGTAGTACTCGTACTCGGAGAAGCCGAAGTCGCTGCCGAAGCGGTCCAGGCGCTGCTGCATGTCCTGTTGTGTCGGGAAGTTCTTCAGCACTTCGTGGGTCGAGCCGTCGGTGAGCCGGCGGCTCTGGTAGGTATTGCCCTGCGCGTCCTTCCTCGAGAGCGGCGTGCTCGAGCCTTCGACGTAGCGGTTGTCCATGAACGCCACTTTCGCCCCCGCTTCCAGCCTTGCAGCGAGATTGCGCAGGAATTCGTCGATGCGCTCCAAAGGGATATGAGACCACCAGAACCCGGCGTAGCACGCCGAGAACTTCTCCGGCCAGGCGGGCAGGGCGTAGGCGTCGGCGCGCTCGAAGCGCACGTTCGCCTTGCGGTAGGTCTTCGATCGGGCGATGTCGAGCGGCTCCTCGTTGAAGTCCGTCGCCAGCACCGACCCGGCCTGCTCGGCGATGAGCGGCGTCCAATAGCCGGTGCCGCACGCGATCTCGAGCACGCGCTCGCCCTTGAAGAGCGCGGGGATGTCCTTGCGCATGCGTGCGAGGTCGGCCTGGCGCTCGGGCTTGTCGAAGATCTTTTCGTATTCCGCCGCCCGGCGGGCGTAGTACTTTTCCAGGGTTTCCATTGAAGTATCCTACCGTGATGGCCCCACTGATACTCGATTCCCCGCACTCGGGGCACGACTTTCCCGCCGATTTCGGCGCCATCGTGAGTGAAGCCGAGCTACGTGAATCGGAAGACTGCTACGTCGACGAGCTCTATGCCGGTGCGCACGAGCTCGGCGTGCCGCTCCTTGCCGCCACCTTTCCGCGGACCTACCTCGACCCAAATCGCAACGCCGGCGACGTCGACCTCGAGCTGATCGAAGGGCCCTGGCCGTGGGAGTACCGGCCGAGCGGCAAGGCGCGCATCGGCAAATCCCTCATCTGGCGCACGCTGGAAGACGGCCGCCCGATCTACGGGCGCAAGCTTGCGCCCGAGGCCGTGCGGCGACGGATCGAGCGCTTTCATGCGCCCTATCATCGTTCCCTGCAGGAGCTGCTGGAACGCGCGACCCAGAAATCGGGCCGGGTGTACCACATCAATTGCCACTCCATGCGCTGCGTGGCCGGAAAGCAGAGCGAGGACGGCCCCGGCAGCGTGCGCCCCGACTTCGTCCTCGGCGACCGCGACGGCACGACTTGCGAGCCGCGCTTCACCGAGCTGGTACGCGAGACGCTCGCCGGCATGGGTTACCGCGTCACGGTGAACGACCCGTACAAGGGCGTCGAGCTGATCCGCGCCTACTCCGACCCCAAGGCGGGGCGCAACAGCCTGCAGATCGAGATCAACAAGCGGCTTTACATGGATGAGAAGACACTGGCGAAGACCGCCGGCTTCGCCCGGCTGCAGAAGGACCTCGGAGAGCTTCTCAAGGTGCTGGTCAAATCCCTGTGAAATACGAGATCGAGATCTCGCCGCCGGATATTTCCGCCTACCGCGACGGTAATAGCGGCGTGGAATACGTGCATGTCCTCGACTCGGGAAAGCCCGGGCCGGCGGTGATGGTCCAGGCGCTCACCCACGGCAACGAGTTTTCCGGCGCGATCGCTGTCGATTTTCTTTTTAGGGAGAAAGTAAAACCTCTGAAGGGAAAGCTGATCCTCGCGTTCGCCAACGTGGCGGCGTTCGCACGCTTCGACTTCGACGATCCCGACCGCTCGCGCTACATCGACGAGGACTACAACCGCGTCTGGGCCGACGCAGTGCTCGGCGGCTCGAGGGATTCTGCGGAGCTCAGGCGCGCGCGCGAGCTGCGCCCGTTCGTCGATGCCGCCGATTACCTGCTCGATCTGCACACCATGACCGAAGCGTGCCGGCCGATCATGGTGTGCGGCATGCTCGACAAGGGCGCCGAGTTCGCGCGGCGCGTCGGCGTTCCGGCGGACCTGCTGATCGATACCGGGCATCCGGCCGGCCTGCGCATGCGCGACCGCGGCGGCTTCGGCGATCCGGCGAGCGCGAAGAACGCGCTCCTCATCGAAGCCGGCCAGCACTGGGAGAAAAGCTCGGTCGACGTGGCGATCGACACGACGTTGCGCTTCCTGCAGGCCACTGGGATAACGGATGCGGCATGGGTGCACCCGAGGCTAAGGCTCCAGCCCCCGAAGGAGCAGCGCGTCGTGCGGGTGACCCAGCCGGTCACCGCCGCGAGCACGAGCTTCCGCTTCGCCAGGCCCTGGAAAGGCCTGGAAGTCATCGAAAAAGCCGGCACCGTGGTGGCGACCGACGGCGAAAAGGTCTGGCGCACCCCCTACGACGATTGCGTGCTCGTAATGCCCTCCACTGCGCACGTCAAGCCGGGGAATACAATGGTGCGATTGGGGCGTTATGAGGGTTGAGATGCGGTTCTTTTGGCTGATCCTGCTCCTCGCGGCGATGCCCGCGTCCGCCCAGATCTACCGCTGGGTGGACGAGAAGGGCACGGTCCACTACTCCAACGCGAGGCCGCCACAGGGCGTGAAGGCCACGGTGTTCGATACCGACGCCAAGGCCGGGCCGCCCTCGCCCGAAAGCGCAGAGTGCTACACCGTGCGCTGCCAGGGCGAGCGTCTCGAGCAGCGCCTCGCGCGGCGCGAGGAGCTGGAGACCCGGCTCGCGGCGGAGCGCGCTGCGGCCACGCCGCCGCGCCCGCGCGGCCTCGACTTCCGCCAGTACATCTCGCTCCACCGCGGCATGAGCGAGGGCGAGCTGCTCGGCATCGCCGGCGCGCCCGACCTGCTGTTCTCGGACGTGTTCGCGTCCAAGAACTACACCTATCTCCCCACCAGCGGCGATCCGTTCACCACCACCATCACGGTGATCGGCGGCCGCATCAACCACATCGAGCGCATCCGCAAGTTCTAGGCGGGCGGTTTTTCGGGCTTGATCGCAGACGGCGCGGTCTCGACTAACAGGCTCTGCGGCAGCTCGCCGTGGACGCCGGCGGCGAGCTCTTCGATCTGGCGCAGCTTGGCGATGAAATCGGCGTGGTGCGCGGTCATGCCGCTCCCGGAAAATTCAGAACGCCGAAGCGTACGCGCGCGGACGCACGGTGAATGTCGCGCGTTTGGTGCTTCCGCTGTCACGGATCGGACTTCATGCTTCGGGCACGGCGCTTGCTGCTGGAGGTGCGGATACCTTCAGGAGGTCCGTCATGGAAGAGCAGGATCGCAAAGGCAACTCCCACGACCCGGTCGAGGGAGAAGGCAGCTACACCGGCAGCAAGGACTACAACCAGCGCACGAAGAAATTCGTCGAGTCGGGCAAGGTCGACCAGGCCGCGCGCGACGCCGAGCCGGAGTCCGAGGAAGAGAAGCAAGCGATGCAGAAGGCCGAGCGCACCGGCAAGGAGCGCGCGAAAGGCGAAGACCCGGCCCTGCGGAAGAAGTGATTTCTATTTCCTGAGGCTGCCCCAGAGCGAATCGAGCCGCGCGTAGCGGCCGCAACCGCTCACATAGAACCGGTACTGCAAGGCATTCTTCTTGTAGTAATCCTGGTGGTAGTCCTCCGCCGGCCAGAATTCGCTCGCCTTGGTGATCGGCGTGACGATCGGCTGGCGGAAGGGCTTCTGCTTTTCCCACTTCGCCTTGGAGGCCTCGGCGAGGCGCTTCTGCTCCTCGGTGTACCAGAAGATCTCGGGCCGATACTGCGAGCCCGAATCGCAGAACTGGCGGTCCTTCACCGTCGGGTCGTGGTTCAGCCAGAAGGTGTCGAGCAGCTTCTCGTAGCTCACCTTGGCGGGATCGTAGGTGACCTCGACGACCTCGGTGTGGCCGGTACGGCCGGTCGACACCTGCTCGTAGGTCGGCTTCTTTACGCTGCCGCCCATGTAGCCCGAGACCGCGGACACCACGCCGGGCACTTTCTCGAACGCTTCCTCGGTGCACCAGAAGCAGCCCCCCGCGAAGCTCGCTTTTTCGGTCTTCTGCGCCTGTGCGGGCAGGGCGAGCGCCAGCAGCGCCACGAAGATCAGTTTTTTCATTTCCCTAGCTCCTTTAGGACGGCATCGATGACCGGTTGGTCGCGCAAGCATAGCCGGACCTTACTCAGCGGGCAGGCGCGCGCAGCCTTGAGGTAGGCCCGCGCGCAGACATCCAGCGGCACTGCGAAGATCCCGCTGGAGACTGCCGGGAACGAGACCGAGGTCCAGCCCTTGTCTTTCGCGCAGGCAAAGGCTGCGGTAAGCGCACGCACGAGCTTCTTTTCTTCGTCGCCTTCGCCCTGGCGCGGACCGACGGCGTGGATCACGCCCTTGAAAGGAAGCTTTCCGGCGGTGGTGACGACCGCCGAGCCGGTCGGAAAGGGGCCGTGCTTCTGGACGAGAGCGTCCGATTCCTTCTGCAGCGCCGGCCCCGCGGCGCGCGCGATGATGCCGGCCACGCCGCCGCCGTGGGCGAGGTGGCCGTTGGCCGCGTTGACGATCGCCTCCACTGGCTCTTCCAGGAGATTGCCGCGCACCACCTGGAACAGGCGGCCGGGCGCTACTTCTTCTTGCGTGAGGACTTCTTGCGTCTTGGCACCTTTGCGCCGGCGCGGCGCGCCTCGGACAGCCCGATCGCGATCGCCTGCTTGCGGCTGGTGACCTTCTTTCCGGACCTGCCGCTGCGCAGCGTACCGCGCTTGCGCTCGTGCATTGCCTGGCGGACTTTGCGAGCTGCCTTCTTCCCGTATCTGCGGGCCATGAAACCTCCTACTCCACCTTTGCCTTCGCCCTTAGCCCCTTCACCAGCTCCTCGATCTTGGTCTGCACCAGCATCTGCTGGATGCGCGGCTTGACTTCGGCCAGCGCCGCGAACCTCGCGGGGCGCACGTCGTCGAGCTGGATGATGTGGAAGCCGAAGCGCGTGCGCACCGGCGTGTCCGTGTACTTGCCCTTTTCGAGTTTGACCATGGCGTCGGAGAACTGCTTGTCGTAGGTCGCCGGCACGTTCCAGTCGAGGTCGCCGCCGCGCTGCGCGCTGCCGGTGTCCTTGGAGTTCTTGCTCGCCAGGTCGTCGAACTTGCCGCCCTTCTTGAGCTCCGCGATCAGCGTCTTCGCCTGGTCCTCGGTCTCGACCAGGATGTGGCGCGCCCGGTATTCCTTGTCGCCGTGCTGCGCCTTGGCCTTGTCGTACTCCTTCTGAACATCGGCGTCGGTGACCGGGTTCTTGCGCGCGTACTCGCGCAGGTACGCGCTGACGATGATCTCCTGGCGCGCCATGTCGAGCTGGGTCTGCACGTCGGCCTGCTTGGCGACGCCGGCGCGCTGCGCCTCCTGCATCAGGACCTCGCGGTTCACTAGCTCGTCGCGCACCATGCTGCGCATCTGCTCGGTGTCGGCGCCGCCGCGCTGCAACTGCTGCTGCATCAGGTAGTCGGCGCGCGCCTGCGGCACCGGCACGCCGTTGACCGTGGCGATGGCGGCCGGCTTGGCGGCGGATTTCGCCGCGGGCTTGGCGGGCGCCTTGGCCGGCTCGTCCTTGCCGGGCAGCGGCGCCTGCGCGAGGACCAGGGCGGGGGCCGCTAGCGCGGCAAGTGCGAGAAGGCGGAAATTCACTGGCTTCCTTTCGTTTCTTCGGGTGCGCGCGCGGTGATCGCGAGCGCGTGGATGGGATTCTGCATCAGCTCGCCGAGCGCCTGATAGACCATGCGGTGGCGCGCGACCGTCGGCTGCCCCGCGAAGCGCGGCGACACGATGGTGAGCCGCCAGTGTGTGTTGCCGCCGGGCTGCGCGCCGGCGTGGCCGGCGTGCTGCGCGCTCTCGTCGACGAGCTCGAGGTTCACCGGCTCGAGCGCCGCGAGCCGCTCACGGATTCTCGCTGCGACGCTCATCCTTCTCTTCGATGAACCGGCTCAGCACCATCGCCTGGGCGAACACGAAGATCAGCATCAGCCCCATGCCGCCGAACAGCTTGAAGTTGACCCAGTGGTCGGTGGAGTAGTTGTAGGCCACGTACAGGTTGAGCGCGCCCATGAAGGCGAAGAACCCGATCCAGCTCCAGTTGAGCCGCGACCACACCGCCTCGGGGAGCTGCATCTGCTCGGACAGCATGGCCCGGATCAGGTTCCGGCGAAAGGCAGCCGCTCCCGCGAGCACCGCGCCGAACAGCCAGTAGAGCACGGTGGGCTTCCACTTGATGAAGGTCTCGTCCTGCAGGACGAGAGTGGCGCCGCCGAACACCGCGATGATCGCGAGACTCGCCCACAGCATCGGCTCCACGCGCTTGCCGCGCAGCTTGAGCCATCCGACCTGGACGAAGGTCGCGGCGATCGCCACCCCGGTCGCGACGTAGATGTCGGCGAACTTGAAGGCGATGAAGAAAAGGATAACGGGGAAAAAGTCGAACAGGAATTTCATGCCCGGTCGGAGTTTACCAGCGAGCGAGCGCGGAAACCGACGCCACGCGCACGCGACCGACCAGGTTCACGAGCGGCACGAGCTCGGCCGCGCTTTCGCCCTCAATGAGCTTGACGTGCGTGGCGTCGGCGAGCGCCTGGCCGAAGGTCGCGTCGACCGGCTGCCAGCCGCGCCCCGCGATCCAGGCCTCGTTCCAGGTGTGGTAGAGGAAGCCGCCGTGCGGCTCGGAGTAGGCGATGCCGTTCACGATGCGTGCCGGGATGCCGAGCGCGCGCGCGAAAGCGGCGAACAGGTAGGCGTGACCCTGGCATTCGGCGCGCCGGGCGCGCAGCACGTCGGCGGCGGTAAAGGCATCGACTGTTTCCTTCGCGATATTTGCGTCCATCCACGCGAGCAGGCGAGCGATGGTCTGCTCTTCACTTGTACTTCCTTTGTTGATTTCGCTCGCAAGATCCCTGATCTCCCCGAGCACGCTCGGCGCGGCGAGCGTCGGCGCGAGGTAGCGCTGCGGGTCGCCCTGCGCAAGCGGCGCGCTGCGGTCGATGCGGCATTCCAGCCGGTCGGACACCCGGCGGCACGCGCCGTTGTCGACTGCAAAAGCCTTGGGAAAATCGTCGAGGACGATATCCATGCGCGACACCCGCCGCGGCTGCTCGATCGGCCCGGCGCGCAACAGGCTGAACTCGACCATCGCGTCGCGCTTGTTGAGGCTCGCCTCGACCAGGTAATGCCGCGCGCGCGCTTCGTCCTCCAGCGCCGAAACGATTGCACCGCGCATGCCGAGCTCGAGCAGCGGCCGGCCGTCGGCGGCGATCCAGGTGGTGGTCTCCAGCCCGAGGAGGCGGGTCGCGACCTTGAACGCCGGCCCCTCGAACAGCGGGCTCGTTTCGTAGGCGAGCACGTCCTGCTCGGCATCGGCGATCGCCTGGGTCTCGCCGTGGAACACCCTGTGGCGCGCGCGGGTCCCGATCTTTATCCCCTGTATCAACGGCAGAAAGGCCAGCGCGCTGGTCGGATACAGCGGCTTTTCGACTTTCAGCGTCTTGTTCTCGGCGCTGCCGTTCGCCTCCACGGCAAAGCTCAGGGCGGCGCCTTCAGCGGTTCCGCGCACCTGCATGCGGTTGCCGTCGATCTCGTGCTCGTAGCTGAAGACCTCGAGCGTCAAGTCCGGACGCACCCGGTCGACGGCGTGCAGGCGGATGCGCTTGTCGACGCCGAGGAACTGCAGGCGCATCACGGCCTCGGACTCGATCTCCCAGCGCCCGGGCGCATCGGCGGCGGCGCGCACCTGCCGCCGCGTGAAGCCGATCTTCTCGCCGTTGAACACCACCCCGGTCCACAGGTCGCGGTGCGGCCAGCTTTCCAAGGTGACGGCGCCGGGCTGCGGGGGCGGCCCTGCGTCGCGAAAGTACTGGCTCGCACACCCCTGAAGACAGAGGACGAGGACAAGAACCGCGACCCTCATTTCCACCCACCCACCGCTTTGCGCGCCGCGTCGTTGCCGGGGCGCACCACAAGCCCGCTGCTCGACACGGTGACTGCGTATTCGGCGCCCTCGGCCATCGGCACATAGGCGGCGCTGCCGTAGAGAGCGTCGGCGAGCGGCACGTATTCATGATGTTTTCTAAGCAAAGACCAAAAGTCGAGACCGGGGTCCTCTGCGAGGGAGTGCACGGTGCGCGGCGCCTTGCGCTCCAGCGTGATGTCTCCGTAGCGCCCCGAGAGCCGCTCGAGCCGATAGACCGTGTCGAAGCCGAGCAGATTGCCCATCGCGCGCCACTTCAGCACGCGCGCATCGATCTGCCATTCGTCGCCGCGCAGCTCGTAATGGCGCGGCGGGGTCTTCTTCGCCTGGACGCTCACGACGTAGTGGCGCTCGCCGAGTTGGCGCATCGAGATGCGCGCTGCCTCCTGCTCATGGGTCAGGCGTGCGTAGGTGTACAGGTTCATCGCGACGAGGGCCATGGCAGCCGCCAGCGCCAGGACAAAGGCTCCCGAGAGAAAGAACAGGGTGCCGCGCGCAAGCTGCAGGTGGCGCAGGCGCCGGATGGCAGCGAGCTCGAGCGGCACGGCGAGCAGCAGCCCGACGAGCCCGATGCCGATCATCAGCGCGCGCGGGTCGAGGCCCGCAAGCCAGTCGATCATCCCTTGACCAGGAACTTCTTGCCGTCGGGCGAGATGAAGTAGCGCCGCCACAGCTTGCCGTCGGCGCGCACCTCGACCGGCCAGTAGCACTTGCCGGCTTCGCGCACCGGCTCGTCGAGCCGCACCACGTACTGCGGCTTCGAGCCTTTCTCGACCATCGAGCGATGCCACTCGTGAACCTCGGGCAGCATCTCGACGCGGGACACGGCGCGGCGCAGCGGCATGTTGCCTTCGTCGGGAAACTCGCAGCGCGCAGCGGCGGACAGGCTGGTTGCGCCCATCGCCAGGGCTAACACTAGTCTTAAGCCATTCATGGGATTCGATCATATATGTGGCCGTGATGTAGTTCTTGCTGCACCGCGCGCATTCGCGCACTAAGTCGCAACCTGTCCCCGGGCGACGATCGCCTCGTGACTTATGCAGCGGCAACCGCCAAACGGCGGTGCCTAGACTGGGACCGTCTCCGAATGCAGCCATCTGTAGGGGAGGTCGCATGAGAGAGAAATCGGTTTCGGGCGCGCCCGGGCTGGGCGCAGTCTTCCTCGGCGCTTTCGCCAATCTTTTCCGCAGTCGCGCCCGAGCGCGCAGGGCGCTCGGCAATCCCAACCGGGGTCGCGCGTCGCCGTTGCGGTTCGAAGGGCTGGAACAGCGCCTGCTGTTGTCGGCGGACCTGGCTTGCTCGCCCGTCGACCCGACCTTCGACAACGGCGATGACCTGGTGCTGTACGACGCCGACGGCACGCAAGTCACTTTCAAGCTGCACGGTGCCGGGAACGGCGCAGTCGTCGCCGACGAGGATGGCGGTTGGGATGTGGTCCTCGTCAACACCAACGCGAATACCACCTTTTCGGTGAAGGCGCGCGGCGGCGACGGGCAGGTCGACCTCGACGACATCCGCGTCGGCGGCGCGATCGGCGAGATCGATGCGGGCGACGTGCACCTCACCGGCACGCTGGCGGTCGACGGCGCGCTGGGCGCGGGGCTTGTGCTCGGCAGCGCGAGCGATGCGCTGGTCGCAGCGCCGAGCGTGGGCATCAATTTCTTTGGACTGAACCTGGGCGGCATCATCATCCTCGGAGACCTCGAGGACTCGGAAATCCTGATCGGCGCGCATCTCGGCGCCGACGGCCAGCCCGGCGGCACGGGCCCCGCGGCGGACGCGTACGGACGCGGCGAGCTCACCCTTCTCACCATCCTCGGCTCGGTCGAAGGCAGCGCCGTGCGTGTCGGGCAGGACCCGGTGAACGGCGTGCTCGACGACTGCGACGACGTTATCCGCGGCGGCGCCGGCAGCAGCATCGGACTGATCTTGATCGGCGGCGAGCTGAGCGCCGACAGCCGCATTATCGCGGGCGATCTTCCTGCGTGGGCATGGGTCGACGGCCGGCTGATCCGCACGGCGGATGACCCGCGCTTCAAGACCGACGTCCACGGCCCGGACCTGGAGCTCGCGCTGGCGAACGATACCGGGGCTTCGACGGCCGACGGCCTGACCCGCGATCCGTCGATCGCGGGCGACGCCAGCGACGCGGGCGGCATCGCCGCCCTGCGGGCGGGCTTCGGCGGCACGGCGACCGTCGATATCACGGACGAGCTTGCCGCCGACGGCTTCTTCCTCCTCTCCCGCTCCGACCTCGAGGAGATCTACGGCGCGCCGCTCGTCGACGGCTCGTACACGCTCACCATCGAAGCGACCGATGCTCAAGGCAATGCCTGTCCGCAGAACATTTCCTTCACGCTCGACTCGACGTCGCCCACGGTGACGATCGACCAGGCCGCCGGGCAGGAAGATCCGGCGAGCGACGGCCCGATCCTGTTCACCGTCGAGTTCAGCGAGGCGGTGACGGGGTTCAGCGGCGCGGATCTGAGCTTTGCCGGCTCGACCGCGGGGTCCGAGCTCGTCGCCGAGGTCACCGGAAGCGGCTCGACTTACACGGTGTCGGTGACCGGAATGAGCGGTGCGGGTACGGTGGTCGTGTCCGTTCCGGCCGCTGCAGCGGCCGACGCGGCCGGTAATACGAGCGGTGCGTCTACCAGCACCGACAACAGCGTCACCGTCCGCACCAACCAGGCGCCGGTGGCAGGAGACGACTTCTTCAGTTCGCGGCCGGGGCGGACGGAGGTGATCACGTTCGAGCAGCTGCTCGACGACGACACCGACGCCGACGGCGATGCGCTGCGGGTGGTGGATGTGGACCGCCAGATGCTCGACGAGGACGGCAACGTCTTGGCGGAAGTCGAGCTCGAAGAAGGGCAGTTGCGAGTGACCCCGAGCGGGCTCTTCATCGGCGCGGGACGGTTCAGCTACCGCATCGCGGACGATTCCGGCGGATTCGACGCTGGCGAGGTAACGATCACCTACTTCAACCAGGCGCCGGTGGCGGGGGAAGACCTTTTCTTCACCCGACCCGGGCAGACGGAAACGATCACGTTCCAGCAGCTGCTTGATGACGACACGGATGCCGACGGCGACGCGCTACGCGTGGTGGATGTGGGCCGCGTCGTGCTCGACGCGATGGGCAACGTGGTGGCCGAAGTGATAGAGGTGAACTTCGAGCAGGGGACGCTGGTCGTGGCTCCCGCGGAGCTCTTCACCGGCGCGGGGCACTTCAGCTACCGCATCACGGACGATTTCGGCGGCGTCGACGATGGGGACGTGACGATAACCTACGTCAACCAGGAACCTGTGGCGGGGGATGACGCCTTCAGCTCGCGGCCCGGGCAGACGGAAGTGATCACGTTCGAGCAGTTGCTCGACGACGATATGGATGCCGACGGCGATGCGCTGCGGGTGGCGGATGTGGACCGTCAGGTGCTCGACGAGAACGGCAACGTCGTGGCGGAGGTGGAGCTCGAAGAAGGGCAGCTACGGGTGACTCCGACCGGGCTCTTCGTCGGCGCGGGGCGGTTCAGCTACCGCATCGGGGACGGCCACGGCGGCTTCGACCAGGGCGAAGCGACCATCACCTACGCCAACCAGGCGCCGGTGGCGGGGGAGGACCTCTTCTTCTGGCGACCCGGGCAGACGGAAGTGATCACGTTCGAGCAGCTGCTCGACGACGATACCGATGCCGACGGCGATGCGCTGCGGCTGGTGGACGTGGACCGAGTCGTGCGTGACGCGATGGGCAACGTGGTGGCCGAAGTGGTGGAGGTGAACTTCGAGCAGGGGACGCTGGTCGTGGCTCCCGCGGAGTTCTTCACCGGCGCTGCACACCTCAGCTACCGCATCACGGACGATTTCGGGGGCATCGACGACGGCGACGTGACGATCACCTATATCGACAACGATCCGCCGGTGACGGACGAAGCCTTCATCGAGCTGCCTGCCGGGGAAGTCGGCGTCATCACGTTTGCGCAGCTGCTGGAGGGCGATTTCGATCCGAACGGCGATGTGCTGCGGGTGGAGTCGGCGGGCAGCCGGGTGATGGACGTGATGGGGAACGTGGTGGCCACGGTGGAGATGGACTTCGAACAGGGACGGCTGGTGGTGACGCCGACTACGTTCTTCACCGGGGCAGGACGGTTCAATTACCGCATCGCGGACGGCAACGGCGGCTTCGACGACGGCGAAGTCACCCTGATCTTCACCGGGACCGCGCCCGAGGAGACTCAAGCGGGCGTAACGCTTCTCGGCGACTCGCCGGAGCTGCAGTCGATCTTCGATGCCAGCCTCGCCGCGTGGAGCAGCATGCTCGGCCTGGATGCCGCAGTGGTGCAGGAGCTGGACGCGATGCCGGTCGAGGTCGTCGACCTCGTGGATGGATCGCTGGCATATACCGACGGCACCACGATCTTCATCGACGCGGACGCCGCCGGGCATGGCTGGTTCGTCGATGCGACGCCGCTTGCCAGCGAGGAGTACGAGCTCGTCGACGTCGGCACGTGGCAGGCGCTCGAGTTCGGCCGGGCCGACGACGCGGTGGACCTCTTCACCGTCGTCACGCGCCAGCTCGGCCACCTGCTCGGCTTCGACCACGAATCGGGCTGGACCGTGATGCAGCCGGGCACGGTCGCGCCCGGCATGCGCTATACCATCGACTGGAACGCAGCCGCGGGAGCGAGCTTCAGCGGCCTGCCGCCGTCGACGCTCAACCGCTCGTTCGGCGCGAGCGTCGCCGACTTCGTAAGGGCCGTCACCTAGCGCCCGTTTCACACCCGGCCGCTTGCCGCGGGCGGGGGTTTGATAACTTCGTCATCCACGTGGACGCGAGGTTATCCCCCGGGGTCGGCATCCTCCTGCTGCTCGCGTGCTCGACGTTGTTCGCTTCGAACCACGTCGCGGCGCGCATCGCTTTCGACCACGGGGCGAGCGTCGCCGCGGCGGTCGCGCTGCGCGCCGCTGGCACAGCCCTGGTCCTGTTTTGCATGTTGCGCGTGCAGGGAATTCCGCTGACGCTGCCGCGCGGGCTGCGCGGGCCGGCGCTGGTGGCCGGTGTGCTGGTCGCAGTGCAGAGCTACTGCCTTTTCTCCGCCGTGGCGCTGATTCCGGCGGCGCTCGCGCTGCTCGTGTTCCAGACCAGCGTGCTGCTCTACGTCCTGATCTGCTGGGCGAGCGGCCGGGAGACACCGCGCCCGAGGTCGCTCGCCGCCATGGCGCTGGCGCTCATCGGCCTTGCGCTAGTGCTAGACGTGAGGCCGGCCCACTTCGCCGCCAGTTGGGCGCAGCTCGGTGCCGGCGTCCTGTGGGCGTTCGGCGGCGCGGTCAGCTTCGCGTTCGTCTACTACGCGAATAGCTACGTGCTCAAGCCGCTGGACGGCCGGCTGCGCGCACTGGTGATGACTTCCGTGACTACGGTTCTCGCGGTGGCGGGCGGTGCCGCAGCTGATGCGCTGGCGGTGCCCAGGGACGGCATCGGCTGGGTCGGGCTCGCGCTGGTGACGGTGTTCTACTGCATCGCGCTCAGCCTGCTGTTCGTCGTGCTGCCGAAGCTGCCGCCCACGAGCTCGGTGGCGCTCAACTTCGAGCCGATCGCGCTGCTCGCGCTCGCCTGGGTCTTCCTCGGCCAAGCGGTGACGTCGGCGCAGATCGCGGGCGCGTTCGTCACCGTGGGCGCGATCGCCTGGATGGGGCTGATGAAGAAGTAGCTCAGGCCCCGGCGGGCTTGGCGGCGAGCGGTCCTTTGCCGAAGTAGTGGGCGTAGGCCGCGCGCTGGTCGACCTGGATGTCGTTGTGCCAGAACATGACGCGGCGCGCCCAGGCTTTCTGCGACTCGATCACCTTGGCGAACAGCGGGTTCTCCGCCGCCCCCTTCGCGATCACCCCGTCCCAGGCCTTGAGCTGGGCGTTGAGGATCTCGCGCGGCGTGCGGTAGGCGCGCACCTTGTCCTTGGTCTGCAGGTCGAGGTACGACTGCGAGTGGCGATGCATGCCTTTCCACCACATGTCGGCGCTCGCGGCATGGCTCGCGTGCTTGAGCAGCGCCTTGAGCTCCTCCGGCAGCGCTTCGTACTTCTTCTTGTTGATCATGATCTCGCAGACGTTATTCGCCATGTGATAGCTCTGCTGCAGGTAGAACTTGGCGACGTCCGGAAATCCCATGATGCGGTCGTCGTAGGCCGTGGCGAACTCGGCGGCGTCGATCACGCCGCGGTCGAGCGAGGGCACGATGTCCGCGGGCGCGAGCTGTACCGCGGTCATGCCGAGCGCGTTGTAGTTGCCGATGGCGAGCCCCGAGGTGCGGATCTTCAGGCCCTTCAGGTCCTTGAGTCCCCTGATCTCTTTCTTGAACCAGCCAAAGGGCTCGCACGGCACCGGGCCGAGCAGGAAGCTGAAGATGTCGAGATTGGCCGCGGCCTGTATCTCGGCGTAGAGCTCCCTGCCGCCGCCATACTCGATCCAGCCCAGCATCTGCATCGCGTCCATGCCGAAGTCCGGCCCGGCGCCGAAAAGGCCGAACGCCGTGTTCTTGCCGAACCAGAACGCCGGGATGCCATGACCGCCGTCGAGCACTCCCTTGTTGACCGCGTCGATCACCTGAAGGCCGGGAACGACCGCGCCGGCGGGCAGCATGTCGACCTTCAGCCTGCCGTTGGTGATCTCGGCGACCTTCTTCGTCCAGTCGACCGCGGCTTCGTGGTAGATGAACTTCACCGGCCAGGTGCTCTGGAAGCGCAGCGTGACCGGCGCCTGCGCCTGGACGATCGCCGGGAACCCAAGCGTCGCCGAGCCGGCGGCCGCTCCCGCCAGGAAACGACGTCGCGACGCGCGCTTGTTCATGTGTCGTAACCGGAGCTGACCTCTTCTCCCGTCTTGCGGTAGAAGACGTTCGGCTTGCGGTAGATCGCGAGGATCACCGCGCCGGTGTCCGAGTGCGTTTCGTGGAACGATCCGGGCTTGCGCCAGACGTACTCGCCGGCCTTGCAGATGCCGTCGTGGTCGTAGAACGAGCCTTCGAGCACCCAGGTTTGCTCGAGCTCGGGATGCCTGTGCATCGGCAGGCTGGCGCCCGGCTCCCACTTGAGCAGGCAGGTCATCTCGCCTTTGGCCTTGTCCTCGTACAGCACCTTGATCTGGATCCCCGGAAACGGGCTCGGCTTCCAGTCGATCTGGTCGGGCTTGACGTAGGTTGAGGCGCCGATGGTGGGCTCGATCTTCGGCTTGCGCTTGACGGCGGCGGTCTTCACGGACATCGCAGGCTCCTTCAGAGGCGGGAAACTTCATTGTCCTTTTGGGAAACGAAAAGTCAATAAGATAATGGGGGTATGCGCTTTGCGCAGTTCATCTACGACGGCGTCGAGCCGGTGGAAATGGCGATCTACGGCGTGCTGTCGATGGCGCGGCGCATCGCGCCCCAGATCGAAATGTTCACCGTGGCGCCGCGCGCGGGGGTGGTGCAACTCGCCAACGGCCTGCGCGTGCTCGCCGACCACGCGATGAGCGCCTGCCCGGAAGCCGACGTGCTGATCGTGTGCGGCGGGCCGGGCTGGAGCCGCGAGGCGGCGAACCCGGCGACGCTCGAGTTCCTGCGCACGTTCCGGCCACGCCAGGCGCTGGCCTCGGTCTGCACTGGCGGCATGATCCTCGCCGCGACCGGGCTGCTCGACGGCCGGCACGCGACGACCAAGCGCGACGGTTTCGAAGGCGAGCCGTCGCCGCTCGCGCTCATGCGCCAGAAGCATCCTGCGATCAAGGCGTTGGAGGTCCGCCTGGTCGACGAGGGAAACCTGATTACAGGCGGCGGGGTGACCCTGTGCATCGACGCCACGCTGCACCTGCTGAGGCGCTTCGTCGGCGAGGACGTGGCGGTCAAGACTGCCCGAGCAATGGCCTATTCGAACGCCTGGGAAGCCAATCGCCTCGCATTCGGCGAATGGTCAGGCACCTGAAGGTCCGCTCTTCGATCGGGGAGCGCATCGCGCGGTTGCGCGCGGATCGGCGCATGACGCTGGACGCGCTGGCGCGTGCCACCGGCTTCACCAAGAGCTATCTCTCGAAGATCGAGAACGCGAGGAAGGTGCCGCCGATCGGCAGCCTGTCGCGCATCGCGGTGGCGCTCGACAGCGACATCGCCGGCTTCTTCGACAGCGGACCGGGCATGCGCGACGCCGGCGCCTGCGTGGTGCGCGCCGGCGAGCGGCGTCCGGTGGTGCGCGGCGGTACGGCGTTCGGCTACGACTACCTGAGCCTCGCGTACCGCAAGCACGACAAGAAGATGGAGCCTTTCATCTTCACCTTTCCGGCGAAGATCGACAGCCATGTCTTCTTCGACCATGCCGGCGAGGAGTTCCTGTTCGTACTCAAGGGCCGCATCGAGTTCCAGGTCGGGGGCGAGCGCTGGGTGCTGCGCGAAGGCGACAGCCTGTATTTCGATTCGCACATCCCGCACCGCGGCTGGAGCCTGGGCGGCGCGGCCAAGGTGCTGGTGGTGATCTACAAGTCGGAGCCCAGGAAGTGATCAGGTCGCCGTGATCAAGCCCTCGCCGCCGGCGTACAGCTTCTCCACCAGCGCGGCGCGCCGCTCGAGCACCGCACGCTGGTTCATGTAGCCCTTGTCGGTAATCTCGTTGGCGTCGATCGAAGGCGGCTCGGTCATCACCAGCAAGCGCGCGGGGCGGGTCGAGCTGGTGCCCTGCATCTTTTTCAGGGCGTTCGAGAGCCGCGCGCGGATCTCCTGCGGCGCGAGATCCTTCGCCGCGGGGCTGAGGAACACAAGCGCGCCGACTTCGCTCCGATCGTGCCCGCAAATCACCGCGTCCTGGATCAGCGGGTCGCCGGCCGAGATCAGCGCGATGCGCAGCGCGCCGACGTGCACCCAGGTGCCGGTGGAGAGCTTGAAGTCCTCCGCGACGCGGCCGTCGAACACGATGCCTTTCGCCGGGTCGGACGGGTCGGCGAAGCGCACGGCGTCGCCGATGCGATAGAAGCCTTCCTCGTCGAACGCCGCCTGGGTGAGGTCGGCGCGCTTGTGGTAGCCGGGCGTGACGTTCTGACCGCGCACGCGCACCTCGAGTTTTCCTGCAGCCGGGACGAGCTTCAGCTCGCAGCCCGCGACCGGCAGGCCGATCACGCCGGCTCGCTCCATGGGGAAGTGCACAGAGGTCGCGAGCGGCGAGGTCTCGGTCGAACCCCAGGCGGACAGCATGGCAAGCTTGGTATTTTCCTCGTCTTTTGAAAGGCGTATCAGCCGGTCCCAGAGGTTCTGAGGCAATGCAGCGGCCGCGTAGAACAACACGTCGAGGTCGCGGAAGAAGTTGCGGCGCAGCTCGGCGTCCTTCTCGAGGAACGGCAGCAGCAGGTCGTAGCCGCGCGGCACGTTGAAGTACATGGTCGGCGCCACTTCCTTCAGGTTGCGCACCGTGGTCTCGACCAGCCCCGGCGCCGGCTTGCCGCCGTCGACGTACATCGTGCCGCCGTTGCGCAGCACGAGATTGAAGTTGTGGTTGCCGCCGAACGTGTGGTTCCACGGCAGCCAGTCGACCACGACCGGCGCGCGCTCCTCGACGAACGGCCAGGCCTGCGCCAGCATCTGCTGGTTCGCGCACAGCATGCGGTGCGTGTTCACCACGCCCTTCGGGATCCCTGTCGAGCCGGAGGTGAACAGGATCTTCGCGACGGTGTCAGGCTTGACCTTGGCGAATTCCCGTTCCTGGGTCGAGCCCGGATTGGTCTCGAGCAGCTCGGCGACGGAAACGGACTTCGCGCCGACGGCGGCGAGGGCGGGCGCGAACTTCTGCGGATCGGCGGCGAACACCAGCCCCGGCTTCACCAGCTCGAAGATGGTCTTCAGCTTGCCGAAGTCCTTCGACATCAGCGAATAGGCGGGCGAGACCGGTGCGACCGGGACGCCGACGTGCATGGCGCCGAGCGCCAGCAAGGCGTGGTCGATGCCGTTGTCCGAAAGAATCGCCACCGGCCTCTCCGCGTTCAGGTTTCTATCCAGAAGTGCCTGGCCGATTCTTCGCACCGCGCCGTACGTTTCTCGGTAAGTGAGCTTTTTCCAGCGATCTCCAGAACGTTCCGCCAGGAAGGTCCTATCCGGTGCCTGGTCGGACCATTTGACGAGCCACTCCGTCACACAACGCGCGTAAAAACCGAGCTTTTGCGGAGAGCGCAGCACTATCGAGCCATCCCGGCGGTTCTCGACTTCGACGGCGGCGGGTGCGAAGCGCAATTTCGATTGCATGATGCGATTCTAAGTGGTCACGGGAAGCGATGACCTGAGACGCAGCCGCTTCTTACTTGGTGGAGTTCACAACCGCCGGAGGATGACCTACGGGCCCACGCTGCTCGAGCAGTTCGAGCGCGCGTCTTGCAGCGCGCAGACCGGATTATCGAATAGTCGAGCGCAGCAGCGCTAGTCGCACTGCAGGTACTCTTTGCCCTGCGACTGCAGGACGGGCGAGCCATTCGAGCTGAGCGCAAGCCGCAGCGGCTGCGGCGACCAGCTGAAGCCGTCGCGGGAGAACTCGAGCGTCTCGTTCTGCACGCGCCAGCGCGCCTGCCCACCGGGCATCTGGTTCACCAGGCCGTTCGGCATGAAGACCAGGCGCTCCAGGCCGCGCTTGCCGCTGATGTCGTAGGCTGCGGCGCACCAGGGGCTCGCGGTAAGCGCCTGGCTGAGCCGCTGGCTCTGCGGAGTGCTCTTGGTCTCGGTTTTTGCGAGCCGCAGCTCGGTCGCCCGTTGCGGGTTCGGCTTTCCGCCCAAGTCCGGCTCGGTGAGCACCATCTTCAGCTCCTCGCCAACGAGACGGCCCGTTAGGTGGAGCATGCCGAAGTTGTTGGCCGCGGTGCCGCGCAGGCCGTCGGCCTCGACGCGCGCCTGCACCTGCAGGCTGCTTCTACCGTGGCCCGTAAGCGTGCCGCTCACCCGCTTCTGGTCTTCGTGAGCGAGGGTGAGCATCAAGGTGCCCCCCGAAGGATTCTTCGCGGTGTAGGTGCCGGCATAGTTCTGTGCGAGCGCCGGGGCGCAGGCGAGCAGAGCGGCGGACAGGCAGGCGGCGCGTAGCATGGAAGCCTCCCACTGCAATTTTCTCTATGCTACGCGCTGTCCCGCGCGGCGCTTGCGACATGCGTCACGCCGGCAAGGTCTTCAGGAAGCTTTTCGAACCTCTTTACTTCCCACTTGGGCGCTCGCACGAGAAAACCGATGCGCGCGCGAGAGCCTTTGATCGCCACCGCCTTGCTGTAGAACTCGCCGGTGGCGTGGCTGTAGCCGACGCCGGTCTCAGGAGATAAGGATCGGCGATAATCGTAGCCAGGATCGAGTCGAATCAAGGGAGCGCGCATGGACAAGCAACTGCAGGTCGTGGATCAGGTCACCTCGGCGGGCATCGACATGGCGATCAGGTTCGGCCCCAAGGTCCTGGTCGCCGCATTGATCCTGGTGGCGGGCTTCCTGGCCGGCCGCTGGGTCAGCCGCGCGCTTGGGCGCGCGCTCGCGAAGTTCCAGCTCGAGCCGCCGGTGCTCGCGCTGATCGCGCGCGTCACGCACCTGCTGGTGCTGGGGCTGTTCGTCATCATGGCTCTGCAAAACCTCGGCGTGGAGCTGCTTCCCTTGATCGCCGGCGTGGGCATCGCCGGCGCAGGCATCGCGCTCGCGATGCAGGGGGTGCTCGGCAACGTCGTCGCCGGGCTCACGATCATCTTCACGCGCCCTTTCAGGGTCGGCGACTACATCTCGATCGTGAAAGAGGAGGGCGAGGTCCTGGAGATCCGCTTGTTCAGCACCACGCTCGGGCACGCGGACCTCTCCAAGGTGGTGATTCCGAACCGCAAGATCGTCGGCGAAATCCTGCACAACTACGGCCGGGTCCGCCAGTTGCCGATCGAAGTCGGGGTTTCCTACGAAACCGACATCGGCGCGGCGCTCAAGCTCGCCGAGGAGATCCTGCGCGCCAACCCGCGCGTGCTGAAGGACCCGGCGCCGGTCACCAAGGTGCTGAAGCTGGCGGACTCGAGCGTGGTCATCGCCGCTGCGCCCTGGGTCGCGGTGCCCGACTACGGAGCCGCAAGCGGCGAGCTGCACCAGGCAATTCTCGAGGGGTTCCGCCGGCGAAACATCGTGATTCCTTTGCCGCAGCGAGAGATCCGCATCGCTTCGAGCAGCGCCTACGTGGCGGCGCCGGGAGCGGTCGGCCGGCTCGCGGGCCGCGACGCGGCCTAGGAACACTGAAAAAGTGGCAAGTGGTCGTTCCCGCGAAGGCGGGAACCCATTCTTCTCAAAAAAAGAAAACTGGGCCCC
>DATBSZ010000141.1:0-32602 GCA_036559525.1 Burkholderiales bacterium
GGCGCGCCGCTCACGCGGCTGCCGCTGCTCGCGCCGGACGACGAGCCGCGGGCCCCCTCGTACGACAGCCTGTACGCGCCGACCGAGGTGGCGAGCGCGCCGCTGGATCTGCGCGCGCTGTCGCGCCTGCTCGAGTACTCGCTCGCGCTCTCGGCGTGGAAGCAGGCCGGCGGCACGCGCTGGGCGCTGCGCGCGAATCCGTCGAGCGGCAACCTGCATCCCACCGAGGGCTATGTGCTCGCCGGCGGGATTGAGGGGCTCGGTGAAGTGCCGGGCGTGTTCCATTACGCGCCGCGCGAGCACGCGCTCGAGCGCCGCGCCGACTGCCCGCAGGTGCTTTTCGAGCGACTGACGAGGGATCTTCCGTCGCAAGCATTGCTGGTGGGGTTTTCCTCCGTCTATTGGCGCGAGGCGTGGAAGTACGGCGAGCGCGCCTTCCGCTACTGCCAGCACGACGCGGGTCATGCCATCGGCGCGCTGCGCATCGCGGCGGCGACGCTCGGCTGGTCGGCGCTGGTGCTCGACGAGGTGGCCGACGAAACCATCGACGGGCTGCTCGGCCTGGACCGGGCCGGCGACTTCGATGGTGCCGAGCGCGAAAGTGCCGAGCTGGTGATGGCGGTATGGCCGGGTCAGGCGGCGACAGGAACTTCAAATCTTGATGTCGAGGCGGTGCAGGAGCTGAAAAGGCAGCGCTGGTACGGAAAGGCGAACCGCCTCAGCCTCGACGACCCCGTGCCTTACGAGGCGATCGACCACGTCGCGGCGGCGTCGCGAAAGCTGTGATCTCCGCCGCACAAATCATCCGCCAGCGGCGCAGCCTGCTCGCCTGCGACGGAAAGACTTCGATCCCGGCGCAGCGCTTCTACCGGATGCTGTCCCGGGCGATGCCGGCGCCGGGGGACGCGATTCCCTGGAGCCCGGCGATCCACTTTGCCCTGTTCGTGCACCGCGTGGAGGGGATAGAGCCGGGCCTGTACGCCCTCGCGCGCGACCCCGGCAAGGTGGAAAAGCTCAAGCAAAGCATGCACGCGCACTTCGCCTGGGAAGCGCCGCCGGACCGTCCCGCGGACTTGCCGCTCTATCTGCTGGAGCGCGGTGACGCGCGCGAGCTCGCCACGCAGGTGAGCTGCCGCCAGGAAATCGCGGGCGAGGGCGCGTTTTCCCTCGGGATGATCGCCGAGTACCAGGCGAGCCTGGTCGCGCATGGGCCGTCGTTCTACCGGCGCCTGTTCTGGGAGGCCGGCGCCATCGGGCAGGTGCTTTATCTGGAGGCGGAAGCGGCCGGCGTGCGCGCGACCGGCATCGGCTGCTTCTTCGACGACCCGGTGCACCAGGTCTTCGGCTTCAGCGACCTCGCCTTCCAGTCGCTGTACCACTTCACCGTCGGCGGCTACGTCGACGACCCGCGCCTCACCACGCTCGCGCCCTACGCGCGCGAGCGGTCCTAGGATGTGCTAAAGTGCGTTCCGCAGGATTTCAAGTCAGCGAATGCTCGTCTCCGACCACCGCCAAAAGCGGTCTACCAGTGGCAGTCAATTCCTTCTTGATCATCGTGCCCGCAGCGCAGCTCGGATAGCCGCGCGCAAAGCAGTAAATTTTTCAGGATTGAAATGACAATGGCTACAGGTACCGTGAAGTGGTTCAACGACGCGAAGGGCTTCGGATTCATCACGCCGGATGACGGCGGCAAGGATCTGTTCGCGCATCACAGCTCGATTCAGGGCGCGGGCTTCAAATCGCTGAAAGACGGCCAGAAGGTCTCTTTCGACGTGACGCAGGGCCAGAAGGGCCCGGCGGCGGCGAACATCAAGCCGCTGTAAGGAGTCAGGTCGCAGCGCAAGCCGGCTTCGGCCGGCTTTTTCTTTTTCTGGAAAGCACCGAGTGATCGTCGCCTCCGGCATTGCCATGCAGTTCGGGGCCAAGCCCCTTTTTTCGAACGTCTCCGTGAAGTTCGGCGGCGGCAACCGCTACGGCCTGATCGGCGCCAACGGCTGCGGCAAGTCGACGTTCATGAAGATCCTGGGCGGCGAGCTCGAGCCGAGCGCGGGGACGGTGGCGATCGACGCCCACGAGCGGGTCGGAAGGCTGCGCCAGGACCAGTTCGCCTACGAAGCCGAGCGCGTGCTCGACGTGGTGCTGATGGGCCACGCCGAGATGTGGGCGGCGATGCGCGAGCGCGACGCGATCTACGCCAACCCGCAAGCCGGCGAGCAGGAGTTCCTGCGCGCGGCGGAGCTGGAGGCGAAATACGCGGAGTACGGCGGCTACACCGCCGAGGCGCGCGCGGGCGAGCTGCTGAGCGGCCTGGGGATTCCCACTGATCGGCACCAGGGTTTCATGAGCGCAGTGGCGCCGGGCTGGAAGCTGCGGGTGCTGCTGGCGCAGGCGCTCTTCGGCGACCCGGACATCCTGCTGCTCGACGAGCCGACCAACAACCTGGACATCAACAGCATCCGCTGGCTCGAGGACGTGCTGAACCGCCGCACCAGCACCATGGTGATCATTTCCCACGACCGGCACTTCCTCAGCAGCGTCTGCACGCACATGGCGGACGTGGACTACGGCGAGATCCGCGTCTACCCGGGCAGCTACGACGACTACATGGAAGCGTCCACGCTCGCCAAGCAGCAGCTGCAGAAGGACAACGCGAAGGCGAAGGACCGCATCGCCGACCTCGAGGAGTTCGTGCGGCGCTTCCGCGCCCACAAGGCCAAGGCGCGCCAGGCCACCTCGCGCATGAAGCAGATCGAGAAGCTCAAGGTGGAGGACGTAAAGCCCTCCAGCCGGCAGTACCCGTTCATCCGCTTCCTGGTCGACCCGAAGGAGAAGCTGCACCGGCTCGCGGTGGAGGCGAAGGGCCTCTTCTACGGCAAGCTCGACCTGTCGATCGAGGCGGGCGAGAAGGTGGCGATCGTCGGGCCCAATGGCGCCGGCAAGACCACGCTTTTACAGAATCTGCTCAAGGCCAAATGGGCGGAGAAAGCGAACGTCGGCTACTGGCCGCAGGATGCTTCGACCGAGCTTGGTTTTGAAGAAACGCTGGCCGAGTGGCTGAGCCGTTGGCGCCGCGCGGATCTGAAGCAGGACGACCAGATCGTGCGCGCGACCCTCGGCCAGCTTCTCTTCTCGGGCGACGACCAGAAGAAATCGCTCAAGGTGATCTCCGGCGGCGAGGCGCAGCGCATGATCATCGGCAGGCTGGTGCTCGGCATGCCCAACGCGATGCTGCTCGACGAGCCGACCAACCACCTCGACATGGAGTCGATCGAGTCGCTCAACACCGCGCTCGACAAGTACCCCGGGACGCTGGTCTTCGTCTCGCACGACCGCGAGTTCGTCTCCTCGCTCGCCACCCGCGTGATCGAGTTGAAAGACGGCAAAGCAGTGGACTTCCGTGGAGGGTACGAGGAATACCTGCTCACCCAGACGCCGGAGCTCGCAGCAGCCTAGCCCGGCCAGCAGGAGAGGGCGGTAGACTGGCGGCGGTGAAGGTCGTTGTTTTCCTTGCTCTCGTGATGCCCGCAGTCGCCGCCGTCGCGCAGCCGCGTGATCCCTGCCTGGAGACCTACAACGACGAGGTCGTTGCCATCCAGCGCGAAGCCAAGGCGAAGCAGAACGTCGGCAACGACGCGGCGAAGCAACGCGCCGCGCGCGGCGCCGAGACCCAGCTCGCAGCCGCGGCAAAGCGGGCGAAGCAGTGCCAGGACGAAGCCAAGGCGCCCGCCGACCCGACGAAGGCACCCGCAAAGGCGGCGGCAACGGCGCCGTCGACCGACGACTGCAAAGCGAGGACGAGCGACCGTGCCGCCGACATCGAGCGGCGCTTCGGCAGCACCACGCTCGATCCGGCGCAGCAGGCCGCGCGGCGCGAGGAGGAAACCCGCCTCCAGGTCGAGCTCAACGAGTGCAACCGGCGCCGTCGCTGAGGCGCGCCCGCCGTGGTGAATCGGGTCCACGGTCCAACTCCCCGGAGCATGGGATAGCCGATAGCCCCGGTTCATTGCAGTGTCACGGATTGGTGCGCACAATCGCATCAAGAACGGTCCCGCCGGGAGGTCACCATGAAGAAGCAGATCGGCGCTTTTCTAGTCTCTCTGGTTCTAGTTGGAGCGGCCAGCGCGCAGCAAGCGGTCGACAGTTGGGCGCCGGCGGGGTCGCAGGCGCCGATCGAGCTGCGGGTCAACGACCCGGTCCGCGGGGACATTCCCTTCCAGCCGGTGCACGCGACGCTGCTGCCCGATGGCCGCGTGATGCTCTTCGCCCCCGTCAACGTGCACGCGCGGGCGGCGTGGTTCGTGCCGACCCCGATCGGGGATCCGCTCCCGCCCGTGCTCCGGCTGACCGCCGACCACGTGCCGGTCAATATCAATACGCCGATCGACTTCACCGACGCGCAGGGCCGGCAGTGGCACTTCGAGGAGACGATCTTCTGCTCGGGGCATTCGCTGACGGAAGACGGCAGCATCTTCGTGGCCGGCGGAACGTTCTACTACTCGATGCGTCAGCCGAACGGGATCAGCGTCAGCTGGATCTACGGTATGCCGAACACCACGCTGTACTCGTACCCGGTGAGCACCTGGTTCCGCCTCCAGCCGGACATGATCGGCACCGGCGCCACCGGCAGCAACCGGCGCTGGTACGGCACGGTCACGCGCCTGTCGGATGCGCGCATGCTGGTCAGCTCCGGATTCGAGCTCGCCGACACCCGGCTGCAGGTGCCGGGGCTGCCGGTGTCGCACCATGGCACGAACATCAACCGCAGCGTCGAGGTCTGGACGCCGGCGACGCCGCCCGCGGCCAGCTCGAGGAGCCTCGTGTCGGCGCACCTCCAGACGCCCGAGGAGGTATGGAACCCCGACTACACGCACGCGTTCCAGGTTCCGTACGGTCCCCCGATGATCCCGTCGAACACCGTCCTCATGTTCGGAGCCGCGGGCGTGCCGGTGTACCTCCTGGCCGATGCGCCGCCGGGAACCGGATGGATCACGCTCGGCAACCAGCGGCGTCCCGGAACGGTCGCCGCGGACGCGCCGAACCACGGCACGGCGTCGGTGATGCTGCCGATGCGGGCGAACAACTTCGAGTGGGGCTACGCGAACGGCAGCGTGCTGCAGGCGGGCGGCGGGCTCGGGTCGCAAATGGAGCGCAGCATCGATTTCTTCGAGCTCTCGAGCGGCACCTGGGCGCAGGGCATCGACCTCGGCGTGCGCCGGCGCTTCCCGGCGACCGTGCTCCTGCCCGACGGCAAGGTGATGGTGGTCTCGGGCTACGACGCCACCAACGTCAACCCGGTGATCCGCAACGCGCACTACCTCGACCTGCGGCCGCCGATCTCGCCCGCCACGTTCACCACCGGCGCCGCCGTCTCCGGCGAGGTGCGCGGGTATCACAACATCGCGCTGCTCCTCCCGGACGGCCGCGTCCTCATCGGCGGCGGCCGCAGCAGGGGATCGGACTCCGGCGACCCGGAAGACGAGAAGCCGAACTTCCGCTACCTCTTGCCGCCGTATCTTGCGTCTGGCCAGGCAAGGCCCGCAATCACCGCCGCGCCGCAGACCATCGGTTACGGCACGAGCTTCACGGTGGAATTCTCGGGCGGGCCGATCAGCGAGGTGGTGCTGATGGGCCTGGGCTCGATGACGCACGCCATCGACATGAACCAGCGCTACTTGCAGCTCGCCACTCCGGTGAAGGGCACCACCTCGGCGGAGGTCACCGGGCCGGAGAACATCCAGGCCGCGCCGCCGGGGTACTACATGCTGTTCGTGCTCAACGAGAGCCGTATCCCGTCGATCGCGAGGTTCGTGCGCGTCGTGCCATAGCGCAGCTGCGCGTCGACCGAAAATTTGAAAATCTCTGCAAATTGACGCCGGAAGAAGAGCCCGCGGGGGGATCATGCCGGCCATGGATTCCGGCCGGTCCGAGCATCTGGAGCGCAGGCTCGCCCCCGCGGCGCAGCCGGGACGGCTGCCGTGGCCGCCGGCGGTTCACGCGATCCTCTGGCTCGACGCAGTGCTGGTCGTCGCGGCGGTGCTTGCGCTCGTCGGCATGCCTCCAGCGCTCGGCGATGCGCCTAGCGCGTGGACTTGGATCGCGCTCGCGGGCTCGACGCTCACCGCGGTGATTGCGGCGCTTTCGGCCTTCGAGCTGAGCGCGCCGGGCCGCAGCTATGCCTGGATGCTGCTGCCGGCGCCGGCCATCGTCCTGTGGATCGCCGGGAGCGGCATGGGTTGCCTGGCGGTCCCGGGCGACGCGGACACGTACGGCGAAACGGTTGCCGAGGCGGGGCGCTGCCTCGGGTTCCTGCTCATGATCTCGGCTCCGCTGTTCACCCTCATTCTCTTCATGCTGTGGCGCGCTGCGCAGCCCATGCCGGGGCGCGTGCTCGCGATGGGGGCCGTCGCCTCGGCGGGCGCCGCCGCGAGCCTGCTCGCTCTCGTGCACCCGCACGATTCATCGGTGCTCGATCTGGGCGCGCACGCGGCTGCGTTCGCCGTCGTCCTGGGAGCCAGCGCCGTCGCGGCGCGCATCCGATCAGCCGCGTAGCGAGCCGGATTGTCCGGAGAGCCTCGCACCGGGATTAGAATCGCCGCTCCTACCGTACCCCTTGCGAGGAGCACCCCGATGCTGACGCTGTTCTACGCCCCCGGCGCCTGTTCGATGGCCCCCCACATCGCGCTCGAGGAGGGCGGCGAGAAATACGAAGCGAAGCGCATGGACCTCTCGAAGGGCGAGCAGAAGACCGCCGATTACATGAAGATCCATCCGCTCGGCCGCGTGCCCGCGCTCAAGCTCGACGACGGCACGCCGCTCACCGAGAACACCGCGATCCTGCCGTTCCTCGGCAAGCGCTTCGGCCTGTGGCCGACGGACCCGGTGAAGGAGGCGCAGGCGCTCTCGGTCATCGGCTTTTTCGCCGCGAGCGTGCATCCGGCGAATGCGCACGTCGGCCGCCCCGAGCGCTACACCGACGACAAGTCGGCCCATCCCGGTCTCCAGGCCATGGGCAAGAAGACCTATTTCGAGTACATGAAGCAGATCGACGGCATGTACGCTCGGCGCGAATGGCTGTCCGACAAGTACTCGGTGCTCGATCCCTATGCCTTCGTGTTCTACGTCTGGGGCGTGCGGCGCGAGATGCCGATGGCGGAGCTCAAGAACTACAGCGCGTTCAAGGACCGCATGCTGAAGCGCCCCGCGGTGCAGCGCGTCGCCGCGGACGAGGGAATCAAGCTTTAGCAGTTCGGCGTAGACTGCGCGGCGTCCGCTGCTACGCCGCGGTTCGCGCATGGAACGCTTTCTCAGGGACCTGGTTGCCGGGCTGGTGTTCGCCGCGTTCGGCGCGGCGGCGATCCACTTCGTGCGCGACTATCCTCTCGGCACGGCGGTGCGCATGGGCTCGGGCTATTTCCCGGCCGCGCTCGGCTGGATCCTGATTGCATTCGGCGCGTTTCTCGGTGTGCGCGGCCTCTGGCGCTGGGTGCCGTCGCCGCGCAAGGCGAAGCAGGTCGACGGGCTCGACTTCGTCAAGGGCGAGCGCGCGCCGGCGCCCGCGCCGGCGGCGGCGTGGGACTGGCGCGAGGCTACGTGGAGCGTGCGGCCCGTGGCGTGCATCGCGGCCTCGATGCTGGTGTTCGGCTTCGTCATGCCGCGGCTCGGGCTCATTCCCGCGCTGGTGCCGATGTTCTTCGTCGCGGCGCTCGGCGGGCGGGAGTTCCGCTGGCGCGAAGTGCTCATTCTGACCCTCGTGATGACGGCGTTCGCGGTGGGCGTGTTCGTGATGCTGCTGAAGCTTCCCTTTCAGCTGTTCCCGGGGTTCTATCTTGTTTGAGGGCCTTGCCCTCGGGTTCGCGGTCGCCGCTTCGGTCGAGAACCTGCTCTACTGCCTCGTCGGCGTGGCGCTCGGCACGCTGATCGGCGTGCTGCCGGGAATCACGCCGCTCGTCGCGATCGGGATGCTGTTTCCGCTCACGTTCACGCTGCCGCCGATCCCCTCGCTCATCATGCTCGCCGGGATCTACTACGGCGCCCAGTACGGCGGCTCGACGACCGCGATCCTCGTCAACCTGCCGGGCGAGACCGCCTCCGCCGTCACCTGCATCGACGGCTACCCGATGGCGCGCCAGGGGCGGGCGGGGCCCGCGCTGGCGATCGCCGCTCTCGCGTCGTTCTTCGCGGGCTGTGTCGGGACGCTGCTCATCGCTTTCGTCGGGCCGCCGCTTGGAGAATGGGCGCTCCAGTTCGGGCCGTGGGAATACTGCGCGCTGATGCTGATGGGGCTCGTCGCCTCGGCGGTGCTCGCGCGCGGCGACGCGGTGAAGGGCCTCGCGATGGTGGCGCTCGGCCTGCTCTTCGGCGTGGTCGGCACCGACGTCAATTCCGGCGTGGTGCGCTACGCGTTCGACGTTCCGGAGCTCTTCGACGGCATCGGCTTCACGGTGATCGCGGTGGGCCTGTTCGCGGTGGCCGAGATCGCGTCGAACCTGGAATCGGGCGAGCGGCGCGAGGCGCTCGCGGCAGCGTTCTCGGAGCTCCTGCCGAGCCGGCATGACCTGCGCGACTCGAGCTGGCCCATGATGCGCGGCACCGCGGTGGGCGCGGTGCTCGGCGTGCTGCCGGGCACCGGGCCGGCGCTCGCTTCGTTCGCCGCCTACATGCTGGAGAAGAAGGTGGCGACCGACCCGGACCGGTTCGGCGCGGGCGCGGTCGAGGGCGTGGCGGCGCCGGAAGCGGCGAACAACGCCGCGGCGCAGACCGGCTTCATTCCCACGCTCACGCTCGGCATCCCGGGCAGCGCGGTGATGACGCTGATGGTCGGCGCGATGATGATGCACGGCTTCGCGCCCGGGCCGCAGGCGATGGCGGAGAAGCCCGAGCTCTTCTGGGGAATCGTCGCCAGCATGTGGCTCGGCAACCTGATGCTGCTGGTGCTCAACCTGCCGCTGATCGGGCTCTGGGTGTCGCTCCTCAAGGTGCCTTACCGCTGGCTCTTTCCCTCGATCGTGATGTTCTGCTGCATCGGGGTCTACAGCGTGAGCAACAACCCGGTCGACGTGTACCTGTGCGCGGCGCTCGGCGCGCTCGGCTTTCTGCTCGCGCGGGTGGGGTGCGAGCCGGCGCCGCTGCTCCTTGGCTACGTGCTCGGGCCGCTGTTCGAAGAGCACTTGCGGCGCGCGATGCTCCTCGGGCGCGGCGATCCGTTGCTCTTCCTCACGCGGCCGATCAGCCTCGCGTTCATGCTCGGAACCGCGCTGGTGCTCGTCGCGATGGTGTGGCCGGCGCTCAGGCGCAAGCAATAATCCACATTTGGCGGCAAACCAGCGCGAAGAGTGCGTACTCGTTCATTGCGGCGGACCTGCCGGATGCGCAGCATCGTCACAATGTCTGACATCGCCACCCGCCTGGGGACTACGACGAGCGGGCAGCTCCTGGTTCGGTCCGGCATCGAGATCGAGCGGGTCCTCGAGTCGATCATCCGTGACCAGGCTCCGGTGACGGCGAAACTGAAGGACCTGATGTTCCTCTCCCGCCTGGTGCACTACGACCCGGCAGAACAGCAAGTTACGGTGGCCTACTGCGACCACAAGCCCTCCAACTCGGCGATGCTGTCGCTGCGTTCCGTGACCTTCATGTGCAACCACCGCGGGGCGCAGCTGGCGTTTGCCTGCACCAAGCCCGTTCAGAGCATGCATCTGGGCAGGCCGGCCATCCGCATGACCGCCCCGAACATCCTGCTTGCCATGCAGCACCGCCGCAACCAGGCGCATGGCCCGCTGCCGGGCGAGGCGGATGTGCAGGTCGAGCTGTCGATGGGCGTGATTTCGTTCGAAGCCAAGCTGGTCGACATGAGCCTGGACGGCAAGGCCTTTCTCCTGGGCGACCCAGGCATTCCCCTGTGCGCCGGAACGCGGCTTCACAAGGCCCGCATCCGCGACGTGGCGCGCGAGCCCCTGCTGGTCGACATCGACGTCGATAACGTCCGCCAGGCCGTGCTGCACAACGGCCAGCGTGCGACGCGCATCGGGTGCCGCATCGTGGCCGAGCGCGAAAAGATGGAAAAAATCATTCGCCTCTTCATCATCGACCTGCAGTAGCCGTCCTTTACCGGCAGAAGAAGGCAGAATTGGGGGAAGAGGCTCCCCCATGCGCATGCGCCTGCTGGTGATGGTCCTGTTGCTCGCCTTCGGTACGTCCGGGTACGCCGCCTATCCGGAAAAGCCGATCCGCTTCGTGCTGCCCTCGGCCGCGGGCGGCTCGGTGGACGTGCTGATGCGGATCCTCGCGCAGCAGCTCTCGGCGCAGATGAACGTGCCTTTCGTGGTCGAGAACAAGCCCGGCGCCTCCTTCGTGCTCGGGACGATGGACATCGTGAAAGCGCCGCCCGACGGCTACACGCTCGGCTACGGGAACCTGGTGTCGCTCGCGATCAACAAGTCCCTGCTCGGCTCGATTCCCTACGACGTCGAGAAGGACCTCACCCTCGTCTCGAACTGCGTGCGGGTGTTCAACCTGCTGGCGGTGAACAACAAGCTCCCGGTGAGCACCGTTCAGGAGCTCGTCGCCTACGCGAAGAAGAACCCGGGCAAGCTCACCACCGGCTCTTCGGGCAACGGCACCACCGGCCACCTCGGCGCCGAGCTCTTCAAGGCGATGACCGGGACCCTCATCGTGCACGTGCCGTACAAAGGCAGCCCGCAGGCGATCAACGACCTGATGGCGGGCCAGATCGACATGATGTTCGACAACATCTCCTCGATCGGGCCGCACGCCAAGGCGGGGCGCGTGAAGGGGATCGCCGTGTCGGGGCCGCGGCGCTCGCCGGTATTCCCGGACCTGCCGACGGTCGCGGAGGCGGGCGTGCCGGGCTACGAGACGGTGGCGTGGGGCGGCGTGATCGGGCCGGCCAGGCTGCCGTCAGAAGTAGTTGTGAGGTTAGTGAGAGAAATCAAAACGGCCCTTGCCGCCCCGAATGTCGTGGAGCGCTACAAGCAGCTCGACACCGAAACCGACGGCGGCACGCCGGAAGAATTCCGGGCGCTGGTGAGGCGCGAGACGCCGAAGTGGGCGGAGGTGATCCGGCGCGCGGGGGCGAAAGTTGACTGATCAGTTCGACCTGGTGATTCGCAATGCGACCGTGATCGACGGCACTCGCGCGCCGCGTTTCCAGGCGGACATAGCCGTCAAGGCAGGAAAGATCGCCCGCATCGGGAAAGTGAAGCAGAAAGGCAGGAAGGAAATCGACGCGGCGGGAAAGATCGCGGCGCCGGGCTTCATCGACGCGCATACGCACGACGACCGCCTGATGCTCTCGTCGCCCGATATGGCGCCGAAGGTGAGCCAGGGCGTGACGACGGTGGTGGCGGGGAACTGCGGCATCTCGCTCGCGCCGGCGCCGAACGGGATGCGGCCGCCGGTGCCCGTGCCGATGGACCTGCTCGACGACGAGGGCGGCTGGTTTCGCTTCCGGACCTTCAAGGAGTACGTGCAGGCGCTGAAGAAGAAACCCGCGGCCACGAACTGCGCTCTGCTCGTCGGCCATTCCCTGCTCAGGGTCCAGACCATGGACGACACGAGCCGCACGGCCGCGCGCGCGGAAGTCAAGAAGATGCAGGACATGGTGGACGAGGCCATGAAGGCGGGCGCGATCGGCGTCTCGACCGGGCTCTACTACGAGCCGGCGCGCGCGGCGCTGCCGGAAGAGGTGATCGAGATCTGCCGGCCGCTCGCCAAGCACGGCGGCATCTACTGCACGCACATGCGCGACGAGGGCGACCGCGTGGTCGACTCGCTCGAGGAGAGCTTCCGCACCGGGCGCGAGCTCGGCGTGCCGGTCGTGATCTCGCACCACAAGGTCGCCGGCAAGGCGAACCACGGCCGCTCCGCGGAGACCCTGCCGATCATCGAGCGCGCGATGCGCTCGCAGAAGATCGGCCTCGACTGCTACCCGTACCACGCCTCGTCGACGATCCTCTCGGCGAGCCGCGCGGCGAACGCCACCAAGGTGCTCGTCACCTGGTCGAAGCCGCACCCCGAGGCGGCCGGCATGGAGCTCGGCGAGATCAAGAAAACGCTCGGTCTTTCGGTGTACGAGCTGCTGCCCGCGGGCGCGATCTACTTCTCGATGGACGAGAACGACGTGCAGCGCATCCTCGCCTTCGAGCAGACCATGATCGGCTCCGACGGGCTGCCGCACGACGCTGCGCCGCATCCGCGGCTGTGGGGGACGTTCCCGAGGGTCTTAGGGCACTACTCGAGAGACTTGAATCTCTTCCCGCTCGAAACCGCCGTGCACAAGATGACGGGGCTGACCGCGAAAACCTTCGGCCTCGCCGACCGCGGCGTGCTGAAGCCCGATCATGCCGCCGACATCACGATCTTCGACCCGAAGGTGGACGAGACCGCAACGTTTGCGAAGCCGATCCAGGAGGCGAAGGGGATCGAGACCGTGATCGTCAACGGCAAGATCGTGTGGCGCGAAGGCAAGCCCACCGGCGCGCGGCCGGGAAAGGTCCTTCAGCGCAGCGCGCGGTAGATCTCCGCGAGCGAGTGCCGGCGGCCTTCCTCGACGGCGAACGCGGGCGAGCCGAGCTCTTCGGCCAGCGCGCGGGCTTCCGGCGCGGTCAGGTTGCGTACGTGGATGCGCGCGAAGCAGCGCCCCGGACGAACCAGCGCCTCGTCCAGGTCGCCGACGTTCGGCAGGTTGGTCGAGAAGATGATCTTGCGGCCCTGCGAGCGCACCACGCCGTCCGCGATGGTGAGGAAGCGGTGCAGGTGCTCGTTGCCGTCCGCGCGCGGCTTCAGCACGTGGTCGGCGTCCTCGACGATGAACGCGTCGTGCCACCCGGTGATGAACTTGACGAACACCTCGTCGGAGGTGAGCGCCTTCATGTCGCCGGTGTAGAGCGCCTGCGCCTGCTCGCCCTTGCGGCGCGACATCTCGCCCAGGATCGCGCGGATGAGGCGCGTCTTGCCGGTGCCGGGCGGGCCTTGCAGCACGAGCACGGTCTCCGGCGCGTCGAGGTAGCGGGCGACGAAGGCGTGCACGCCGCCCTGGATCGCCGGGTAGGCGCGGTCGCGCAGCACGTCGTCCGCCATTTCCTCGATCGTCGCGCTCTCGAGCTCGCCGCGCGCGGTCAGGAAGTGCCAGTCGATCGAGAACATCGGCTCGGTGATCCGGGTCGAGCCTGCCTTCGCCAGGATGCGCTCCTTCGCCTCCTCGGCGCGCGCCAGGTTCCGGGCCCAGATGTAGAACGAGCAGGAGCAATAGTCCGCCTTGCGGTTGCCGTAGGCGGCCACGAAGAGCCCGTCCGCGTCGAGCAGCATCGACTCGGCATGCAGGCGCTCCGCGCGCCACGCGGCGTCGAGGGCGATGGCGTCGAGCAGTACCTCGAGCTCGACGCGGGCGGCGAAGCGCAGCACCCGGTAGATCGGGTAGCGCGCCACGCCCTCTTCGAGCGCGCGTGCGATGCGCGACTCGTGGACCAGCGCGCCGAGGTAATGCACCTGCTTCGTCAGTCCGTTGAAATGCGCGTTCATGGTTACCTGCTCATCCTTCAGTTCATAAAAACAAAAAACCCGGGGACCTTGCGGCGCACCCGGGCTTGGGAAGACGGCGAGCGATTGCGATCGCTAGCACGCCTCCTGGGCCTGGGCCGCACGCGCACCCGCCTCGCTCATCGCGATGGGCTTCGGTTGCTGCGTGATGCATAGATGCTTTCTGAAATCTCGATCCATATCGGTTCCTCCTAACGCCGTACTTGCCGCGGCGTTGACGCTGCAGAAACAAAAAACCCGGAGCGCTTGCGCGGTCTCCGTCAAGTGGGCGCGCATTCTGCCCGCGCCAATGCCAAAGTCAACACCTTTTTCTCAGCGCTCGTGGCCGACCGCCTCGTTGAGCGTCGTGCCGCTGATGCGCTCCACGCGGCCGTCGTTGGTGAGCTCGACCACCTCGCCGGCGAGGAAGCGGCTGTTGTCGATGTCGACGGTCTGGAAGCCGCCGGCGTCCATGCGCAGGTAGAGCCGGTAGAGGTTGCGATCGGGATACTTGCCCTTGGCATCGGCGCCGGTGCCGGGCTCGCGCGCGCCGGGCAGGACGCCCACCGACTGGATCACACCGGAGCCTGCCTTGAAGTTGCCCGGCCGCACGATGTTGGCCTCGAGCTGGCTTTCGTCCAAGGTCATCGTGCAGCCGACCACGAGGCACAAGAGGAGCGGCGCCCGGATTCGCATAGGGGAGGAGGATAGCGCCCGGGCGCCGCTCGCGCTCCTGTTATCGGGCAGCTTGCCCCGCGAATGTGGCGTCGTTCTGGCGCCTCGATGGAAATCTGTCGTTGGGTGTGATCGCATCTTCGGTCGGCAGAAGTTGGCGTTGCGGGACAGAGGCTTTATCGCGTCGTCCGCCGGCTGCACGACACGGCGTTGCGTTCATGGTGCTGCCCGACGCGCCGATGTATCTTCGTGGACATCAGCCGGGGCGGCGTCCTCGGCCAGATTCTTGCTCGCTGGGTGGAAGGAGGCAGCCGATGAAGAGAAGATCAGTGCGCAGCAAGACGAAAGCAAGGAAGGTCAAGCCGGTCCCGGCGGGGTACCACACGGTGACGCCTTATCTCGCCTGCGGCGACGCGGCGCGCGCGATCGATTTCTACAAGAAAGCCTTCGGCGCGGCCGAGGTGATGCGCATGCCCGGACCCGACGGCAAGATCGCGCACGCCGAGGTGAAGATCGGCGGCTCGCGCGTCATGCTGACCGACGAATACCGCGAGATGGATTTCCTCAGCCCGCTCACGCGCGGCGGCACGACGGTGCACATGCATCTCTACGTCGCGGATGTCGACAAGATGGCCGACCGGGCAGTCGGCGCCGGCGCCAAGCTCCTGCACCCGGTGCAGGACAAGTTCTACGGCGACCGCACCGGCACGGTCCGGGATCCGTTCGGCCACGTCTGGCACATCGCCACCCACACCGAGGATCTGTCGATGGCGGAGCTGCGCAAGCGCGGCGAGAAGGCGCTGAAGGAGATCGGCTAGACGCCGAAGCGGTTGCTCACCATGTTGCCGATCGTGAGGCAGGCCGCCGAGGTCGCCAGCACGACGACGAGCGCCATCATGCTGAACTCGCCCGGCACCGCGGCGACTGCGCCGAACATCGGGGCGACCAGCTTGCCGCCGGCGACGCCGCCGGCCGCGCCGATGATGATCGAGACCAGCGTGCCGCGGTCTTCGTTGAGTCCCAGTTTCGTGATCGCCAGCCAGCCGATAGCGGCGCCGGCTGCTGCCCAAAGGACGAGCTCCATTTCATACCTCCGTTGAAAAGCGGTTGGAATCGATGAGAACCGCAGCGGCGCGCGCCACGCTCGCGGCTGCCGCGCGCGCCCCGGGGGTCTGCGCGCTGACCTGCGCTCCCTCCATGAGAAGAAACAGCTGATCGGCGAGCAGCCGAGAATCGCCGACGCCGATGCGCGCGCACAGCTCGGCGAGCCGGGCGCGCAGCCTCGCCTTGTGCACCTTGATCACTTTCGTCGCCGGGTGGTCGCTCTCGGTGATCTCCACCGCGGCGTTCGCCATCGGGCAGCCGCGCGCCTTCGGGTCGGCGACGTGCTTCGCGAGCAGCTCGAACGCCGCCTTGAGCTGCCGGCGCGGGTCATCCGGGTACTCGCGCGACATCGCGTCCCAGGACTGCCAGAACCTCGCATCGTGGTCGCGCAGCCACGCGGCGACCAGCTCGTCCTTGGAAGGGAAGTTGCGGTACAGGCTCATCTTGGTGGTGTTCGCCTCGGCCGCGATGGTTTCCACGCCGACCGCGCGGATGCCATGGCGGTGAAACAGCGCCGCGGCAGTCCTGAACACGCGCTCGCGCGCGCTGCCCTCGTTCTTGGCCCTTTTGCTCATCGCCCGCTCCCGTTGACGCTGAGGTTACCGATCGGTATCATACCATGTTACCAGTCGGTATCATCCCCCCACCACCGGAGAGCGCGATGCAATGGAGCGGCCATTAGCGCGACCCTGCGCGGCCACGTCGGCGAAGTTGCGATGATGGCGGCGATCGTCACCACCATGCTGTTCCTGCCCGCCGCGGTATTGCTGGCCGGATTGCTTTTCCTGGTCGGCGCTTCGCTGCAGGCGTTCGCGACCTTCAACGGCGTGCTCAACGCCTACCTGGGCGTGGCCGCGTGGTGGATCATCGCCTTCCTGCCGACGCTTGCCTATTCGGTCTACGTGATGCCGTGGGAACGCAGAGAGCCGTGAAGAGCTCCGACGTGCCGCGGATGGCGCTGCGCCGCGCGGTCGAGTGGTGCGGCGGGATCGACGCGGTCGGCGACGCGCTCAACGTCGACGGCGAGAGACTGAAGAAATGGATCGCCGGCGAGCAGGAAGTGCCGCAGGCGGTATTCGTGCAGGCGGTCGGCCTGATCCTCGAGGCCGCCGCTACCCAGTCTCCGCGCGGGCGCACGCCCGATTCGAACGACGGCGGGCGCAAAGCACGCCGGCATTGATGGTTGAACGAACAAGGAACTCAGCATGGCTGCCGGAAAAGTGAGATGGTTCAGCGATGAAAAGGGCTTCGGCTTCATCACCCCGGATGACGGCGGCGCGGACCTGTTCGCGCATCACACCGCCCTGAGCGGCGATGCCTGCCAATCGCTAAAGCAGCACCAGCGCGTCGAGTTCGAGTTGCGCCCGGGGACAAGAGGCCCGAGGGCCGCGAACATCAGGGCGCTGTAGCGCCGCCGAGGGCCCGCTGCGCCCACTTTGCCCAGCCGAGAAGCGCAGCGTCGCCGTCGAACGCCCCAACGAGCTGCATACCTAGCGGCAGGCCGGCCGGGCCGCGGCCGTGCGGCAAGGTCACGCAGGGCACCCCGAGCAGCGTCCAGGCGCGGTTGAACACCGGGTCGCCCGTGCTCGCGAGCGAGGCGGGCGCCTCGCTCGACGCGCTCGGCGTCAGCAGGAAATCGAAGTCGCGCATGGCCTCCGCGAGCGCGCGGCGGCAGCGCTCGGCCAGCGCGCGCATCGCGTCGTAGTCTGCGCGCGTCACCTTCCAGCCTTCGTCGAGGCGCGGCTTGAGCGACGCGCTGATCTTGTCGGGATGCGCGCCGTACTCCCAGGCGAGGGCGCGCGCGGTTTCGTAGCCCATGATCACCTTGTGGCGGTCGAAGAGCTGCCGGCTTTCGAGGCTCATCTGGTAATCGCTGACCTTCGCGCCCGCTAGTGCGAGGCGCTGCGCCGCGGCCTCGAGGTTCGCCTGCGTCGCCGCATCGGCGAGCTCCCAGCGCGGCGTGCGGCACAGGCCGATGCGGGGTTTTTCGAATGAAGGAAAGTCCGGAACGGCGCGGCCGCAGAGCGCTTCCAATGCGAAAGCAAGGTCCTCCGGTTCGCGCGCGAACACGCCGATGGTGTCGAGCGACTCGGCGACCATCTTGAGGCCCGCGCGGTTGATCGCGCCGAAGCTGGGCTTGATCGCGGCGACGCCGCAGTAGGCCGCGGGACGGATCACCGAGCCGCCGGTCTGGGTGCCGATCGCGGCCGGGACCATGAAGTCCGCCACCGCCGCGGCCGAGCCGCTCGAGGAGCCGCCGGGCGTGTGAGCGGGGTTGTGCGGATTGCGCGTCTGCGCGGGATGGTTGTTCGCGAACTCGGTCGTCACGGTCTTGCCGAGGATCACCGCGCCCGCGCGCTTCAGCGCGACGACGCAGGCCGCGTCGGCCTTCGGGCGATGGCCGCGGTAGATCGGCGAGTTGTACTCGGTCGGCAGCTCCGCGGTGTCGATCGCGTCCTTGATGCCGAACGGGATGCCGTGCAGCGGGCCCCGCCGCGGGCCGCGATCGAGAGCGCGCGCTTGCGCCAGCGCGTAGTCGCGATCGACGAACGCCCAGGCGCGCAGCCGCTCGTCGCGCTCGGCGATGCGCTCGAGGCAGGCTGAGACGAGCGCTTCGCTGGTCAGCTCGCCGCGCTCGATGCGGCGCGCCGCCTCAGTGGCCGAAAGCGAGAAACTCCCGCCGTGTCTTGGGTCCATAGGTCAGGAAGTGCGGCGACGGGTTTTCCAGATAGGCGGTCTTTTCACGCGCCACCGCGTCGTTCGCGGTGTAGCGCTTCAGCTCCGAGGCCGAAATGCCGTAGACCTTCGCGCCGTTCTGGCCCAAGACCTTCGCGCGCACCGCGGGGGTAATTTCCGTGTACCCGAACCGGTCTCTGAATGCAGGAGATATCTGAAAGGTCCTGAACGCCACGATCTGGTCCTGCGGCGAGCCGAACCAGATCGAGTCGGTGCCCCACAGCACGTTGTCCTCGCCGCAATGCTTGATCAGCTTGCCCATGGCGTGCGCGCCCTGCTCCGGATCGCGCATCAGGAAGCGCCAGGTCGAGCCGAGCTCGGCGTAGACGTTCGAGCCGGGAGAAACGCCGTTCTTCTGCAACGAGGAAATAAGGGTGTCGATGCCGTCCCGGCCGGGAGACGCATCGTAGGGCCCTTCCTTCACGCTGCTGACGAAGCCCGAGTGGTAGATCAGGAACTTCACGTCGGGAAAGCGCTTGGCGACGACGCCGATGTCGCTGCACTGGCTGTGCTCGTACGAGCGGCTGCCGAAGGGCAAGCCCTTGTGCACGCAGATCACCTTGACGCCAAGCTTGCGCGCGCGCTCGATGAAGCGAGTGCCGACGTCGTCGGACAGGAAGTAGCCTTTCCCGCCGGGCCCGTACTGCGTGTAGGTCTTCCACGCGCTCACGCCCCATTTCTGCGCCAGCTCGTCCATGCCTTCGAGGTCGCCGGGCTGGTTCGGGTTGACCCGGCCGTGGAGCAGCAGGCGGTGCGTGCCCTGCAGCTTGTCGACGATGCGCCGCACCTCGTCGGCGGCCTGGATCGTCACCGGCTCGGAATCGCGGGTGGAGGGGACGAACGACAGCACCATCAGGTCGGTGTCGCTGTCCATGAAGACATCCTTGATGAAGACCTCGTGGTTCTTCGGATTTCCCTTGGGTGTGTCGATGAAGTGGCCCTGGACGTCGAAGATGAGCTCGTCCTTCGCCGGACCGGTCTGGACGCGGGCGAGCTGCGCGTCGAGGGCGGATTCCCGGTCGAGATCGTAGAAGCCGCCGCTCGTACCGTGCGCCTGGTTGAAGGCGAGGAGGGTACTCGCGGCGCCGCAGGCAGAGACCAGGAAAGTTCTTCTCGAAGTATTCAGCTTTCTCGAGTTCGCTGAAGCGGCTTCGTGCGCAAGCCGGTTGGCGGCGCGGTTCGAGGCGGAGAGCGGGACAGGGACGAATTCGCCGTTCGACGTGGTGTCGAGCTTGATGGGAAGGCGTTTGCCTTCGGGATCTTCAGGCGTAGTCATGGCAGCGCTCTATGGAGGTGGCGGTCGAGGGCTAGGAGCAGGGCGTTCACGCCGGCGGCGAAGGCCACCAGCCGCAGTGTAAGGGCAAGGATACGCTCAATATTGTGCAGGCTCATCGCCTGCATCAGCAGGTCGCCGAGCCCGCGCTGCGAGCCGAACATCTCGCCGAGCAGGGTGCCGATCAGGGCAAGCGAGAAGCCCGACGCGGATGGCGGTGACGATCTCGGGCAAGGTCGCCGGAATGAGGATTTTCAATGCAAAGCCGGTAGTCGAAAGCGCGGCAGGTGCAATTTGGCACTTCCCGCGTGTGAACTGCCGCAACATTGCTGCGCCGCTCATCCAATCGGTCTCTCCGCTCGTCCGGGATGGTCGTAATACCCCGTCAGGAACGGTATTCGTTCCTCGTCCCTCTTGACACGCAGGAGCAACTTAGGGCCGCAGGTTGCCAAAACAAACGACGGGGGGACCCAGATGAACCCGCTGCTGCAGGTAGAAGAAGTCCAGGACATGGTGAACATGCTGTTCCAGCGTTATCCGACGCTGTGCGGCTTCTCGGTGAAGGACGACATGTCCTTCTCGAACGTCGCCTGCCACCCGGCGCTGGCCAGCGAAGAGGCCGAGATGCTCTGCGAGGAGATCTCGGCGACGCTGCACGAGCTGATGGAAGAAGCGCCGGAAGCCGCCGAGATGCTGCGCGGCCGCACCGTGGCGAGGACCTTCCATTGAAAAAGCTGCTGCTCGCAGCTTTCCTTTTCGCCGCCGCCTGCGCGGCGAGGGCGCAGGATCTCGATCGGCCCCTCCTCCTAGTGGCCGCGCCGGATCTCCAGGGGCTCTATAGCCGCACCGCGCTTCTCGTCGTGCCGGCGGCCGGCGGCCAGCACATCGGCTTCATCATCAACCGCGCGACCGACGTCAAGCTGGCGACGCTGTTCCCGGAGCACGCGCCCTCGGCCAAGGTCGCCGACCCGGTCTACTTCGGCGGCCCCGAGATGATCGGCTCGATCTTCGCCATCGTGCGGCGCGATCCCGGCGCTCCGGCGATGCACCTGTTCGGCGATCTCTTCGTCACCGGCAACGGCGCCGCGGTCGATCGCATCATCGAGAAGACCCCGAACGACGCGCGCTATTTCGCCGGTTTCGTCGGCTGGGGAATGCACGAGCTCGCCAAGGAGCTCAAGGACGGGTTCTGGTACGTCGCGGAGCCCGACGCGGGGCTGCTCTTCAGCAAGGACCCCGCCGGCATTTGGGAAGAGCTGGTGAAGCGCGCCGGCGGCAGCCCGCTGCCCGCGGGCGCGAACTCAATCTAGTAGCGCCGTCCCCTCAGTACGCTCTCCCGTCAGTATCGTTGTCCTTTTATTGTCCAGGGGATGCGCGGCCCGCCTTCCCCTTCTTCCTGCGGCCGCACGGCGCCCTTCTTCGGGCGGCCCGGCCGGTAGGTGACCTGAAAGATCTTCAGGGGCGGCACTTTCGGGGGGCTCTCGAGGAACCGGCAATCCGATTCGGTCGGCACGCTGAGCAGCGCGCCGAGGCGCCGGCCGTCCAGCAGCACCGTGTAGCGCAGCATGTGGGCCGAGCCGCTGGCGGGCTGGGCGCGGATCTCGTACTTGCCGATCTTGAAGGTCGTCAACTCGGGTTTCTCCACGGAAGCGAACTCGTATAGCCCACATCGGCGCCGAGCGCCACCTCTATTTCGTGGCGCTCGCGCGACGGGCACGCCGCTTGCTCCCTTTGCCGGGGCAATCCCAGAAAGGGGCACCTATGGAACACACGCAGATCGACAAGGTACCGAGCAACGTGCAGGAAGTACCGGGCCGCGGAGAAAGCTTCCAGGCGGCGCGCGAGCGGCTGAACCAGACGCTTTCCGGCGTCAGCGAGCGGGGCCTTAATGCGGCACGCGAAGCGGCTCACTATGCCGACCGCACCGTGCACAACAGTCCGTGGACCTCGGTCGGCATCGGCTTCGGCCTCGGCGTGGTCGTCGGCGCGCTGATCGCCATCGCGGCCGGCTCGAGACATTCAAGGTTCGGATAGCGAGCGGCTAGAATCGCGTTCCTTCCAACCCTGGGGAACGCGATGAAAATCTCGATGTACCAGGCGAGCGCGCCTCGCTTTGCGAACGCGCTGCGCAACCTTTCGGCCATCCTCGACAAGGCGCAGGCGCACGCCGAGGCGAAAAAGCTCGACCCGGCGGTGCTGGGGAGCCTCAGGCTGATCGCCGACATGTTCCCGCTGGCGCGCCAGGTGCAAGTCGCCTGCGACACCGCCAAGGGCGCGCTCGCGCGGCTCGCCGGCGCCGAGATTCCCAAGTACGAGGATACCGAGCAGACCATCGCCGAGCTGAAGGCGCGCATCGCCCGGACGCTCGACTTCGTCGCCTCGCTGCCGGCGGCGAAGATCGACGGCTCCGAGGAGCGCGAAGTGGTGATGAAGATGCGCGGCCAGGACGTGAAGTTCAGCGGCCTGCAATACCTCTTCGGCCACGCCTGGCCGAACTTCTACTTCCACGTCACGACCGCCTACAACATCCTGCGCGCGAACGGCGTCGAGCTCGGCAAGCGCGACTTCATCGGCAATCCCTGACTTCGTAGCCTCACTGCTTGAACGGCGCGCCGAGCTGCTCGCACTGGCTGCGCGCGTACTGCGCGCCGACGCCGAAATCGTCCGGGCCGCTGTTCACCTGCACGATCTTCTCGTGGCGGATGAAGACCGTCATCGGGTAGAAGCCGCTGAAGGCGCCCGAGCGGTTCTTGTCGTTCACCCACACGCACACCGCCCAGCCGAAGTGCATGGGGCGGAACGCGACCGCCCGCTGGTACATCTGCGCCGGCTCGTTGCGGAACTCGATGATCGCGGCCTTGGGATCGGTGAGCCGCACCGCGAGGTAGCTGGTGATCTCCTCCTTCCAGCGCACCGGCCTCGGGCCGTAGTCGAGCCCCTCGGTTTCCGCTTTCGTCACCGGCGCCGGGGCGCAGGCGGCGAGGAGGGCGGCAATGGGGATAGTCAGCAGGACCGCGAGGCGCATAAGCTGCTCCGTCTGGTAAAAGGCGAATTATGCAACGGTGGGTGGAGCGCCCCGAAGCCCGCTGGGCGTTCTGGGCGGGCATGGTCGGCGCCGTAGCGATGGGGCTGCTGTCGACCTACAGGATCTTATCTCAGGGTTCCGCGGCAGCGGGGTTCGCGCTGGTCTTCGTGCCGCTCGCCGCCGCCGCGGTGGCGGTGCCAGCCGCCGTGTGGGGCGCGGCCCTCGGCCACGTGGTGCTGCACCTGCGCGGCCGGGCGGGCGAGCCTCGGATCGTGTTCTGGGCCGCGCTCATGGCCGCCATCCTGCCGCCGGCGGCACTGGCGTGGGAGCTCTGGCGTCGCTGAGGCGCCGCGCGCCCTGGTAGAGGAGCGCCATCGCCGCGATCTGGATCACGTGGTAGAGGTCGTTGTGATTGAAGTGCGGGTGCAGCGAGAACCCGCTCGCCTGGATCAGCGCGCCCACGACCGAGAGCGCCACGCCGCCGAGCAGAAATCCATTCCACTTCCAGAGATGCAGGGCGGCGACGACCGCGAAAGCGGCGCCGCTGTCGACGACCACGAAAATGAAATCGTCCCGCACCATCATCCAGCCGCCGTAGATCAGCAGCTTGATCAACGCCAGGCCCAGGACGAGCTTGCGCGCCGCGCCCGACAGGGTGGCGATCGCCGAGCCGGCGACCATGGCGAAGCTCGCCGCGCCCACGGCGAGCACGGTCGCCTTCCACAAAAACGCGTGCTGGAAGAAACCGTGCCAAGTGCCGCCGAGGAACGCGCCAAGCGCGAGCGCCGCGAACGCCGCAGCCCAGGATTTCCTGGAATCCTGGGATTCGGAATTCCGGAGCAACAACACGGCGAGCCACCCCGTCACGCCTGCCAGGAGGTAGTCGGTCACCAGCGTGGTCGGCTCGGAGATGCTCACCGGCGCAGCCGCTGGCGGTGGGAATGACCGACGGTGATGACGAAGGCGGCCAGCACCCAGTGGAACACGATCGGGATCGGGTGATCCCAGAGGAGCACCGCGCGCGCGACCATCGCCGCGAGATAGACGTAGCCGAACCACAGCCACGCCGTCGCGAAGGATTTTTTCGGCTCGAAGAAGAAGCCGCGCCGGCGGGTGAAGTCGAGGCAGATCTTCGTCATCAGGGCAATGATGAGGATCTGCGATGGAAGCAGGTATTCGTAGGGCATGAGGCCGGAATACCAAGCGTCCATCGGCGGCAGGAACCCGACGTTGAGAAAGACCACCAGCGCCTGCCCGAGGACTCGCAGGACGAAGAGCGCAAGCAGCACCCACAAGACAAAGCTATTTCTTCTCGTACATCCTTTCGTAGTGCCGGTACCACTCGCTCTGGAAGAGCTTCTGCGGGTCGTATTTCAGCTTGAGCTTGAGGAATTCCGGCAGCTGCGGGTAGCACGCGTCGACCTGCCGGCGCAGGGCGTAACGGTTGTAGGTCGGGTAGTAGCTGCCGCCGTACTTGAGGCCAATGTCGATCAGGCGGCGGAACACGTCGCCCGCCTTGATCAGGCCGCTCGTGGTGTGCTCGACGTGCACGTTGAAGATGACGCAGGCGTAGGGCCTGCGCGCCCAGGCGAGGAAGCTCTCGCGGTCCTGCTCGATCAGCCGCACCGTGCCGTAGATGATGTCGACCTTGTCGCGCCGCGCGTACTCGCGCACCTCCATCATGAAGCGCTCGAGCGCGTCGCGCTCGCAGTAGATCTCGGTGATCGCCTCGGTCGCCCGGACCTGCGCGCCGACGCGCTGGTCGAGCGCGCGGTGGTAGTTCTCGGGGTAGACGCTCATCTGCGCCTCGTCGGACCAGTAAACGTGGCCGTTGCTCGCGACGTAGTGGCCGGCGTAGCGCCGGAACGCCTCGCCCTTGGCGTGGTGGGCGAGGGTCAGGAGCTCGATCCAGTCGCGCTCCAGCAGCTCTTTCTGCCCTGGCGGGATCGGCGTCGCCGGGTCGACCGGCCGGTAGCACGAGAACACGCCGCGATTGAGGAAATCACCCGAGGTCTCGTCGATCGCGTACTGGAAGTCGCCGTAGAGGAAGCCGTCGTGGATGCGCTCGCCGAACGCCTTCGGCAGGCCGTCGATCGAGCGCACCTCGACCACCCGCTCCAGCTTGCGCCGCTCGACCAGGCGCAGCGTCACCGAGGTGATCAGGCCGAACAGGCCGTAGCCGCCGATCGCCACGCGGAACAGCTCGGCGTTGTCGGTGCGGCTGCAGTTCACTACTTCGCCTTTGGGCGTGAGGAGCCTGAAGGACTCGACGTCGCCGATGAACGGCGGCATCTTGAGGCCGCGGCCGTGCACGTTGGCCGCGAGGCAGCCGCCGATCGTCAGCTTGTCGGCGCCGGTCTGCTTCTGCGCGAAGGTCCACTGGCGCTCGCGCCCCTTCTGCACGGTCACCAGGTTCTGCAGGACCTGCGGCCACTGGATCCCGGCCTCGACCTCGAGATGGCCCTTCTCCGGGTCGAAGCCGAGCACGCGGTTCATGCGCCGCGTGTCGATCATCAGGCCGTCGGCGAGGAACTGCTGCCCGCCCATGGCGTGGCGCGCGCCCGAGATGCAGACCGCGCGCTCTTCCTTCTGCGCCGCCCGCAGCGCGGCGCGGATGCCGTCGAGCGTGTCGGGCTGCACGATGCGCCAGACGCGCGACGAGTTGAGCTGCGAATGGACGTCGTTGACCAGAATGCCTGGCGGGGGTTTTTCCTTTTTTTGTGGAAAAACCGTGCGGGGCCAGGCGGCGCCGGCAAGCGTGATCCCGAGGAAATCTCTACGCCGGAACAGGCCTACAGCTCCTCATTGCGCAACGGAGTAGACCCCTTCTTCGGCCGGCCGGGACGATTGGTCAGCGCAAAGATGCGCAGCGGCGGCACCGGCGGCGGGGCTTCCATGAAGCGGCAATCGGACTCGCTCGGCACGCTCATCAGCGCGCCCAGGCGCCTGCCGTTCAGCATCACCGTATACCGCAGCATGTGCGCCGAGCCGAGCTGCGGCTGCGCCACGATGTCGTACTTTCCCAGCTTGTACTGCTTGCGTTCCAGCGCCGGCAATGCCATCGGGATAGGGAGCGCTATTTCGGGGCCGTCATTTCTTCGTTGCCGAGAACACGCTCGACAGGTCGACTTCGTCGAGCTTCACCGCGGCCTTGTTCGCCGCTTCGATCGACGCCCTCATGCGGTCGGTTTCCCGGGTTGCCTGCTCGAAGGCGTCGGCGAGCTTGAAGCTGAACGCGGCGAGCGCCTTGGGGTCGGGCTTCTTCTGGTCCGATCCGGCGAGGGTGCCGTAGACCCGGCTCGACAGCTGCACGAAGATCCGCTCGGCGAGCTCGACGTACGCTTTCTGGGGATCGTGCGACGCCGAGGTCTTTGCCGGCGCGTCCTTGCTGGGTGCGGGTGCGCTCATGATCGTTCCGGTTTGATTACCGCAATCCTACGCTGATCTTCGCTCAGGGTGCGGGCGAGTTGGTCCCGCAGCTCGTTGGAAACCGTGACGTGGGCGCCGGGCTGGTCGCGGTGCACCTCGTAGAGCTTGGCCACGACCTCGATGTCGTGCTCGGCGAAGGTCTCGGCGGTGCGGCGCGCGCGCTCGGGATCTTTGCTCGCGTGCGCCACCGCGAGCTCGCCCAGCTTGAGCGCCGAGAGCCAGGTCTCGCGCTCGATCGCCTCGACGCCGACGTCGCGCAGCTTGAACATGTGGCGCATGTCGTGCGCGCGCGCGATGACGCGCAGCCGGGGAAAATGAGTGCGCGCCACTTCGGCGAGCCGCGTGATCGCCTCGGCGTTGTCGAGGGCGATGATCAGGAAGTCGGCGCTGTCCGCCCCCGCCGCGTGCAGCAGATCGAGGCGCGTGGCGTCGCCGTAGAACACGCGGAAGCCGAACTTGCGCGACTGCTCGACGTGGTCGGGATCGTCATCGAGCACGGTGGGCTGGAAGCCGGCGGCGTTCAGCATCCGCGCCACGACCTGGCCGACGCGCCCGAGGCCGGCGACGATCACGTTGCTCGCCTGCGGGACATCGGGCGCGCGCTCCGGCGCGGGCTCGGCGAAATAAGGCGCGAGCTGGTCGTGGAGCGCGAGCAGGAAGGGCGTGAGCAGCATCGAGATCGCCACCGCCAGGGTGATCGCCTGCGCGATCTCGCCGCCGATCCCGCCATGCGTCACGGCGAGGCCGAGCATGACGAACGCGAACTCGCCGCCCTGCGCGAGCAGCACGATGAAGAGCGCGCGCTGCGGCCGCGGGATGCCGGCCCAGCGCGCGATCAGCCACAGCACCGCGCCCTTGATCAGGAACAGTCCCGCGATCAGGCCGAACACCAGCCAGGGCCGGGCGCCGAGGACGCCGAAGTCGGCGCTCATGCCCACGGCGATGAAGAAAAGACCCAGCAGGAGCCCCTTGAACGGCTCCACCGCGGCCTCGATCTCGTGGCGGTACTCCGACTCGGCGAGCAGCACCCCGCCGAGGAAAGCGCCGAGCGCCATCGACATGCCCGCGTGCTCGAAGCCGAGCGCGATCACCAGCACGAGGAGCAGGGCAAACGCGGTGAAGATCTCGCGCAGGCGCGTGCGCGCGATGTGGCGGAACACCGGGCGCGCGACCAGGCGCCCGCCGCCCAGCGTCACCACGATCACCGCCGCGGCGAGCCCGAGCTTCTCCCACGAGAACCCCGCGCCGCCGGCGCCGGTGCCGAGGAGCGGCAGCAGCGCGAGCATCGGGATCACTGCGATGTCCTGGAACAGCAGCACCGCGAACGTGCCCTGGCCGCCCTGCGTGGTGAGCGCTCCGCGCTCGGTGAGCGGCGCGAGCGCGAGCGCGGTCGACGAGAGCGACAGCGCCATGGCCGCGATCAGGGCGGCGCGCAGGTCGAAGCCGAGCGCCCAGCCGGCGAGCGCGAGCGCGGCGATCGAGCCGAGCACCTGCGACAGGCCCAGGCCGAGGAGCTTGGCGCGCATGTTCCACAGCCGCTTGGGCTCGAGCTCGAGGCCGATCACGAACAGCAGGAACACCACGCCGAGCTCGGCGAACGCCTTGATATGGTCGACCGTGTCGACCAGCTGGAAGCCCCAGGGGCCGATGGCGATGCCGGCGAGCAGGTAGCCCGCCACCGAGCCGAGCCCGAGTTTGTGAGAAATCATCACGGCGACCACCGCCGCGGCGAAATACAGGCTCGCCTGGACGAGAAAATCGTTGCCATGCTCCACGGCCGAAGTATATTTGCAGGGGGAGGGATCAAGAAAATGGACTCCGTGGAAGCGGAGCTGCAGGGGCGCGTCGCGCGCCTGTTCGCGCGCCGCCCCGAGCTGTGGCGCTTCAGCGTGCGCGACCGCAGCATGCTGCCGGACACCCTCGACCCGACCTCGCTCGCGGGCGAGCTCTTCATCTTCGAGATCGGCCTGTCGCCGCGGCAGGGCAAGGAGCATTACGACGAGGTCTACGACGACATCGCGCGCGCCATCACCGCCGCGGTGGCGGCGCGGCCCGAGGCGCGGCGTTTGCTCCCCGGGCGTACTTTCGTAAGAGCCCTGCATTAGACTTTCGGGGTGCGTGCCGGCATCCCCTATACCCTCGCCACCGGCGAGAAGCTGGTCAACGAGACCTTCGGGCCGAACAACATCCGCCGGCGCACCAGCGGCGCCCAGGAGCTGCAGCCCATGGAAATCGCGAACGGCCGCGGGAAAGCCACGTCCCTCGATGAAAACGGTTTCGTCTTCGTCGAGCACAAGACCGCTGTCAAAGATTTCTTCGACCCGAACGAGCTCGAGAAGGTCTACTACGCCGAGGTCGTGGCGTTGGTCACCAGGATCTCGGGAGCAAATCGCGTTCAGGTGTTCGACCACACGCTTCGCTCAGGCGACGAGTCCGAGCGCGAGGCGAGGCTCGTGCGCGAGCCGGTCCTTTCCGCGCACAACGATTACACGGAGTGGTCAGGCCCCAACCGGGTTCGCGAGCTGCTTCCCGACGAAGCAGATTCCCTGCTGAAGAAACGCTTCGCGATCATTCAGGTCTGGCGCGCGATTAATCGGCCGATCCAGTCGAACCCGCTGGCGATCGCCGACGCAAAGAGCATCGCCCCCGACGACCTGCTGATCGCCGAGCGGCGCTACCCGAACCGCGTCGGGCAGACCTACCGCCTGAAGTATTCACCCGCCCACCGCTGGTTCTACTTCCCCGAGATGCGCCGCGATGAGGCGCTGGTATTCAAGGTGTACGACTCGGAGAAGGATGGGCGCGCACGCTTCACGCCGCATACCTCGTTCGACGACCCGTCGACCCCGCCCGGCGCGCCGCCGCGGCAGAGCATCGAGGCGCGCGCACTCGCTTTTTTCTAGAGGCTGGGCCGCTTCGGTTTCCTCGCGAGGAGGAAGAACCCCGAGCCGAGGCCGGCGAGGATCGCGATGATGGTGAAGCCGACGCGATAGTCGCCGGTCATGTCGGCGAAGATGCCGGGGATGATCGGCCCGCCGACCTGGCCCACGACGATGATCATGAAGGACAGGCCGAGGATCATGCCGATCGCGCTGCGGCCGAAGTAGTCGGCGCGCATCGCCTGCATGAACGGGCCGCGCAGCCCCCAGGCGGTGCCGTGCAGGACGGCGAATGCGACCACCATCAGCCAATTGGACGCATAGGTGAGCAAGAGCAACCCCAGCGCATGCGCGAGCATGCAGGCGGCGGCGATCAGGCGCTTCTTGTATCGATCGCCGATTGCCCAGCCGAGGAACACGCCGACGACCTGGAAGATGGTGACCAGGCTGATGACGAACGAAGCCGCCGCCACCGAGTAGCCGAGGCCTTCCTTGAGGTGCGTGATCGCGTGCACCGAGACCGCGTGCACGGCGAACAGCGCGAAGCCGTGTCCGAGCGAGATCAGCCAGAAGGCTTGGGTGCGCAGCGCCTCGCGCGCGGTGAAATCGCGGGTCGAATCTGCTGCTTCAGGAGTTTGGTTTTTTTCAGGTGCTTCCTCAGGTATCCCGTCCACGACTTCCCCGTGCTCGTGCGGGCTGTTGCGGATTACCAGCGCGAGCGGCAGGCCGATGGCGATCGCAATCAGGCCGGAGGCGAGGGCGGTGCCGCGCCAGCCGAAGGTGGTCAGCGACTGCGCCACCAGCGGCACCATGATGCCGCCCGCCGCGAGCCCGAAAGACATCGCCGAGAGCGCGCGGGCGCGCTTGCGCTCGAACCAGTGGATCAGCGCAACGTTGAGCGGGAAGTAGCCGCACAGGCTCGCGCCGAGGGCGATGACGATGAACGCCCCGTAGAAGGTCGGCAGCGAAGTCACCTGGCTTAGGAGGCACAGCCCGGCGCCGAACACGAACACCCCTGCGCGGACGAAGACCTTGGGACCGAAGCGGTCGATCGCCCAGCCGAGCACCGGGCCGAGCAGCGCGACTTCCATCTGCTGGAGCGCCGCCGCGCCCGATAGCGCGGTCTTGCTCCAGCCCTGCTCCTCGGCGAGCACCGCGAGATACGCGCCGAAGGCCTGCGTCACGAGCCCGGCCTGCAGGAATTGCAGCCCGACCGCGGCACCGACCATGCGCCAACCGTAGAAGATCTTCTTGTCGGCCAAGCACGACAGGATAACCCTCGGGTCCGTTACTTGCGGAAAAAGGGCATGAAACCAGCCCAGCTCGGCGCCCTCAACGGCGATCTCGCGCCGATTGAGGAGGACCTGGCGACCCGCATCGAGGCGATTTTCGACCGTTGCCCGCAGCTTTTCGGGTTCACGGTGCAGGATTCCTCGGCGCTGCCCGAGGAGCTGCGCTCGATCGCGCTCGAGCGCGAGCTGGTGGTGAGCGATATCGGCGTGTACCCGTACCTGACCGCCGACCAGTGCGAGCAGATCTACAACGAAATCGCGGTGGCGCTGCTCGACTTCATGTTCGAGCGCCCGGCGGCGAAGGACGTGCTACGCGGGCGTACGTTCGTCCGTACCCTGCACTAGGGAAACGCAGGCTTCCTCGAACCGTCCCGCTCCCATGGTGCCCGGGGCGAAGATCTCGCGCTCGGCGATCCACTTGAAGGATTCCTCGAACACCTCGCGCGTGTAGGGCTCGAACACGATGCGCTCGCCCGGCCCCCAGCGCCGCGTGTCGATCTCGCCCTGGAAGCGGGCGGGAAACTCCTTGGCGTAGTGGCGGGTGTAGAGCTCGGGACGCAGGTCGATGTCGCGCTGCGCGCGGCGCAGCGCCCGGAAATACTTGCGCACGTCCTCGGGATCGGGATCGCCGGTGAGCATCGAGGCCATCATGAAGGTGGTGTCGAGGATCTTGCGGAAGCCGAGCTGCTCGAGGAAGTAGTACGGCCCGCTGAAGAGCGCCGCCGCGGGCACCTGGCGGTCGATCAGCTTTTCCATGCGGCCGAAGAGAATCCCGTCGGCGAACGAGAGCTTGATGTCCTCGCGCGGCAGGTATTGCTCGAGCGCCTGCAGGGTCGAATAGTGGCTGCCCGACTGGTGGCCGACCGAGATCGGCACCCCCTTCAGGTCCTTCGGCTCGCGGATCGGCGATTGCGCCGGCACGAATACGCCGCCCGGGGAGACTGAATAACAGTCCGCGACCATCTTTCCCAGGCCCTGCGACGCGGCGACATTGACCGTCCAGTGGCAGGCGCAGCTGACGTTCGTTTCGCGCCCTTCTTCGAAGCTCGTGTAGGCGCCCACCTTGTTCGGCGTAGCGTGGCTCTTGAATACTTCGCGAAATTCGTAGTCCAGGCCCGCCTCGCGGAAGTAGCCCTTTTCCTCGGCGACCCACTCGTGCAGCCGGAAATGCGGGGAAATCACGAACTTGGCCATGCCCTAATCTCCTCTGACCCGGATCATGCCAACTATTTCGCACCGTTGACAGATGCTCAACCCCCTGTAGCGGCTTTCGGGACAGCATCGCGTTGTAGGGAAGAGGCCTAGACCGGCCGGCCCCGGGGAGGGGCAACCGGAGTGCAACGAACCGGGAATAGCTTAGATGCCATGAAAACCGATCGCCACGTCCAGGAGCAGTTGGAATCGCTCTTCGAGCGTTGCCCCGACCTGTGCGGGTTCTCCGTGCGGGAGGAGGCCCAGGAGCTCTATGTGAGCGACATCGGCATCTCGCCGCGCATCTCCGCCGAGCAGTATGGCGAGATCTACCAGGACATCGCCCAGACCCTCGGCGAGCTGCTCGAGGAGGAGCCCCTGGCGGGGGACTGGCTGCGCGGCCGGACCTTCGCGAGAACTTTGCACTAGGGGTTCGTCTGTAGTTGTTTCAGGGATTCCCCGATTGGCCGTTTCGCTACAAGGCCTTACTCTGGGATCCCATGAAGACACTCCAGCAGTTCGACAGCCTCCTGGGAAGGCTGGAAGCCGACGTCGACGCCCGCATCCGCTCGCTTTTCGCCCGCTGCCCTACCCTGTTCGGCTTCGCCGTGCAGGACCGCGCCATGCTGCCGAAGGACGTCGATCCCAACCGTATTCCCGATGCGGATCTGTTCGTCACCGACATCGGCATCTATCCCAAGATCGATTCGCAGTACGACGAGATCCACGACGAGATCACGATCGCGATCTCGGACCTCGTGCACGACCAGCCGCACGCGTACGACTACCTGCGCGGGAAGACCTTCGCGCGGTCGCTGCACTGATCCAGAAAACCTGACCGAGAAATCCCAAGGGGGAGCCTGAGCGCGTGCGCCACAGCCTGGGAGGGCTGTGGCGCGCAGCGCCGTGCAGGTCTGACAAAGTGCAGGTCTAACAAAGTCTTGCCCACGCCGGCGAGGCCCGCGGGTAACTTCCACCCATGGGCTACCGCATCGATTTCAGGGTCGGCGGCGGAGTTCTGGAAGCCTCGGGGGAGCACGTCCTCGTCGACGTCCGCGGGCTGCGCGACAGCCACGGCAGGCTGCGCACGCTCTTCGCCGCGAAAGAACTGCCGCCACGCGTCGCGGTGATCGACGCATGGCGCAGCGACCGCTATTGCATCTTCACCGAGATGGCCGCGCGCCGCCTCGGCTGCGACCTCAGGCGCTTCGAGGATCACCGGACTGCGCTCGCCTGGCTGCGCAGCGCCGCGGCCTAGCCTCGCCAATGAGCTACCGCATCGAATACAGCGTCTCCGGAGGGGTGCTCATGGCGACCCTCACCGGAACCTGTCCGACGGCGGGCTTCATCACGCGCGAGATCAGCCGGCAAGCGCGCGAGAACTCGGCGAGCTGCCTGCTCGTCGACGTGCGCGGGCTGCGCGACCGCGCCGGGCGCCTGCGCGAGGTGCTCGCCAGCCGCA
>DATBSZ010000142.1:0-23419 GCA_036559525.1 Burkholderiales bacterium
AGCCAACGCGCTTGCCAAGGTCAGAAAACTGATCAACTCCAAAAAGCATCGCGTGCCACTTGAACGCGCAAAGCTCCTGCCCCCGATCTCCAATCCCTGCCTGCTGCTCTCGGTCGGCATGAACTACCACGAGCACCTGAAGGAAATGAAGACACCGGCGCCGGAAAATCCAGCCGCCTTCACGAAAAGCGTGGCGAGCATCATCGCCAGCGGCCAGCCGATCAAAGTCCCTTCGTCCAACCCGAGCATGCTCGACTGGGAGGGCGAGTTCACGGTGGTGATCGGCAAGGGCGGCTATCGCATCCCGGCAGCAAAAGCGCTCGATCACGTCGCCGGCTACACCATGGTCAACGACGTCTCGGCGCGCGACTGGGTGGCGGCGATCTTCTCCTCGACCGGCGTCATGGGCCCGATCCACGCGTGGGAGCACAACCTGCTCGGCAAGATGTTCCCCACCTTCTGCCCCATGGGGCCGTGCATCGCGACCCGGGACGAGATCCCCGACCCGGCGAACGTGCGCATCCAGACGCGGCTGAACGGCCATGTGATGCAGGACGCGAATACCGACGACCTGGTGTTCAGCGTCGTGAAGCTGATCGAGTACTACTCACAGTTCTACCGCTTCCAGCCCGGCGACGTCATCACCACCGGCTCGCCGAGCGGCGTCGGCTTCGGGCGCAATCCGAAGGTGTTCATGAAGCCCGGCGACGTGGTCGAGGTCGAAGTGAAAGAGATCGGCGTGCTCCGCAACCCCATCGAGGCCTAGGCAAATGGAATTCGGCTACTTCACGCTCAGCGACAACCACTACCCGAACAACCCGCGCTCGGCCAACCAGTTGGTGCTCGAGATCCGCGAGCAGGCGCTGCTCGCCGACAAGATCGGCATGCACTCGGCGTGGATCGGCGAGCACCACTTCGATTCTCTGGGCGTCAACTCGCGCCCAGACTTGGTTTTGGCGAATATTGCTTCCGTCACCAAGAACATACGGCTCGCCCCCGCCGTTACGGTCTTGCCGTTGCACCACCCGGTGCACGTGGCGGAAATGTGGGCGACGCTCGACGTGCTCTCCGGCGGGCGCGTCGACTTCGCCACCGGCCGCGGCTACGACCGCAAGGAGTACGCCCCGTTCGGCGCCGACTTCATGGCCTCCGCGGAGATTTTCGAGGAAGGCATCGATGTGCTGCTGAAGGCCTGGCGCTCGCCGGACAAGTGGTCGCACCGCGGCCGCTTCTACAACATCCCGGAGATGGCGATCACGCCGAGCCCGCTGCAGAAGCCGCTGCCGTTCTATGTCGCCTCGTTCTCGAAGACCAGCGTGGACATCGCCGCCAAGCGCGGCCTCAACATCATCTACGCGCCGTTCGCCGCCGGCATGGTGTTCGGCGGCCTCGACAAAGCGGTCGAGACCTACCGCGAAGCCTGCGCGAAGGCGGGTAACAAGCCCGGCCGGGCGATGTGCAGCTACTTCATCTACATCGCCGACGACGCCAGGCAGGAGGACTACGGCCGGCAGACGCAGATGGACTACTTCAACCACTGCGTGCTGCAGGCCTTCCCGCAGAAGAAGGAGGACGCGCCGCCGACCATGCAGTACTTCATGAAGATCGTCGACATCCTCAAGAACATGAAAAAGGAGGACCTGTCGGACAAATCCATCCTGCTCGGCTCGCCGCAGAAGATCGTCGACACCCTGAAGCGCGTCGAGAAGAGCGGCATCGACGAGGTGATCCTCTACTTCAACGTCGGCAACAAGCCGCACAACCTGGTGAAGGAGCAGATGCACCGCTTCATGCAGGAAATCGCCTCCCAGTTCGAGCGCAAGCCTGTGGCGTACGGAACCCTGAGTTAGACAAACCGTCGTTCCCGCGAATGCGGGGACGACTAGACTTTCCTAGATGCCGCCCGAAACGTCGAGCACCGTGCCCGTGGTGTAGGAAGCGGCGTCTGAGGCAAGCCACAGGATGGCGCGCGCAACTTCCTCGGGCTGCCCGGGGCGCTTCATCGGCGCGACATGCTCGGCCTTTTTCACGCGCTCCGGGTCGCCGCCGTCGGCGTGGATCTCGGTGTCGATGAGCCCCGGGCGCACCGCGTTGACGCGAATCCCTTCGGTCGCAAGCTCGCGCGCGAGGCCGCCGGTGAACACCTCGATCGCGCCCTTGGAAGCCGCATAGTCGAGGAACATCCCCGGCGCGCCTGATTTTACGAAACCGGTGGACACGTTCACGATCGCGCCGCCGCGCCCGCCGTGGCGCACGGACATGCGTTTGACCGCCTCGCGCGCACAAAGCATCGCGCCGAAGACGTTGGTCGAGAAGATCCGCTGGATCCTCGCCAGGTCGAAATTTTCGAGCCGCGACGCGGGCGCGAGGATGCCGGCGTTGTTGACCAGCACATCGATGCGCCCGAGATCGCGGTCGACGGTTTCGAATAGGCGCTGCACGTCGCGTTCGTCGGCGACGTTGGCGGCGACGGCAATGGCTTTTCCCTTGAGGCTTTTCACCACGGCGTCTGCGGCCTGCTTGTTCTTCAGGTAGTTCACGCACACCGCGTAGCCCTGCTCGGCGGCGAGCCGGCAAGTGGCGGCGCCGATCCCGCGGCTGCCGCCGGTCACGAGGATGATGTTGCTCAAGCTAAGGAAGGTCTGAAGAAGTCGTCCCCGCGAAGGCGGGGACCCAGTCTAGAAAATTAGGAAGCCTAGTCAGAAATGTCTTTCCACTCGGGATTCATCCCCTCGCTTAACTGGGTCCCCGCCTTCGCGGGGACGACCATTTAGCCCTTTTTGACGGGCGGCGCGACCGTGCGCTTGAGCTTGTAGGCAGTCTGCTTCGTAATGAGCGGCTTCATCGCGGCGAGGAAGGTCTGGGTGTGCTTGCGGCCCATGTGGTCCTGGAACGCCGCCGGATTGTCGTACACCTCGTAGAGCACGATGCGGCTCGGATTGTCCTCGGCCTGCAGGACGTCGAACTGCCGGCAGCCGGGCTCGTCGGCGACCGAGGCCGCGGCGTTGACCGCGATCAGCTGGTTGAACTGCGCCAGGTGCTCCGGCTTCACGTCGAACTCCACGATCAGGACGAACTTGTTCAAGACGGCTCCTTCACGATGAAATCCATTTCGACCAGCGCGCCGCGCGCGAGCGCGCTCACGCCGATGCAGCTGCGCGCGGGCTGGCGGGCGCCCGAGAAGAACGCGGCGTACGCGCGGTCCAGGCGCTCGTGGAAGCGCTTGAACTCCACCAGGTGGATGCGCACCGACACGACGTGCTCGCGCGCGAGGCCGCGCTTTTTCAGGAGGGCCTCGAGGTTCGACAGGATCCTGTGCGCCTGGTCCTCGACCGCTTCGGGCAGCGCCTTCGCGGCGTTCTCCAGGTCGACCGGGCCGAGACCCGAGATGAAGCCCCAGCCGCCGGCCCAGGCTTCACTGCTCGGCATGCTCGAACAGGCCGCGGATGCGCCGCGCGACTTCGAGCTCGCGCTCCTTGGGCGGGAGGTCGTCGGTCTCGACGTACGCCATCGCCGCGCGCCGGCCGAACTCGGCGAGCGCCTTCGGATCGGACAGCGCGCCGGGCGAGGGCACGCGCACCACGGTCTCGTGCGCGTACGTTCGCACGCGAGCAGTCTTCGGATAGAGACGCGGCATCACGGGCGTACCGCCTTTCTCCACCACGCCGATCGCGGAGGTGAGCATGCGCCGTGTCAGCGCCACGCCGCGGTCGGTGGTCGCGAGATGCTCGGCCGCGCGGTTGGCGATGCGTCCCTGGCTCGTGACCGCGTCGTAGTCGCCCGGCTCGCGCTGGCGCTCTTCGTAGGGCCGGTCGCCGGTCTGGCCGATGAACGGGATCATGTCGACGCCGAACTGCTCGGGCTTGAGCGAGCCTTGCGGATTGTTGTACGAATTGAGATGCGCCACGCCGATGTACAGCGAGTGCGTGTCGTCGAGCGGCACCGCCCAGCGCGTGAGGTAGGGGCGCACGCCGAAGGTTTCCCTCTGCGCCATGTTCATGCCGTTGGGGAACTGGCCGACGTTCGGCAGCATCATGTCGCTCGCGCGGATGAAGACGTAATCCCCTACCTTGCGCGTCGCCATGGACAGGTAGCCCATCGGCGTCTCGGGGAAATCGAGCTGCGGCAGCACCTTGAACACCGGCGAGAACTGCTCGCCGCTGACGATCGCGTGCAGGAAGGCGTTGTGCATCGGGTCGGCGCCGTTGTCGATGATCTGCAGCCAGTTGCACGGCAGGTGCATGTTGAAGGCGACGAGCTGGTTGTCCTCCGGATACTCGAAGCTGTCGTAGACGGGGAATTCGGGCAGCGATTCCGGCGGCCCCATGTACGCGAAGAGAAGGCCGTAGGCCTCGCGCAAGGGGTAGGCGCCCTGGACGATCCGGCTCTTGATCCGGTCGGTCGGCTCGGCGGGCGTGTCGAGAATCGTGCCGTCGACGTCGAACTGCCAGCCGTGATAGCAGCAGCGGATGCCGCGCTCGGCGGGAATGCCGAACTCGAGCGAGGCGCCGCGGTGCGCGCAGTGCCGGTGCAGCAGGCCGATCCTGCCCGACTGGTCGCGGAAGGTCACCAGGTCTTCGCCGAGCAGCCGCACGGCGACCGGCAGGTCTTTCAGCTCGGAGGCGAGCATGAAGGGATGCCAGTAGCGGCGCAGGTACTCGCCGCACGGCGTCCCCGGGCCGACCCGGGTCAGCAAGTGGCCCTCATCCTGGGGCGGACGGTTGTAGTACCCGCTGTAAGGAGCGTTGGTGCGCATGCCAGCCTCCGGATCGACGCGGCGAGAATAGGAGCATCGATTGATCGAGTCAATCGTTTGATTTAGTCTTCGCGCGTGAGCTCGGTGCTGGCCGCAGACCTCGGGCGCGGTGCGCAGGCGCGCCTCGCGCTGGTCCACGCAGCGGTGCAGGTGTTCGGCGAGAGCGGCCTCGAGGCCGCGACCACGCGCGACATCGCGCAGCGCGCGCAGCAGAACATCGCGGCGATCGCCTACTACTTCGGCGGCAAGGAAGGACTGTACCGCGCGGTCGTCGAGCACATCGTGGAAGTGATCCTCGCGCGCGTCGGCCCGCTGATGGACGAGGCCGAGGCGTTCCTCGAGCGCGAGCAGCAGCCCTCCGAGCGCTGCCTCGACTATCTCAAGCGGTTGCTGGCGGGCTCGATCGCGACCAACCAGAGCATGATCCCGGTGACCGGCATCATCGTGCGCGAGCAGACCCAGCCCACGCGGGCGTTCTCGATCCTCTACGACGGCTGCCTCGAGCGGCTGCAGCGCCTGGGCGCCGGGCTGATCCGCGCCTACCTCGGCGAGGCCGTGCCGCGCGCCGACTGCATCGTGCGCTTCCATGCCCTGCTCGGTGAATCGCTCGCCTTCCGCTTCGCGCGCGAGACCATCCTGCGCCGCACCGGCTGGAAGGAAATCGGAGCGCCCGAGGAAGCTCGCATCCAGTCCATCGTGACCGAGCACGCGGAGCTCGTGCTGCGCGGGCTGAGGCGCAAGACCCGCAGGTAACCTCTAGGAGGAGGAGCCGTGAACCGCTATCGCATCCTTGCACTTGTGCTCGCCCTGTGCGCGCCGGCATTCGCCTCGGCGCAGGCATTCCCGAGCAAGCCGATCCGCATGATCGTTCCCTATGCGCCGGGAGGCGCGACCGACGTGCTGGCGCGTCCGATCGCGCAGCGCCTGAGCGAGCAGGTCGGCCAGCCGGTGGTCGTCGAGAACCGTCCCGGCGCCAACGCCACCATCGGCGCCGACCACGTCGCCAAGTCGCCGCCGGACGGCTACACCTTCTTCCTGGGCAGCATCGTGCACTACATGGTGCCCTTCTTCAGCAAGAACGTGCCCTACGATCCGGTGAAGGACTTCACGCCGCTCGCGCTGGTGGCGGTGGTGCCGAACATCCTCGCGGTCAATCCCTCGCTGCCGATCCACTCGGTGAAGGACCTGATCGACTACGCGAAGAAAAGCGGCGTCAAGATGCACTACGGCACGACCGGCACCGGCTCGACGCACCATCTGGGCGGCATCTTCCTCGCGCAGACCGCGGGCATCCCGCTCGAACACGTCCCCTACAAAGGCGGCAACCCGGCGATCCAGGACGTCCTGTCGGGCTCGATTCCGCTGGTGATCCTCACGGCCACGACCGTCATGCCGCAGGTGAAGAACGGCAAGCTGCGCGCGCTCGGCCTGATCGAGAACCGGCGCTTCGACGTGGTGCCCGGGGTGCCGACCATCGGCGAGAGCCTGCCGGGCTATGCGGTGCCGGACACCTGGTTCGGCGTGCTGGGCCCCGCCGGAATGCCGCGCCCGATCGTGGAGCGGCTGAACAGCGAGCTGCGCAAGGCGGTGCAGGCTCCGGACGTGCGCCAGCGCATCGAGAACATCGGCATGGTGCCGACCGGGACGGCGGGCATCGACGAAATCGCCGCCAACATCGCGAGCGAGGTCGACACGATCCGCAAGATCGTGACCGCCGCGGACATCAAGCCTGAATGAAGCTCGCGACCTTCCAGGAGGGCGGCGCATCGCCTGCCGTCGGCGCAGTCGAGGGCGACGTCATCGTCGATCTTTCGGGGCATTTTCCGAGCATGCTGGCGCTCATCGATGGCGGCGAGGCGGCGCTCGAGCTCGCCCGGAAGGCGGTGAAGCGCTCGGCCGTGAAGAAGAAGCTGTCGCAGGTCAGGCTGCTGTCGCCGGTGCCCGAGCCGCGCCAGATCCGCGACTTCAACAATTTCGAGCAGCACATCCGCAACGCGCCCTGGGGCGTGGCCAAGCTGCGCGCGCGCCTCGCCGGCCAGCCGGAGCCCGATCGCAGCAAGGCGCCGGCGGTCGGCGAGATCACCTTCAAGCAGCCGATCTTTTACCTCAGCAACCGCTTCAACGTCGTCGGTCACGAGGCCGAGGTGCAGTGGCCGGGCTATTCCGAGTGGCTCGACTTCGAGCTCGAGTTCGGCGTGTTCCTCGGCCGGAAAGGCAAGAACATCGCAAAGGAGCGCGCCGCCGAGCACGTCTTCGGCTATGCCGTGTTCAACGACTTCTCGGCGCGCGACCGCCAGGTGCGCGAGATGGAAGGCTGGATGGGGCCGACGAAGGGCAAGAGCTTCGACACCGGCAACGCCATCGGCCCCTGGATCGTCACGAAGGACGAGATTCCCGACCCGCAGGCGCTTGCCGTCAGCCTGCGCGTCAACGGCGAGGTCTGGGCAAAAAACACCACCGCCGGCATGATCCACAGCTTCGAGGACATGATCAGCTTCGTCTCGCACGACGAGACCCTGCACCCGGGCGAGTTCTTCGGCTCGGGCACCATCGGCGGCTGCTGCGGCCTCGAGTGCGATCGCTGGCTGAAGGACGGCGACGTGGTGGAGGCGGAAGTGGAGAAAATCGGGGTGCTGCGTAACCGCGTCGTGCGCCGCAAGCGCTGACTAGGTCGAAACGCTCTCGACGAGGGCGAGCAGGCCTTTGAGCAATGCGACGGGCGACGGCGGGCAGCCGGGGATGTGCAGATCGACCCGAAGCACGGCCGAGACTCCGCCGACACAGGCAGCGCTGCCGGCAAAGACGCCTCCATTGCGCGCGCAGTCTCCGACCGCCACGACCCATTTCGGATCGGGCGTAGCCTGGTAGGTGCGCTCGAGCGCCTCGCGCATGTTGGCCGTGACCGGGCCGGTCACCAGCAGCACGTCGGCATGGCGCGGAGAGGCGACGAAGCGCAGGCCGAAGCGCTCCAGGTCGTAGAGCACGTTGTTGAGCGCATGGATCTCGAGCTCGCAGCCGTTGCAGGAGCCCGCGTCGACCTCGCGGATCGAGAGCGTGCGTCCCAGCCGCGCGCGCGAGGCCTGGTTCACGCGCGCGGCAAGCTCGGCCAGCGCGGCCTCGTCCGCCGGAGGCGCGGGCTCGGTGAGCGGGCCGCCGACGAGGTTTCTCAGCAATACTTTAGAGATCATGGCCTGAATAGGAGCAGTTGAAGGACTTATTGCAGAGCGGGAAGTCGGCGACGATGTTGCCTTCGATCGCCGCCTCGAGCAGCGGCCACTGGAACCACGACGGGTCGCGCAGGTGGGAGCGCTCGACCCGGCCGTCGGCGCCGATCCGGATCCACGCAAAGATGTCGCCGCGGAAGCCTTCGACGAGCGCCGTGCCTTCCCCTTGCGCGGGCGCGATCGGGGAAAATACCGGCCCCGGCGGCAAGCGCTCGAGGATCTGCTCGAGCAGCGCGAGACTCTGCTCCACCTCCTGCATCCGAATCCACACCCGCGCGTTGACGTCGCCCGCCTGCACCACGGGCACCTCGAACTCGAGCTCGCCGTAGGGCGCGTAGCCCGGCGCGCGCCGCGCGTCGAAGTGGCGACCCGAAGCGCGTCCGACATAGCCGCCGGCGGCGTACTGCTGCGCGAGCGCGGGCGAAAGGATTCCGGTGTCGACGGTGCGGTCCTTGAGCGAGGCGGTGTTCTCGTACAGGTCGACGAGCTCGGGGAAGCGCCTGGCGACGAGGGCGAGCAGCGCGCGCACCTCCCGCTCGCCCTGCGCCGCGAGGTCGGCGCGCATTCCGCCGGGAACGACGCAATCCATCATCAGACGATGGCCGAAGCACGCATTCGACGCGCGCAGGACCTGCTCGCGCAGCAGGCCGCAGCTCGCATGCATGATGCTGAACGACGCGTCGTTGCACACCGCGCCGATGTCGCCGAAGTGATTGGCCAGCCGCTCGAGCTCGCCCGCGAGCGCCCTCAGCCAGAGCGCCCGCGGTGGAACCTGCGCGCCGAGCGCAGCCTCGACGGCCATCGAGAAGGCAAGCGCGTACGCGACGGTGCTGTCGCCCGAGACGCGGCCGGCCAGCGCCGCGGCGCGCTCGAGCGGCGCACCCGCCATGAGCGCGTCGATACCCTTGTGCACGTAGCCCAGGCGCTCCTCCAGCCGCACCACGGTCTCGCCGTTGGCGGTGAAGCGGAAGTGACCCGGCTCGATGATCCCGGCGTGCACCGGGCCCACGGGGATCTGGTGCAGGCCTTCGCCTTCCGCGGGCAGGAACGCGTAGGCGCCGGCGTGACGCAGCCAGGGCCGCGTGTCCGGCGCGCCTTCAGGCTCCAGCCCAGCGAGGTCGCGTACCGCGCGCTCGAGCCGGATCGCCGGCGGATGCACGCGGCCGACCGAGGGGAAGCGGTTCTCTTCACACGGCAAATCGAGCAAATGAATTTTGCTTTTCATGTCGATAAGAGCCATGTGCGCGCGGCCCGGTTCTCCCCACAAGCTGACGAGCGAGCACTCGCCGGTGCGCAATCGTTCGATGGCTTGCGTCCAGTTCATGTCAGTTCAGGAGGGTGGCGACGTGCTGGAACCAGGAAACCAGCGCCGGCGGCAGCCAGATTCCCGCCGCGAGCACGAGGACGAGGTGCAGTGCGACCGGCAGGAACGAGGCCTTCGCGGGATCGCGGCGGCCGTCCGGATCGCCAAACGCCAGGCCGTTCAGGCGCAACAGCAGCGCGCCCAGCGCGACCAGCAGGGATAGCCCCAGGATGACGGCGAGCGCCGGCTCGCGCGCGAACGTGGTAGTGACGATCAGGAACTCGGTCATGAAGAGTCCCATCGGCGGCAGGCCGGCGATCGCCACCACGCCCAGGGACAGGCTCCAGCCGAGCACCGGGTGCGACGCGGTGAGTCCCCGGATGTCGGCCATGCGCTGGGTGCCCTTGACCTGCGCGATATGGCCGACGCAGAAGAAGATCGCGGATTTCGTCAGGCTGTGCAGCGTCATGTGCAGCAGTCCGGCGAAGTTGGCGAGCGTGCCTCCCATGCCGAAAGCGAAGGTCACGATCCCCATGTGCTCGATCGACGAGTAGGCGAACAGCCGCTTGATGTCCTGGCGGCGGTACAGCATGAAGGACGCGAACACCACCGAGGCGAGGCCGAGCGTCACCATCAGCGGGCCGGGCGCGAGCGCCGCCGGATTCGCCGACATGATGCTCTTGAAGCGCAGCACCGCGAACAACGCGACGTTGAGAAGCAGCCCGGACAGCACCGCCGAGATCGGCGTAGGGCCTTCGGCGTGCGCGTCGGGTAGCCAGGCGTGCAGCGGCACGAGCCCGACCTTGGTGCCGTAGCCGAGGAGCAGGAACACGAACGAGAGGTTGAGGAGCGCGGGGTCGAACTGCGCCGCGTGCTCCACGAGCACGTTCCAGGCCATCGCGTCGAGCCCTTCGCCCACCACCGAGCGGGCCGCGAGGTATACGAGGATCGTGCCGAAGAGCGCGAGGGCGATGCCGACGCTTCCCAGCAGGAAGTACTTCCACGCCGCCTCGAGCGCGGCGGGCGTGCGATAGATCCCTACCATCAGCACCGTGGTCAGCGTCGCCAGCTCCACCGCCACCCACATCAGCCCGATGTTGTTGGACAGCAAGGCGAGGTTCATGCCGAACATCAGCACCTGGTACATGGCGTGGTAGAAGCGCAGGTAGGCGGGCGTGAGCTGGCCGGTCTCGAGCTCGTGCGCGATGTAGCTCCCGCTGAAGACGCTGGTGGTGAACCCGACCAGCGTGCTGAGGACGATGAACACCACGTTCAGGTCGTCGACGATGAGGAAGGGCCCCGGCGCAGGACGCTCGACCAGCAGGACGAGCGCGCAGGCGAGCGTCAGGAACGAGACCGAGGCATTGAGCCGCGCGCTGACGCGGTCATCCGGCAGAAGCGCGAGCACGCCAGCCCCGAGCGCGGGAATCACGAGGATCGCGGCCAGCACCAGGGAGCCCCCGGTCATGGCTGCTCGCCCCGGTGTTCGTGAAGCAGGTGGATGTCGACCGTCTCGAAGCGCTCGCGGATGCGGAAGAGAAAAATGCCGATCACGATCAGGGCGACGAGGATCGAGAAGGCGACGCTGATTTCCACCACCAGCGGCATGCCCTTGGCGCCGGTCGCGGCGAGGATCAGCCCGTTCTCGATCGACATGAAGCCGATCACCTGGCTCACGGCGTTGCGGCGGGCGATCATCATCAGGAGGCCGAGCAGGATCACCGACAGCGCGAACGCGAGGTCCTCGCGCGCGAGCGTTCCCGCCTGCTCCGTGATCGGCAGCATCACCATGATGGACAGCGCGACCAGGCCGATGCCGGCGAGCATCGTGAGCCCGACGCCGACGACCGGCTCGATGGTGCGGTGAATCCCCAGGCGCACCACGATGCGATGCAGCGCGAGGGGAATCACCACCGCCTTCACGACGAGCGCGATCGCGGCCGTGATGTAGAGGTGCGGGGCGTCCTGGATCGCGGCCTGCCAGGCCACCGAGAGCGAGACGACCAGCGCGTGCAGCGCGAACGTGTTGATCAGCCCGGTCATGCGGTCCTGGTAGAGCAGCATGAAGCTCATCAGCACCAGGCCGCCGGCGAAGAGGTGCGCGACGTCGAACGCGAGCTGGCCACTCATGCGACGCGCGACACGAAGAGGAGCAGCGTCGCCAGCAGGCCGAGCATCAGGGCGGCGCCGAGGAAATCCGGGACGCGGAACACACGCATCTTGGCGATCGCGGTCTCGAACACCGCGAGCAGGAAGCCGCCCGCGGCGAGCTTGGCCCCGTAGACGGCCAGCCCGAGGAGGTAGGCGGCGAAGCCCTGGCCGGCCACGGCGATCCCCCAGGGAGCGAACGCGCAACCGATGACCGAGAGGTAGAGCAGCAGCTTCACGAACGACGCGGCTTCGATCAGCGCCAGGTGGCGGCCCGAGTACTCCAGGATCATCGCCTCGTGCACCATGGTGAGCTCGAGGTGTGTCGCCGGGTTGTCGACCGGGATGCGCGCGTTCTCCGCGATCGCCACCATGACGAGCGCGACCAGCGCCAGCGCGAGCGACACGCGCAGGCCGACGTCCGGGCCCTGCATGAACGCCGCGATCGAGGAAAGCTGGGTGGAGCCGGCCAGGAGGGAGAGCGTAAAGACCACCATCAGCATCGCCGGCTCGGCGAGCGAAGCGATCATCATCTCGCGGCTCGAGCCGATGCCGCCGAAGCTCGTGCCGACGTCGAGCCCCGCCAGCGCCAGCATGAAGCGGGCGCTGCCGAGCAGCGCGACGATGGCGATCACGTCCGCGGCGTAGCTGAAGAGGAGCCCGGTGGCGAACGTGGGCACCAGCGCCGCGGCGACCCAGGTCGTCGCGAACACGAGGTAGGGCGCGACGCGGAATACCCACGAAGCGCCGTGCGCCAGGACCACCTCCTTGCGCAGCAGCCGCAGCAGGTCGCGATAGGGCTGCAGCAGGGGAGGCCCGCGGCGACCGAGGAGGCGCGCCTTGAGCGTGCGCACGTACCCCGCGAGCAGGGGCGCCAGCGCCAGCACCACGATCATCTGGCCGAGCTGGACGATCGCCTCGAGGATCATTGCCATACGCTGAGCACCATCAGCAGCGCCACCAGCGCGCCGAACACCAGGGTCAGGTAGCCGCGGATCGTCAAGAATTGCAGCCGGTTGAGCCGGTCGGCGGCATAGCCCACCAGCCCGGCCGCAGGGACATACAGCGTGTCCCAGGGAACGTCGCGCAGCCGCACGTGCAGGCGCGCCGGGCGGGCATCTCCCGGCGCGGGGATGTGGACTTCCTCGCTCGCCCGGAACACCACGGTTCCGAAGACCCGGCGGATCGGCTGCGAGAAGCTGCTCGCGGTGTACTGCGTTGCCGGACTGGCGTCGGGAAAGCCGCAGTCCCACGCGTCGGAGCGGCGGCTCGCTGACGACGCCCACCGATGGATCACTTCGGCCCCGAGCCCGGCCGCGAGCGCGATGAACAGGCACAGCAGCAGGCCGTTATAGGAGCTGCGGCTCTGCGCGATGGGGACGATCGTCAGCCAGTCGAGCTCGTTCTGGCGCGGCAGGTTCGTACCGGTCAGGGGTTGGATCACCGGGGCGAGCGCGTCGATGAAATAGCCCGGCAGGATGCCCGCCAACAGGCACAGCGCGGCGAGCGTGAACATCGCCGCCAGCGACCAGCGATCGGTCTCCGCGGCCTCGCCCGCGGCTGGCGTGCGCGCGCGGCCGAGGAAGGTGATGCCGAACGCCTTGACGAAGCACGCCGCCGCGAGCGCGGCCGACAGGGCGAGCAGGGCGCCGACCGCGGGAACGAGGAACTTCAGGAGCCACTGCGGCAATGCCGGGCTGAGCAGGATCGCCTGGAACGTGAGCCATTCGGAGACGAACCCGTTGAACGGCGGCAGCGCGGAGATCGCGGCGCAGCCGACGAGGAAGGCGAAGGCGGTGAGCGGCATGCGGTGGATCAGCCCGCCGAGCCGCTCCATGTCGCGCTCGCCGGTCGCGCCAAGCACCGCGCCGGCGCCGAAGAACAGCAGGCTCTTGAACACCGAGTGGTTGAAGACGTGGAGCAGTGCCGCGGTCAGCGCCAGCGCGGCCGCCGCCGGCATCGCGTTCGCCTCGAACGCGAGCGCGAGCCCCAGGCCGATGAAGATGATGCCGATGTTCTCGACGGTGTGATAGGCGAGCAGGCGCTTGAGGTCGTGCTCCATGAGCGCGTAGAGCACGCCCATGACGGCGGTGACGCCGCCGAGCAGCGGCACGAGGGCGCCCCACCACCAGCTCGGCGGCCCGAGCAGGTCGAACACGATGCGCACGAAGCCGTAGACCGCGACCTTGGTCATGACGCCGCTCATCAGCGCCGAGACATGGCTCGGCGCGGCCGGGTGCGCGAGGGGCAGCCAGACGTGCAGCGGCACGAGGCCCGCCTTGGAGCCCGCGCCGATCAGCGCCAGCACCAGGACCACGCCCGCGACCGTGGCCGCGGGCGGCGCCTGCCGCATGGCCTCGAACGCATAGCCGCCCGACGGCCCGGCGAGCAGGCCGAACGCGAGCACGAGCGCGAGCGTCCCGAGGCTCGCCATCAGCAGGTAGAGATACCCGGCCGCCGCGTTGCCCGGCCGCCGGTGGTGCGCCATCACCAGCGCCCACGAAGAGAGCGACATGAACTCCCACGCGAAGAGAAAGGTGAACGCGTCCGCGGCGAGCAGCACGAGGTTCATGCCGGCGAGGAACGCCGGGAAGAAAGGCAGCACGCGCCCGGGCGACTCTTCGTGGCGGCCATAGCCGAGGCCGAACAGGCTCGCCGCGGCGGCACCCAGATTCACCACCACCAGGAAAAAGGCCGCCAGGGGATCGAGCCTGAAATGCGCACCCAGCCAGGGCAGGCCAATCGGCAGGACCAGCGTGCCGCCCAGAGACGCGGGAGCGAGCAGGGCTGCACCCGCCGCAAGAAGCGCGGCGGTCGTGACGCAGAGCGAGATTCCGTACACCAGCGCAGTCGCTGTGCGACGCCGCGCGATGGCGACCGCTGCCGCCCCCGTCCCGAGCAGCGCCGCAACGCACCACAACAGCCCTTCCAGAACCACTCAGCTCCTCTTCTTCAGCCGGATGCCGCGGCCGCCGCTCTCGCTCGCCGCGCCTTCGTTGATCAGCTCGATGCCGAGACGGTCGAGCGCCGCAATCAGCTTCATCAGCGACTCGACATTGCCGCGCACCACGCCGTCGCTCGCCTCCATGCGCTGAATCGTGGGCAGCGACAGGCGCGCGGCCTTGGCCAGCGCGCGCCGGTCGACGCCTGCGAGCGCGCGGGCAGCCCGGAGCTGCCGCGACGTGATCATACGTAGAGCATTAGTTAAGATACATAAAATACACTAAATGATACAAAATACATCATCACGCCACGGCTGTAAATGCGGCGACGAGCGCCCTGCGCAGGGCCCGCCAGCGGCGCGCGTCGCCGCGCGGGAATTTCTGGTTCACCTCGATCTGGATGCCAACGTAGCGCCGGCCGCCCAGTTTTCTCCGCAGCGATTCGACCAGGCTGGGAAAAACGCCCGGATAAGGATCGTTGTAGCGCACGCGCAAGTGCGGATCTTCCTCGAGGATCGCGCGACGCCAGCGGCGGCAGAACGCCGCTTCCGCCGGGCGGGCCGGATCGAACAGCAAGCCGATGTCGGTCGCGCGCCGCACACCGCGGAATTTCGGCGTGAAGCTGTGGCAGGAGAGATGCAGCACGCGGCGACCGCGCTGCGCGGCCTTGTGGACTGCATTCCAGTATGGAAAGTAGTACCGGCGCAAAAGAGCTTCGCGCACCGGTTCCGGAAGAGGCAGGTGGAACAGCTGCGGATGACCGAGCGGGCGGTTGAGCTCGACGAGCAGGCGGCTGACCGTGGAGTAGAAGAGCGGCGCGCCGGTCGCGGCGGCGAAGTCGCGCGCGACGGCGAGGGCCCCGGGGTCGTAGCCGCGATGCGTGTCGAGGAATCTCCTGGAAAACAACTTCGAGAACGGCGAGGGCACGCGATTGCCGCCGTGCTCGCAGCTGACGATGAGATAATCAGGGCGAGGGAGGCTCATTGCCGTACTCCGTCGAAGGCAAGCTGGTGGTCGCGATCTCCTCGCGGGCGTTGTTCGACTTCGAGGACGAGAACCGCGTGTTCGAGAGGGATGGCGAGCCCGCGTACATCGCGCTGCAGTATGCCCGGCTCGACGTTCCGGCGCGCGAGGGGGTGGCGTTCCCGCTGGTGAAGAAGCTCCTGGCGTTCAACACGCCGGGCCAGAGCCGCGTCGAGGTGGTCGTGCTGTCCAAGAACGATCCGGTTTCGGGACTGCGCGTGTTCCGCTCGGCCAAGGTGGCGGGGTTGAATATCGAGCGCGGCGTGTTCACGCGCGGACGCAGCCCTTACCACTACCTCGAGCCCTTGAAGGCGAACCTCTTCCTGTCGGCGAACGAAACCGACGTGATGGGCGCGCTCGAGGCCAAGGTGCCGGCGGCGCGCGTGTACCCCGAATCGGCGCAGGCGGCAAGCCGGCACGCCGACGAGGTTCGCATCGCCTTCGACGGCGACGCGGTGCTTTTCTCCGACGAAGCCGAGCGCATCTACCAGCGCGACGGCCTGGACGCGTTCACGCAGCACGAGACGGCGCGCGCCCTGCAGCCGCTGCCGCCGGGTCCTTTCAAGCCGCTACTGGAAGCGCTGCACCGGTTGCAGAGCGAAAAAAATTCTTCAGTGAGAATCAGAACCGCTTTGGTCACGGCCCGCAGCGCTCCGGCGCACGAGCGCGCCGTGCGGACGCTGATGGAATGGAACATCGCGGTCGACGAGGCGATGTTCCTCGGCGGCCTCGACAAGGGCGCGTTCCTCAAGTCCTTCGAGCCCGACTTCTACTTCGACGACCAGCACGGCCACGTCGATTCGGCGCGCGTGTACGTGGCTGCGGGCCACGTGCCGTTCGGCGTTGCCAACCGTCGCTAGGGCTACTGGATCACCTTGTCGGCTTGCTGCAGCAACGATTGAGGGACGGTGATGCCGAGAGCTCGCGCGGTCTTGAGGTTGACAGTGAGTTCGAACCGGGTCGGTTGCTGGATCGGCAGGTCGCTCGGCTTGGCCCCTTTGAGGATGCGGTCGACATAGGACGCCGCGCCGCGATAGAGGCTCAAAAGGTCCACCCCGTACGACATCAGCCCGCCATTCGCGGTATGGAAGCTGTACGGGTAGACCGCGGGCAAGCGATGTCGCGCCGCCAGGGACACGATGACCTTGCTGTGGGTTGTGGTCACGGCGCCCGGCACGATGACGAGGGCGCCGTTCGGCGAGGCTGCGAAGCTCGTGATCTGCTTCTCCAGGTCCGCGGCGTCTTTCGCGCTGACCGGGACCAGCTTGACGGCGAACTTCTTCGCGGCGGACTCGACTGCGCGGACGTGCGCCGTCCACGCGGGATTGGTCGGATCGAACACGAGCGCGACCCGATTGACCTTGGGTGCGCATTCCTTTATCGCCTGCAACCACTTCTCGCCGATCGAGGAATCAAATTGCGTGAAGCCGGTGATGTTGCCCTCGGGACGAGCGAGATTCGTCACGAAGCCGGCCGCCACTGGGTCGACGACTTGCGCGAACACGATCGGAATGGAAAGCGTTTGCTGCCGCAATGCCGCCGCGCTGGAGGTACCGAACGCGACGACGACTTCGGGGTGCAGATCGAGCAGCTCCTTGGCCAGCTGGCCCGCGCGCGTCGCGTGGCCATCCGCAAACCGGTAGTCCAGAAGGACGTCCGCGCCCTTTTTCCAGCCTAGCCTGCCCAGCTCCTGCTCGAATGCAGCGAGCCTCGATTGCGTTTGCGGGTCGCCCTGCCCCAAGGGTGAGAGCAGTCCGATACGACGCGGCTTTGCCGGCTGCGATAGCGCAGGCGCAACGGCAAGCGCGCCGCTGCAGGAGGCAAGCGCCAGGATTGCTCGGCGACGATCCATGGGTTAGATCCTGCCTTCCTCGACGGCGTGGCAGGCGACGCCGTCGCTGAACGGCGGCACCTCGACCTGGCAGCGCGCGTTGGCGTGCGGGCAGCGTGGATGGAACGGGCAGCCCGCGGGCGGGGCGAGCGAATTTGGCACCTCGCCCGCGACTGGCGTGCGCGGCTTGCCGGTCATGGCGAGGTCGGGCACGGCGTCGAGCAGCATGCGGGTGTAGGGATGGCGCGGGCGCGCGAAGAGGTCTGACGCATTTGCCAGTTCCACGATGCGGCCAAGGTACATGACGCCGACGCGGTCGGCTACCAGCGACACCACGGCGAGGTTGTGCGAGATGAAGAGGTAGGTGAGGCCGAGGCGGTCCTGGAGGTCGGCCATCAGGTTCAGGATCTGCGCCTGCACCGAGACGTCGAGCACGGTGATCCACCATTCGAGCAAGGGCTGGGTGGCGGGCACGCCCACCCCCAGGAACGAGAGCGTGGCCTCGGTGATGATCGCCGTGGCGATGTGGATCGTAGCAATCACCACCGGCCGTCCCGACGGCCTAGTTCCCGGCTGGCGCGCGCCGCGAGGCCGCGAACGTCCATACGCATCATCCTGCCGCGCAGGAAAATCATGCTGATAACCGAGACTCTCCCCAAAGACACGGAAAGCGCGGTTATGTACGGAGCAGTTCAAGAAATGAGGCGCATCGCAGCCTTGCTCTTGGCGGGCATGCTGGTTTCCTGCGGCGGCGGTGGCGGGGGCGATGACGCCAGCAACAACAGCAACAGCAACAGCAACAGCAACACAAGCACCAACACAAACACCAACACAAACACCAGCAGCAGCACGCCCGCATCGGTGCCCGGGCGCTACGAGGAATCACATGCGGCAGTAAGCCTGAGTACCGGTTGGACGCAGAGCGACACCGGCTCGTTTGCGTGGAGCGGCGGAGCCGCCGTGCAATCCACAGTGCCGGGAGCGCATGCGGTATTCACGTTCACCGGGACCTCGGTCGCGTGGATTGGCACCCGCAACGTCAATAGCGGAATCGCCCTCGTCAAAGTGGACGGGGGTCCTGGCGTCGAAGTGGATCTGTTCGCGCGGCCAGTAGTAATCCACACGCCCATCATCACGCTGAACGGCCTGAGCCCCGGCAGCCACACGCTGACGATCGAGGTGACGGGCCGGCAGAACCCGGAGGCCCTGTCCAGCGTCGTTCAGGTGGATGCCTTCGACGTGCAAGCGCCGGTGGTCTCGCAGTTGCAGGAGACGGACCCGGACGTGATCTTCAGCGCCGGCTGGGTCCAGGCGGACACCAATATGGCATGGAGTGGCGGCGGCGTGGCCACGCTCCCAGATCCGCCGGTCGGGGGCGCGAGGGTTACCGAGACGCCGGGCGCGAATGTCACGCTGACGTTCCGCGGAACATCGATCAGTTGGAGCGGCTATCGCGGCCCCAATGCGGGCATCGCCCGCGTGTCCCTCGATGGCGTTGTCAGCGAGGTCGACACGTTCTCTCCGGCGGACAGGGTCCAGGCCATCGTATTCACGGCAACCGGACTGGCCGACGCGAGCCACACGCTGGTGATCGAGGCGACGGGCCGCAAGAACGACGCGTCGACGGGCGCCCAGATCGTGGTGGACGCCTTCGACGTGACGACGCCGGGAAGGCGCTACCAGGAGACGGATGCGGCAGTCACCTACAGCGGTGCTTGGGTGCACGGCAACGTGAACAGAACCTGGAGCGAGGGAGCCGCGTCCACATCCGCTTCGGCGGGCGCGCGAGTCACCTTCACCTTCACCGGGACCACGGTCAGCTGGATCGGCTGCCGCAAGCTCAGCACGGGGCTCGCCAGGGTATTCCTCGACGGAGTCCTTGTGAGAGAGATCGATACCTATCTTCCGCCCCCGATCGAGGGATACCAGCACACCGTCTTCAGAGCGGATGGGCTGACCAATGGCGCGCATACACTGACGATCGAGGGTGCGAGCGATGGTGCCTTCATTGTGGTGGATGCCTTTGACCTCCGCCCATAGGGCAGGCGACCCAAGACAGGCCTGCCGAAGCAGGCGAGCGGGAAGGGCGGCTAGAGGAGGAAGCTAGCCCCGCGCCCCGCGCTCGCCGCCGCGGTCCTTGAATTCGAAAGCGAACACTACGTAGCGCTGCGGCAATGGCCGGCGGCACGAGCCAGGCGGCGAGAATGATGCCGACTGTCGCCGCGCGGCTAAAAAGTGTCGCCGCCGCACGTCGGATTGCTGTTCGCGCGTCGATTCCTTCACATAACTGCTCAGGGAATTCCTGAGTTCATGCGAAACGTCCTCGTTGGCCGTGCGCCGCGCCCCTAGCATGCGACCCGTTTGTAGAACGCAGGCGACAGACGCCGCATTTCTCCACTACGGGGAAGCACAGCATGCAACAGATCCGCATCGCATCGCAAATTGGCAGGTGCGCGGCGCGCGTGCTGCGCATCGGCCTGCTCGCGCTGGGTTTCGGCGCAGCCCTCGCCCTTCCCGCGGGCGCGCAAGCCCAAGGCTCGGACAAGTTCATCCCGACTTTCCTGGTGTATTACGGCGGCGGCCCTCAACTGGTGGCCACCGATGCGGCGAAGCTCGCCAAATTCGACCTGATCGACATCGACCGCTTTCGCTACCAGGACATCGGCCCGAACACCTGGGCGGCGATCAAGGCTCTCAATCCCGCCTTGCAGATCTACCTCTATGAAATGGGGCCGGAGGCGCCGAGCCACCTCGACGGCACGCTGCCGCTGTTCCTGAACGGGCTGGGGCGCTACGACGTTTCGCGCGGCCACTTCATGGGCAGCCTGAACGGCAATCACCCCGGGCTGTTCCTGCTGAACAACGCGGGCCAGCGCGTCTACAGCGTCGGCTTCTCCAACATCGGCGCCAACCAGTACTGGCACCTGATGGATTTCGGCGACTCCAGCTATCAGTCCTACTGGATCTACGCGGTGAAGGCCGACATCGTCGACCAGCCCTGGGCGGCGGACGGCGTGTTCGTCGACAACTGCCTCACGCTCGCCAACGCGGGCGGCTACAGCGCGACCAACACCAGGTATCCCACCAATACCGCCTGGTCGGCCGGGATGAACAGCTTCGTCGAGGCGATCAGCAACGGCATGCGCGCCTACGGCCAGAAGCTGTGGTGCAACCGCGGCGAAACGCGCTCGGTGGACGGCAGCGCGGCCTGGCTGAGCCTGGACAACGGCGCCAGCCCGCCTGACGTGCTGCTCGAGGAAGGCGCTTTCGCGGTGGAATGGGGCTCCGACACCCAGTTCTACCCCGAGCTGGACTGGAAGCGGCAGATCGACACCATCGCCGCGATCCGCAATTCGAAAGTGGCCACCATGAGCCACACCAAGCTGATGGACGGCCAGAGCGGCACGGACAACTGGGGGCGGCCGGTGAGCTTCGCGCAGACCCTGTGGTACGCGCTGGGCTCGTTCCTGCTCGCCAAGAACGACGAGCTGGGCAATGCCTACTTCATGTTCAACGGCGGCAGCGGCTACAACCGGATCTGGTGGTTCGACGAGTACGACAACATCGACCTGGGCAGAGCCGTAGGCGGCTACCGCGTCACTTCGTTCGGCGGCGTCAACATCTACTGGCGCGAGTTCGAGAGAGGCTATGTCTACGTCAATCCGACCGCCAACAACGTCGCCTCGCTCGCCTTGCCGCAAGCCGCGCGGCTGCTGGCGCGCGACACCCTCGGCGCGCTGCCCGAGTTGCTGCCGCTGGTGGATAGCGTTGCCCTCGCCGGGCACCACGCGGCGTTCGTCCTGAAGGCGGACGCGGGCGCGCCGCCCGCGCCGGACACCACCGCCCCCACCGTTCCCGCGGGTCTCACCGCCGCCGCGGTGTCCGGAACCCAGGTGAACCTCGCCTGGAGCGCGTCCACTGACAACGTCGGCGTGACGGGCTATTACGTCTACCTGAACGACGCGCCGCTCGCCGCCACCAGCTCGACTTCGTTCTCGCACACCGGCCTCACGGCCGGCGCCACCTACAGTTACCGCGTGAGCGCGTTCGACGCCGTGCCGAACCACTCGGCGTGGACGGCAACCCCGGTGGCGGTGACGACACGCGTGCCCGACACGACGCGCCCGAACGTCAGCATCACCTCGCCGTCGTGGAATGCCATCGTCTCCGGCACCATCACGGTGAGGGCCAGCGCCTCCGACAACGTCGGCGTGGTGGGCGTGCAGTTCAAGTACAACGGCGCCAGCATCGGCCCCGAGGACACCAGTGCGCCCTTCAGGGCCGCCGTGGTCACGACGTCGATGCCCAACGGCACCTATGCGCTGACGGCAGTGGCGCGGGACGCGGCGGGCAATACGCGCACCTCGGCGCCGGTCACGATCCGGGTGCGCAATTGAGCATGGCATAGCCCGGCCGCCGGCCCACGAGGTCTTAGTGACTGCCGCTAGATGACGGTTAGTGTCGCGACGGCGGGGGCGGCGTTATTGCCATGGTCGGTCTGCAAGGCGCCGGCAGGAAGCGAATTGCGGTAGCTGCCTGCGACCGGCGCGGTCACGTTCGCCGTCACCGTGCAGGAGCCCTTGGCCGGGATCAGGCCTTCCGCCGTCAAGCCCACCCTCGAGGTGTCGACAATGAACCACGCCCGCAAGAGCGGGGTCTCGATACAGGTGGTGCTGACGCTGCCCGCGACCACCACCAGGCCGCTTGGCAATGTGTCGATCAACGGCCCGGTCAGGTTGGCGGGTGTGTCGTTGGCGTTACTAAAGGTAATGGTAAGTGTCGAGACCCCGCCCGCATTGATGGTGCCCGGGCTGAAGGTCTTGCTGAGCGTCGGTGGGGTGGAAGTGACCGGTACGTCGCATGCTGGGACGGTGACGATGTTGTTATCCAGCGTCACAGCACCGTTTCGCGCCAGGACTCTGCCGGACACGCTTGCGCCGTTGTTGAGGGTGATGCTTGCGAGCGCAAAAATATTCCCAACGAACGAAGTGGTTGTACCGAGAGTCGCGGAGCTGCCGACCTGCCAGAAGACGTTGCACGGGTTGGCGCCATTGATCAGCACCACGGAGGAGTTGACCGCGGTCGTGAGGGTGCTCCCCGCCTTGAACACCCAGACGGCATTGGAGACGCCCCCGGCGTCAAGCGTGAGCGCACCCGTCAGCTGGGCCGAGGATGAAAAACAATAGACGCCCGGCACGAGCGTCTTCCCGCCGAGATCCTGACCGGTCGAGTCGGAAGTGCACGCCTGGCTTGCCAGATCGATATACGCAGCGGTGGTATCAGTCTGAGCCTGAAGCGCCTCCGCATCGGCTGCGTGTATCACCCCGGTCACGATCCCGGGCGGAAAGCCGGTGATCGCCGAGCCCGGGCTGACTCCCAGGTTTCCGGTGATGACGCTGGAACCGGTATTCGTCACCGTTGAACCGCCGAGCACCGCAAAGCTCTGCTCCGTGCCCAGTGGTGGCATGGTTGCGGCCGCGGTCGCCGCCGAAGTCGAGCTGACTTGGCCCGGGCTCTGGTCCCCGCATCCGGCCACAAAAGCAGCCAGCAGTAGTATCAGTGGTTTGAAAAAGCTTCCGGATCTGGACATGTGTTTCTCCTGGGCACTGCAGGCCGAAAGGGATCGGCGTGCGGCTGATGCATTGCGGCCGCCAATCCGTGCGCACGGCGCTGAAGGTCTTGCGGGGTTTTGGCCCCGGGCACTGGCTACTTTCCCCCTCCGCCGCAAAACGTTCTGTACGATTGCGCACGCAATCCAAGAAAATCCGGTCTCGCGTCAGTGGCATATTCCGTCTGCCGATGACGATGCATGTACGCTACCGTACAAGTCGGGCAATTGCGGCTTCCGGCTCCGAGCCGGGGCTTCCCTCATCAAAACGCCCACCGCGCTTATCGAGCCTTGCAAATCCACCTGACGGCTGCCGCCCACAGATCAGACGCTTGTGGTCGACCGACTGCAACTCGTTAGGGGTGTCTTGCACGCGATCTTCTGTCGCGCCGCGAACGCGGGCGGCAGCAGGCCGCGCATTGCATGAACGGAATTCTTGTCAGAACCTGTATTTCAATTCCAACCCGTATTCCCGCGTCTCGTTTTTCGGTTCGAGTCCGCGAACACCGAAGCCGATGGGCACGATATCCGAATCCTCGATGCTCCAGTAATGCATCCAGGGGCCGAATGCCCACGAGCCCTTC
>DATBSZ010000143.1:0-5494 GCA_036559525.1 Burkholderiales bacterium
GCCTACCTTTGCGACCCGAAGATCCGCGACAACTGCCGCAAGAACGGCGACGACCCGGCCGCGTTGCCGCTGACGTATTCCGACACCATCCGGAAAGCGATCCAGGGCCGGCCTGCGGGCATGACGATCACGATGCACACCTGCCGCGGCAACTTCAAGAGCGCGTGGGTCGCCGAGGGCGGCTACGAGCCGGTCGCGGAGCAGATGTTCTCGAGCGGCGTCGACGGCTTCTTCATGGAGTTCGACAGCGCGCGCGCCGGCGGTTTCGAGCCGCTGCGTTTCGTGCCGAAGGGCAAAAAAGTCGTGCTGGGCCTGGTGTCTTCCAAGACGGGAACCCTGGAAACCGGGGACGATTTGAAACGAAAGATCGATCAGGCCGCCAAGTACGTTCCAGTCGAAAATCTCTGCCTGTCGCCGCAGTGCGGGTTCTCGAGCACGCACCACGGCAACAAGCTCAGCGAGGACGAGCAGTGGCGCAAGCTCGAGCGGGTGGTCGAAGTGGCGAGGGAGGTGTGGCGATGAGCAGCGACAAGGCAATCCTGGAGCTGGAAGACAAGCGCTTCAGCGCGATGATCGCGCGCGACCTGGCGGCGCTCGAGAAGCTGACGCACGGCGAGCTTCTCTATACCCATTCTTCGGGCCTGACCGACACGAAGGCGAGCTGGCTAGAGTCGATCAAGGCCGGCAAGGCGAAGTACAAGAGCGTCGACTGCAGCGAGCGCAAGGTCCGCTTCCTGGGCGAAGTGGCGCTGGTGAACGGCAAGGCGGCGATCGAAGTCGACGTCGACGGCAAGCCGAGGTCGCTCAGGCTCGTCTTCCTCAACGCCTGGACGCGCACGCCGCAAGGCTGGAAGTTCGTCGCCTGGCAGTCCTGTCCGCTGCCGGCGTGAAGCAATTCAAGGGTCGCCGCGAGGACGACCGGCTTCTCACCGGCCGCGGCCGGTACACCGCCGACTGGAACCTTCCCGGCCAGCTCTACGGCTGCTTTCTGCGCTCGGATCGAGCTCACGCGGAAATCGTGTCCCTGGATACCAAGGCCGCCTTGGGTCTTCCGGGAGTGAAAGCCATATTCACGGGCGAAGACACTGCCGATTTCAAGACGCCGCCGCCGATCGTGAGGTACCCGGGAAAGGGCGGCGCGATGATCAAGGTGCCGCACCGGGACGTGATGGCGCGAAAGCGGGTGCGCTACGTCGGGCAGGAAGTGGCGCTGGTGGTCGCGACTTCGGCCGCGGCGGCGCAGGACGCTGCGGAGGCGATCGAGGTCGAGTACCGCGAGCTGCCGGTCGTCGTGGACGCCCGCGCCGCGCTGGAAGCCGGCGCGCCGCAGCTCCACGACGAGATTCCGGGCAATCTCGCCTTCGACTACGTGTACGGCGACGAGCAGGCGACCGAGGCGGCGTTCGCCCGCGCCGCGCACGTCACGCGCCTCGAGCTCGACTCGACTCGCGTCTTCGGCACACCGATGGAGCCGAAGGCCTGTCTCGCCGCCTATGACGCGAAGAGCGAGAGCTTTGATGTCTACACCAGCACCCAGGGGCTCGCGCTGATGCTGCCCAACCTGGTGGCGATCACCGGCGTGCCGGCCGAGAAGATCCGCATCCACGCCCAGGACGTCGGCGGCGGCTTCGGCATCCGCTCGCAGGCCTACCCCGAGTACTGCGCGCTGATGCTCGCCTCCCGCAAGCTCGGGAAGCCGGTGAAGTGGGTCGGCTCGCGCTTCGAAACCATCGTCAGCGACCACCACGGCCGCGCCGCCAGCCTCGAGGGCGAGCTCGCGCTCGATCGCGAGGGGCGCTTCCTCGGTCTGCGCGTGCGGTGGGTGGTGAACGCCGGCGCGTTCCTTTCGCAGCCCGGGCCGCTCATCAATACGCTGAACCCGTCGACGCACGCGATCAACGTCTACCGCATCCCGGCGCTCTACGGCCGGCACCGGCTCGCGCTCACCAACACCACCTCGACCACCGCGTACCGCGGCGCCGGCCGGCCGAACGTGTCCTACCTGGTCGAGCGGCTGGTCGACGAGGCGGCGCGCGAGCTCGACATCGACCGTGCCGAGATCCGCCGGCGCAATTTCATTCCGCGCGAGGCCTTCCCCTACAAGACGCCAGTGGGCTCCACCTACGACAGCGGCGATCCCGCGGGCGAATTCGAAGAAGCTCTCGAGAAATCAGACTGGCACGACTTCGAATCGCGGCGCCGAAAGTCTGCCTCCCATGGAAAACTTCGTGGCATCGGCTGCGCGGTGTTCTGCGAGCCCTCGGGCGCGGCCGCGCTGCCGAAGGAAGAGGCGATGATCCGGTTCGGTTCCTCGGGCGGTGCGACGCTGCACGTGCTCGCCGGGCCGTCGGGACAGGGGCACGAAACGGTGCTGCCCGAAGTCGTGGGGGAGATCCTCGGCCTGCCGGCGGAAGAAATCACGTTGAAGGCGAGCGACCCGGCCGATCCCCCGATGGTCGGCGCCGGCACGATCGGCTCGCGCAGCATGATGTCGCACGGCGGCGCGCTCGCGGTGACGGCGAAGGAAGTCGTGAAGAAGGCGACCGACCTCGCGGCCAGGGCGCTCGAGGTTTCCCCCGGCGACGTCGAGTTCCATGCCGGCAAATTCCAGGTGAAAGGCACCGACCTTTCGATCAGCTTCAGGGAGGTCGCGCGCCGCTACGGTCCCGAGCTCGATACGCGCGGTAGCATTCCCCCGCCGACGGCGTTTCCCGGCGGCGCGCACGTGGCCGAGGTCGAGATCGACCGCGACACCGGCGAAGTCGAGGTGCTGCGCTACGTCGCGGTCGACGATTGCGGCCGGGTGCTGAACCACGTGCTGCTCGACGGCCAGCTTCACGGCGGCATCGTGCAGGGCCTGGGGCAGGCGCTCACCGAGCATTGCGTGTACGACGAGTCGAGCGGACAGCTCCTCACCGGCTCGTTCATGGACTACGCGATGCCGCGGCCGGAAATCATGACCCGCGTCGAGCTGCACGACCATTCGGTCCCCTCGCCGAGCAACCCGCTGGGGGTCAAGGGTGCGGGGGAAGCCGGCACGACCGGCGCGTTGCCCGCAGTGGCGAACGCGGTGATCGACGCGCTACGTCCGCTCGGCATCCACCAGCTCGACTTTCCGTTCTCGCCCGCCCGTGTTTGGGGGGCAATGAACAAAGCCTAGGCAGGCACCAGCCGCGGGATGTGCTGCGAGCAGTTCCAGTCCCAGGCGAGCACGCTGAAAACGATCGCCTGCTCGATGCGCGCGCCGTAGCCCGGATCGGCCACGCGCGCGAGCAGGCCGGAGTCATCCGCGACCACGCGTGCGCGGCCCCAGAGCTTGAGCCGGCGCGCCTCCGCGTAGTCCATCAGAAACAGGAACGCGCGCTCGTTCTCGGCCAGGTTGCCCGTGCTGATGTACTGCCGGTTGCCGCCGTAATCGGCGAACGCGACGGTACTGCGATCGAGGACGCGCAGGAACCCGGGCGGGCCGCCGCGATGCTGCACGTAGGGCTGCCCGTCCGCGCCCGCGGTCGCGAGATAGGCCGAGTTGCGCTCGGCGATGAAGGCGACCACCTCGTCCGGCAGCTCGCGCCGGAAGTGGCCCTTGGCGGCGGCCTGCGCATAGCCCTTGCGGGATCCGCGGCGCGCCTGCTCGGCGCGCACGGTGGCGGAGAACATCACGTCGTCGGGTTTCATGCGGGGTAGGTTCCCACTTCTTCGTTCCGGAATAAATAGGGTATCCTGCAGTGGACTACTCCGGAATCTGAAGTAATGAACAAGCTCGCCGCCATGGAGACCTTCGTCCGCATCGTGGACAAGGGGACCCTCACCGCCGCTGCCGAGGCGCTCGACACGTCGCTCCCATCCGTGGTGCGCACGCTCGCCTCGCTCGAGCGCGAGCTCGGCGTGCGCCTGCTGAACCGCACCACGAGGCGGATCCACCTGACCGACGAAGGCGCGCACTACCTGGAGCGCTGCCGGGCGATCCTCTCGGCGGTGCAGGAAACCGAGGCGGCGTTCAGCGCCGGACGCGCCGAGCCCCAGGGCAGGCTCGCGGTCACGGCGCCGGTCGTATTCGGCCGGCGGTACGTCGCGCCTATCGTGGGCGATTTCCTGCGGCGGCACCCCAAAGTGACCGCGGAGCTCCTGTTCGTCGACCGGGTAGTGAACCTGGTCGACGAAGGAATCGACGTCGCAGTGCGCATCGGGCGTCTGAAAGATTCGTCGCTCGTCGCGATTCCAGTGGGGAAGGTCCGGCGGGTCGTCTGCGCGAGCCCCGAGTACCTGAGGCGCGCGGGCACGCCGCGCGCGCCTCAGGAGGTCCGCGCGCATGCCTGCGTCCGGACCGGGCTCGCGCCGCGCGGCGACTGGCACTTTCGCGTCGGACGACGAACCGTTGCCGTGCCGGTAAACCCCGTAATATCGTGCAGCGATATCGACACCGGCCTGGATGCGTGCGTGAACGGCAGCGGCCTCGGCGTGTTCCTGTCCTACCAGACGGCGTCCTACCGGAAGGAAAAGAAGCTTTCCTATGTGCTTGAGGAATTCGAAACCGAACCCGTGCCCGTGCAGGTGGTGTACGCCCAGTCCCGGCTGGTCACCGGGAAAGTGCGCGCTTTCGTGGACGAGTGCGTGAGCCGGCTGCGCCAGGCGCGGCTGGACTGATCCGGCAATGAACCTCGAGGTTAACGGCGAGAGCCGCAGCGTCGAGGCGGCAGCGGACACGCCGCTTCTCTACGTCCTGCGCAACGAGCTCGGCCTCGCCGGCACCCGCTTCGGTTGCGGCAGCGGGCAATGCGGCGCGTGCTTCGTGCTCATCGACGGCCGGGCAATGGCTACGTGCGACTTGCCGCTGTCTTTTGCGACGAATAAGAAAATCACCACGATCGAGGGCCTCGGGGGCACGCACCCTGTCCAGGAGGCGCTCGTCCGGCACCAGGCGGCGCAGTGCGGCTACTGCATGAGCGGCATCGTCATGGCTGCGGTCGCGTTGCTTTCTCAGAATTCCAACCCCACGGAAAATCAGGTGCGTGCCGCCCTGGACCGCAATCTCTGCCGCTGCGGCTCTCACAACCGCGTCGTGCGCGCGATCCTCGATGCTCGCTGAAAAGCCCGCGGCGCTATCGGACGCGAGGCGCCTTTCGCAGCGCGTGCATTTCGAGGGCGACGGCACGGTGTCGATCGCGAGCGGCAAGGTGGAGCTCGGCCAGGGAATCCTGACCGCGCTGGCGCAGATCGCGGCCGAGGAGCTCGGCGTCGGCCTGCAGCGAATCCGCATGCTGCCGGCGAGCACCGCCTACAGCCCCGACGAGGGCGTGACCTCGGGCAGCCAGTCGATCCAGGAAGGCGGCAAGGCGCTGCGCGCTGCGTGCGCCGAGCTGCGCGCCCTGATGCTCGAGCGGGCGGCGCGCCATCTCGGCGCGCCGCTGGCCGAGCTGAAGATCGAAGACGGCACGATCCACGGCCGCGGCGAGCGGGTCAGCTACTGGGATCTTGCCGATTCCGAGGGCGAGAT
>DATBSZ010000144.1:0-5724 GCA_036559525.1 Burkholderiales bacterium
TCGTGGTCACCAATGCCCCGGGCTCGCTCGGCAACTGCATGCCGGAGAAGCCTTCCGGGGGTTGCCCCTGAAATAGAAAAGCCCGCTTGCGCGGGCTTTTTTTTCCTTGTGCCGGGTGCTTACAGCGGCTTGATGTTGTGCGCCTGCAGACCCTTCGGGCCGCGCTTCACCTCGAACTCGACCTTCTGTCCTTCCTTGAGGGTCTTGAAGCCGGACATCTGGATCGCGGTGTGATGCGCGAACAGGTCCTCGCCGCCCTCGCTCGGGGTGATGAAGCCGAAGCCTTTGGAATCGTTGAACCACTTTACGGTACCGGTTGCCATTACTGTTTACCTCTACGAAAAGCCGCGCGAATCCGGGCGCGACGGAGCCGGGCACGAAGAATCAAGAGTGGGAATGCACTGCCACTACGAGCGCTGCACTTGAGGCGGCGATGAAGGGTCGGCAATTTCGCTGCTTGAAAAGCATCCTGCGGCGCAAATAATAGCATCGTTTTCCGGCGCCCGGGCATGGCCCGGAAGGCGGCGCCACGGCTGGTATCCAATTTGCTTGGCGCGCGGATTACCATGTCCGGATGACCGACCTCGCCGACATCGTTTCCTCCGCGTTCTGGCGGGTAAATCCGCCCGACGCCGACCCCGCCGAAACCCGCGAGTGGCTCGACGCCTTCGACGCGCTCGTCGAGACCGAAGGGCGCGAGCGCGCAACGTTCCTGCTGCGCAAGCTCCTCGATCACGCGCGCGCGCGGCGCGTGCCGCTGCCGCCGGTGCTGAACACGCCCTACAAGAACTCGATCGCGCTCGCCCACCAGCCACAGTTCCCGGGCAACCTCGAGCTCGAAAGCCGCATTTCCGCGATCGTGCGCTGGAACGCCCTCGCCATGGTGGTACGCGCGAACCGCGCGCATCCCGAGCTCGGCGGTCACATCGCGAGCTACGCGTCGGCGGCGGATCTGTTCGAGGTCGGCTTCAACCACTTTTTTCGCATCGACGACCTGGTGTACTTCCAGCCGCATTCCGCGCCCGGGGTTTACGCCAGGGCGTTTCTCGAAGGGCGACTCACGGAAGATCAGCTCAATCACTACCGGCAGGAAACCGGGGGAAACGGTCTCTCCTCGTATTGCCATCCGTACCTGATGCCGGAGTTCTGGCAGTTCCCCACCGGCTCGATGGGCCTCGGACCGATCAACGCCGTCTACCAGGCGCGCTTCATGCGGTATCTCGAGAACCGCGGTTTGGCAGAAAAAGCCTCACCCGAGACGAATTCCCGCAAGGTCTGGTGCTTCATCGGCGACGGCGAGATGGACGAGCCGGAATCGCTCGCGGGGCTGTCGCTCGCCACACGCGAGGGCCTGGACAACCTGATCTTCGTCGTCAACTGCAACCTGCAGCGGCTCGACGGCCCGGTGCGCGGCAACGGCTCGGTCGTGCAGGAGCTCGAAGGACTGTTCGCCGGCGCCGGCTGGAACGTGGTGAAGCTCTTGTGGGGATCGGACTGGGATGCCCTCTTCGCGCGCGACGAGGACGGCGTGCTGCTCAAGCGGCTGCACGAGACCGTCGACGGCGAGTTCCAGACCTACGCGGCGACCGACGGCCGCTTCAATCGCGAGCACTTCTTCAATAAGTACCCGGAGCTGCGCGAGCTCATCGCCGGCATGAGCGACGACGACATCGACCGCCTGCGCCGCGGCGGCCACGACCCGGTCAAGATCTACGCCGCGTACCACGCCGCCGCACACTACAAGGGACAGCCCACGGTGATCCTCGCCAAGACAAAGAAGGGCTACGGCATGGGCAACTGGGGCCAGGGCAAGATGGGCACCCACCAGCAGAAGAAGGTCGACGACGAGGCGCTGCGCGAATTCCGGGACCGCTTCGCGCTGCCGCTTTCCGACGAAGACGTGGCGCAGCTGCGTTTCTATCACCCAGGACCCGCGAGCCCTGAGCTCAAATACTTGACGGATAGAAGGCAGGGCCTGGGCGGCTATCTTCCGCGCCGAATCACCAAGGCGGAATCGATCGCGGTGCCGTCGCTGAGCGCATCGGAGCGAAGCCAGTCGACCACGATGGTGTTCGTGCAGCTCTTGTCGCAGCTCCTCAAGGACGAGAAGCTGGGACGGCGCGTGGTGCCGATCGTCGCCGACGAGGCGCGCACTTTCGGCATGCAGACGCTGTTCCGCCAGGTCGGCATCTACTCGGCGGTGGGCCAGCTCTACGAGCCCGAGGACCACGACGAGCTGCTCTACTACCGCGAAGCGAAGGACGGGCAGATCCTGGAGGAGGGCATCACCGAGGCCGGCGCGCTCTCCTCCTGGCTTGCCGCGGCGACCTCGTATTCGTCGCACGCCGAGCCGATGCTGCCGTTCTACATCTACTACTCCATCTTCGGCTTCCAGCGCGTCGGTGACCTCGTCTGGGCCGCGGCCGATTCGCGCGCGCGGGGCTTTCTGGTCGGCGGCACCGCGGGACGCACTACGCTCGCGGGCGAGGGCCTGCAGCACCAGGACGGCTCCTCGCATCTCGCGGCGGCGACGATCCCGAACTGCCGCGCCTACGATCCGTGCTTCGGCTACGAGCTCGCCGCGATCGTGGAGGACGGCGCGCGGCGCATGGTGGAAGCGCAGGAAGACGTGTTCTATTACCTCACGGTGGCCAACGAGAACTACCCGCATCCGGCGATGCCGGAGGGGGCGCGCCAGGGAATCCTCAAGGGGATGTACCTGTACAAGAAAAATGAAAAGGCGAAGCTCCAGCTGCTGGGCAGCGGGCCGATCCTGCGCGAAGTGCTCGCGGCCGCCGAGCTGTTGGAGAAGGACTGGAAGGTGGCGGCCAATGTCTGGAGCGTGACGTCGTTTACCGAGCTGCGCCGGGACGGCATGAAGGCGGAGCGCGTGCGCAGGCTCGGCGGAAAGGCGACGAGCTGGGTCGAGGAGTGCCTTCAGAAAGCCGAGGGACCGATCATCGCGGCGAGCGACTACGTGCGCGCTGTCCCGGACCTGATCCGGCCTTATCTTTCGAAGCCGTACGTGAGCCTCGGCACCGACGGCTTCGGCCGCAGCGATACGCGCGCCGCGCTGCGGGCGTTCTTCGAAGTCGATGCACGCCACATCGCCGTCGCCGCGCTCGCGGCGATCGACCCCGGCCTACTGCGTGAGGCCTTGTTGCGGTATGGGATCGATCAGGCGCTCCTGCCCCCCTGGGAGCGGTAGCAGCCGGGGGGCAGGCTTTTCGGGGCGCGGCGCCGAGCTCACCGTCGGCGGCGTGAGCACGAGCACGCGCTCGTCCGCCATCTTCTGCCTTTGATAGGGCTGGAGCTGGCGTGCGATCGCGGCATCCGGATGGGGCGGCTGGGTCGTAGCTTCGAGCAGCTGCCGCGAGTGTAGCTGTTGCAGCGCCGAGGTGTCGGCGCCGCGCACGCGCGCGGCGAATTCCGCGGATTGCTGGTCGCGCTGGATGAGCGCGCGCTGGATCTCCTGGTCGTTCGCCAGGGATGCGGACGCCGCGAGGCATAACGCCCAGGCAACGAGGATCCTCATTCCACCTCCAGGGCCTTGGCCTCGCGCACGCTGCGCGCGAACTCGAGCACGGTGCGCGCGAGCGCCACGCGATCGTCGGGCGCGCGCATGACGGTCGGCGCGGCGAGCACGTGAATCCCGAGCGAACGCACGCTTTCGACGAGGTGCGTGTCCTCGCGGTCGATGACGAAGCCGTCGATGAGGCGCAGGTACTGGATCGCGACCGCGCGCGGCGAAGGCTCCTTGCCCAGCTCGCGCATCATCTTGCCCGCCGATCCCTTGAGCGCCTTGCCCCCGACGATCGGGGTGACCGCGATCACCGGCGCGCCGCGCTTGCGCAGCAGCTCGCGCATGCCGCTGATCTCGAGGATCGGGCCGATCGAGTGATACGGGTTGGAAGGGCAGATCACCACGGCTTCGAGGTCGGCGGCGTGCAGCGCGTCGAGCACTTCGTCGGGGATGCGCGCCTGGTCGGCACCCGCGTACTCGAGCCCGCGCACGCGCGGCTCGCAGCCGAGCTGGCCGAAATATTCCGGGAACGGAATCGCGCCACCGTCGGTGAGCACGTGCGTGCGCACCGGATCGTCGCTCATCGGCAGCACCCGCGCCCCGATGCCGAGGTGGCGGCAGAAGTCGAGCGTAATTTGGGTCAGGCGCCGCCCCGAAGCGAGTCCCTGCGTGCGCAGCAGCGGCGCCGCGAGCGACTTGTCGCCGACCCGCGGGTGCTCCGGCCCGCCGAGCGCCTTCAGCATGCCGTGCAGCGCGTGGCTTTCGGCTTCGGGCTCCCAGCCCGCGGCTGCGCCGGCAATACCGGCGAGCGCATAGAGCGCGGTGTCGAGGTCGGGCGAGAACGCGAGCCCGAGGTGCTCGTAGTCGTCGCCTGTGTTCACGATCAACGCGAGGTCGCGCCCGCGCAGGCGATACAGGCCGTCGGCGAGCTTCGCGCCGCCGACCTGTCCTCCAAGTGCTACGACCGTGCCCATGCGAGGATTCTAATGAAACTAGAACCTCTCCGCCCAGGGACGCAGGTCGGCCTCGAAGGTCCACGCCGAGCGCGGCTGCGCATGGAGCTGCCAGAACAGCTCGGCGATCGCGTCGGTGGCGAGCATGCCGTCGGCGGGCAGGTCCTTCACTCGGTCGGCCATGCGCTCGCGCGTCCTGCGGTTGTCGATCATGCCGTCGATCACCACATGCGCGACGTGGATGTTCTTCGGTCCGAGCTCGCGCGCCATGGACTGTGCCACCTGGCGTAGCCCGCCCTTCGCGGCGGCGAAGGCGGCGAACTGCGCCGAGCCCCGCACCGAAGCGGTCGCGCCGGTGAACAGGATCGTGCCTCTGCCGCGCGGCATCATACGCCGCGCCGCTTCCCGCCCGAACAGGAAGCCGGCATAGCACCCGAGCCGCCAGACTTTCTCGAACATCTCGGCCGGGGTCTCGAGGATCGAGGCCCTGAAGTTCGCGCCGGCGTTGAAGATCGCGACCTCGACCGGGCCGCGCTTCTCGATGCGGTCGAAGAGCTCGATCACCTGCGCTTCTTCGCGCAGGTCGGCGCGTTCGCCCTGTGTTCTCGACGACAACACCACCTCGTGGGCTTTTGAAAACCTCCGGCCGAGCGCCGCGCCAAGGCCTTCGCCGGCGCCGCCGATGAGCGCGATGCTCATAGCTGCGCCGCCAGCTCTGCGCCTTCGAGCATCGCCCGCTTGGCATCGAGCTCCGCGGCTTCCTTGGCGCCCCCGATCACATGGGTCCCTTTGACCTCTTTTCGCGGGTCCTGGCCGGCACAGACGATCACGGTATCTGCAGCCACGAGCATCTCCTTTCCATCGGCGGCGATATGCACGCCGGCGTGGTCGATCCTGCGGTACTCGACGCCCTTGATCATGCGCACGCCGTTGCGCGCAAGCTCGGCGCGATGCACCCACCCGGTGGTGCGGCCGAGCGTGTGGCCGAACGGCGTGTGCGAGCGCTTGAGCATGGTGATGCTGTGGCGGGGGGCAGCATGAGGGGGTTCTCCTGAAATACCCCAGTGCGCAGCGAAAGCTTCAGGATCCAGCGGAGCGCGGCTTCCTCGTTCGAGGAGGTAGAGCGCGACGTCGAAGCCGATGCCGCCCATGCCGATGATCGCGACATTGCGGCCGGGCTTCACTGCGTCGCGCAGCACGTCGACATAACTCACCACGTTCGGGCTATCGATGCCGGGGATCGGCGGC
>DATBSZ010000145.1:0-8763 GCA_036559525.1 Burkholderiales bacterium
CTGATTTTTCCTGCAAAGAAGGAGTCACCGAATGAAGTTCCGGAACCACCTCATCGCCGTTGCAGCCTGCGCCGCCATCGGCGCGCACGCGCAGACCGTGCGCATCGCCAACCAGGGCGACTCGCTGTCGATGGACCCGCACTCCCTGAACGAGTCGCTGCAGCTGTCCGTCACCGGCAACGTGTACGAGCCGCTGGTCGGCCGCGGCAAGGACCTGTCGCTGGCGCCGGCGCTGGCTACCTCATGGAAGGCGACGTCGCCGACGGTCTGGCGCTTCGAGCTGCGCAAGAACGTCACGTTCCACGACGGCACGCCGTTCACCGCCGACGACGTGGTCTTCAGCTTCGAGCGCGCGCCGAACGTGGAGGGCAGCCCCTCGAGCTTCGGCATCTACGCGCGCGGCAAGACCTTCACCAAGGTCGACGACCACACGGTGCACATCAAGACCGCGGCGCCCTACCCCCTCATGCCGAACGACGTCTCGCAGGTGTTCATCGTGTCGCGCAAGCATGGCCAGGGCGCGAAGACGCCGGACTACAACTCGGGCAAGGCCGCGATCGGCACCGGGCCGTACAAGTTCGTCGAGTACACGCCCGGGAACCGCATCGTCATGCAGCGCAACGACCAGTACTGGGGCGACAAGCCGGCCTGGGCGCGCGTGGTGTTCCGCGGCATCAAGTCCGACCCGTCGCGCGTCGCGGCGCTGCTCGCGGGCGACGTCGATCTGATCGACGAAGTGCCGGCGACCGACATGGCGCGGCTCAAGAAGGATCCGAAGGTCACGATCGCGCAGACGGTCTCCAACCGCATCATCTATCTCCACCTCGACCATTTCCGCGACGACTCGCCGTTCGTGCTCGGAAAGGACGGCAAGCCGATCAAGAGCCCGCTGCGCGACGTGCGTGTGCGCAGGGCGATCTCGATGGCGATCGACCGCGACGCGATCGTGAGCCGCGTAATGGAGGGCCAGGCGATCAAGGCCGGGCAGCTCCTCCCCGAGGGCTTCTTCGGCGTCAGCAGCAAGCTCAAGCCGGTCGGCTTCGATCCGAACGGGGCGAAGAAGCTGCTCGCCGAGGCGGGCGTGCCCAACGGCTTCCGCATGACGATCCACTCGCCCAACGACCGCTACCCGAACGACGCCAAGATCGCCGAGGCGGTCGGGCAGATGCTGTCGCGCATCGGCATCGACACGCAGGTGGTGACCATGACGCAGGGCGTGTTCTTCCGCGACGCCTCCACCGGGTCGCCGGACAAGGGGCCGAAGTTCAGCTTCATCCTGGTGGGCTGGGGCTCGGGCACGGGCGAAGCCTCCTCGCCGCTCAAGTCGCTGCTCGCGACCTTCGACCGCGACAAGGGCATGGGCGCGTCGAACCGCGGCCGCTACTCGAACCCGCAGGTCGACAAGCTGATCAACGACGCGCTCGCCACGAACGAGGACGCCAAGCGCGCCGAGCTCCTCGCGCGCGCCACGGAGCTGGCGATCGAGGAGGTCGGCATCATCCCGCTCCACTACCAGGTGAACACCTGGGCGCTGCGCCGCGGCTTCGGCTACAAGGCAAGGACCGACGAGTACACCCTCGCCACGGAGGTTTCGAAGGAAAAATAATGGTTTTCATCATCAGGCGGGTCCTGCAAAGCCTGGTGGTCGTGCTGGTGATGTCGCTGGTGGTGTTCGTGGGCGTGCATCTGGTGGGCGACCCGGTGCACATCCTGATCTCGGACGACATGACGCAGATCGAGATCGAGCGCTTCATCCAGAAGCTCGGTCTCGACCGGCCGGTGCACGAGCAGTACTTCCACTTCCTCGCCAACGCCGCGCGCGGCGACCTCGGCAACTCGTTCGTGTTCGGCGAGCCGGCGCTCAAGCTCATCCTGCAGCGCATGCCGGCGACGCTCGAGCTCGCGTTCGCCGCCTTCCTGCTCGCGATCGTGCTCGGCATCCCGCTCGGCATGTACGCGGGCCTGCGCCCCGAGTCGCCGGCGAGCAAGGCGATCATGGCAGGCTCGATCCTCGGCTTCTCGCTGCCCACCTTCTGGGTCGGCCTGATGCTCATCATGGTCTTCGCGGTGATGCTGGGCTGGCTGCCCTCGACCGGGCGCGGGGACTTCATGACCTGGGACGGGCTGCGGCACCTGGCGCTCCCCGCCATCAACCTCGCGCTCTTCAAGATGGCGCTGGTGACGCGCCTTGCGCGCGCCGGCACGCGCGAGGCGGCGCTGCAGGACTACGTGAAGTTCGCTCGCGCGAAGGGGCTCTCGCCCGCCCGGGTCGTGCTGGTGCACGTTCTCAAGAACATCCTGGTGCCGGTCGTGACGGTGCTCGGCCTGGAACTCGGCGGCCTGATCGCGTTCTCGGTGGTCACCGAAACGGTGTTCGCCTGGCCGGGGATGGGCAAGCTCCTCATCGACTCGATCCAGCGCCTCGACCGCCCGGTGATCGTCGCCTACCTGGTGATCACGGTGCTGATGTTCGTCGTGATCAACCTGATCGTCGACATCCTCTATTCGATGCTCGATCCGCGCGTCAGGCTGAAGGAAGCGAAGGCATGAGCGCCGCGGTCGAGACTCTTTCCATCGCAAAACCCGAAACGCCGTTCCGGCGCCTCGCGCGCGAGTTCTTCGCGAGCCCGGTCGCCACCGGTTCGTTCGCCGCCCTGCTCATCATCGTGTTCCTCGCGCTGTTCGCGCCGCTGCTCGCGCCGCAGAACCCCTACGACCTGGCGAAAGTCACGGTGATGGACGCGCGCCTGGCGCCCGGCGAAACCGGCTCGGCGGGCTTCATGATGTGGCTCGGCGCGGACGGCGCCGGGCGCGACATGTGGAGCGCGATCCTCTACGGGCTGCGCATCAGCCTCGGCGTCGGCGTCGCCTCGGGAGTCGTCGCGCTCGGCATCGGCACCGCGCTCGGCCTCGCCGCCGCGTACCGCGGCGGCTGGCTCGACGCGCTGATCATGCGGCTCGTCGACCTGCAGCTTTCCTTCCCAGCGATCCTGGTGGCGCTGATCCTGGTGGCGATCCTCGGCCGCGGCGCGGACAAGGTCATGATCGCGCTGATCCTCGTGCAGTGGGCCTACTACGCGCGCACCGTGCGCGGCTCGGCGCTGGTCGAGCGCCGCAAGGAGTACATCGAGGCCGCGCAGTGCCTCGCGCTGCCGCCGCGGCGCATCGTATTCCGCCATCTCCTGCCCAACGTGATTGCACCGATGATCGTCGTCGGCACGCTGCAGACCGCGCACGCCATTTCGCTCGAGGCGACGCTGTCGTTCCTCGGCGTGGGGCTGCCCCTCACCGAGCCCTCGCTCGGCCTCCTCATCGCGAACGGCTTCGAGTACATGCTGTCGGGCAAGTACTGGATCAGCTTCTATCCGGGCATCGCGCTCCTCGCCACGATCATGAGCATCAACCTCGTCGGCGACCGCCTGCGGGACGTGCTCAACCCGCGCCTTGAACGGTAATACCCTCGAAGTCCAGGATCTCAAGACCCATTTCTTCACGCGCGCGGGCGTGGTTCGCGCCGTGGACGGCGTGAGCTTCGAAGTCCGCCCGGGCGAGGTGCTCGGCCTGGTGGGCGAGTCGGGCTGCGGCAAGACGGTGACCGGCTTCTCGATCCTCGGGCTGGTCGACGCGCCGGGGCGCATCATCGGCGGCCGCATCCTCTTCGACGGCACCGACCTCCTGAAGCTGGGAGAGCACGAGCTGCGCCGGATCCGCGGCGCGCGCATCGCGATGGTTTTCCAGGACCCGATGATGACGCTCAACCCGGTGCTGCGCATCGACACGCAGATGGTCGAAGCCGTGCGCGCCCATCAGGACGTCGATTCGAGAATGGCATTGAAGATCGCTCGTGAAGCGCTCGAGCGCGTCGGCATTCCTTCGCCCGAATCGCGCCTGCGCTCCTACCCGCACCAATTCAGCGGCGGCATGCGCCAGCGCGTGGCGATCGCGATCGCGCTCCTCAACCGGCCCAAGCTGATCATCGCCGACGAGCCCACCACCGCCCTCGACGTGACGATCCAGGCGCAGATCCTCTACGAGGCGCAGAAGCTCTGCCGCGAGTCTGGAACCGCCCTGGTGTGGATCACGCACGACCTCTCGGTGGTCGCGGGCCTGGCGGACCGGATCTGCGTGATGTATGCAGGCCGCATCGTCGAGCAGGGGTCGGTCGACGAGGTGCTCGACACCCCGCTCCACCCCTATACCCACGGCCTGATCGGCTCGGTGCCGAGCCGCAACCGGCGCGGCAGCCCGCTCTCCCAGATCCCGGGGATGATGCCCGCGCTCGCCAACCTCCCGCCGGGCTGCGCCTTCCGTAACCGCTGCCCTCGCGCCGCGTCCGCATGCCTGGAGGAACCAAAGCTTTCCTCCCACAAGAATCGTCTGGTCCGCTGCTTCTATCCGATGCACGCATGAGCGAGCCCCTGGTCGAGCTGCAGAAGGTCTCCAAGCGCTTCGTTCAGCCGCTCGACTTCGCCGGGAAGATCGCGCGCGCGCTCGGCGCGGACGTCGCGGACGAAGTCGTGCATGCGGTCGAAGACGTGTCGTTCGCCGTGCACGAAGGCGAGGTCGTCGGCCTGGTGGGCGAATCGGGCTGCGGCAAGTCGACGCTCGGGCGCATGGTCGCGGGAATCCTCGAGCCGAGCGCCGGCCGCATCCGATACCGCGGCAGGGATGGGGCCGGCCGTCAGAGGGCCGGTCTCCAAGTTCAGATGATCTTCCAGGATCCGTTCGCGTCGCTGAATCCGCGCATGCGCGTCGCCGACATCGTGGGCGAGGCGCCGCTGGTGCACGGCATCGTCAGGCGCGAGGAGCTCGACGGCTACCTCGACGCGCTGCTCCAGCGCTGCGGTCTCGACCCGAGCTACAAGCCGCGCTATCCGCACCAGTTTTCCGGCGGACAGAGGAGCCGCATCGGCATCGCGCGCGCCCTCGCGGTAAAGCCCGAGTTCCTGGTGTGCGACGAGGCGGTGGCGGCGCTCGACGTCTCGATCCAGGCGCAGATCCTGAACCTCTTCATGGCGCTGCGCCGCGACCTGGGGCTGACCTATCTATTCATCAGCCACGACCTCGGCGTGGTCGAGCACCTCTCCGACCGGGTCGTCATCATGTACCTGGGCCGCGTCGTGGAATCCGCCTCTACGGATGGCATTTTTGCCAGAGCGAATCATCCCTATACGCAGGCGCTGCTCAAGCAGGTGCCGCGCCTGGATACGCGCAAGACCCAGTTCAAGCCGATCATCGGCGAGATTCCTTCTCCGCTCGCCCCGCCCACCGGCTGCCACTTTCACCCGCGCTGCCCGCACGCCATGCCACGCTGCAAGGACGAAGCGCCGCCGCTGAAGGAAATCGGCTCGGGCCATCTCTCGGCCTGCCACCTGAACGACCGCTAGCAGGGCGCGAGCTGCACCACCGGCGCGCGCGAGCGCGGCAGGAAATGCTCCAGCGGCCTGCACCACATTTCGCCGCAGATGACGTAGTCCTCGCGCAACCCCCGGCGGTCGAACACGAGGCGCGCTTGCGGCGCGCGCATCGGCCAGTAGTGCTCCCAGTCGTCGTCGTTGCCGCCTTGCTTCCGGATTCGCGCAGCAAAGAATTCGAAATGCCCCTGCCGCACGTGCCACGATTCCTCGCGCGCCACGCCGTCGGCCGGCGTCCAGCCGAAGTGCAGCGCCGCGGCGAACAGGCTGGCCGTCAGGCCATCGCCGGTGAAGCACAGGCTACTCATAGACCGCGGCTCCAGGAGTCCACTGCGCGTCGGCGTCGAGCGGGAACACCGGCCGCGGCAGGCCCTTGAACTCGAGCCGCTCCAGCACCGGCGAAGTGAGGCCGGGCGTATCCACCTCGATCACCCGATCCGGAGGGAATAGCTCGTCGAAGCCGCCGCGGAAGTGGCCGCGCGACTTGACCACCACGGTGCGCGCCGCGCGGATGTCAAGGCCGTGCATCTCGAAGAACACCGGGGCGGCGCACTGCTTTCGCTTGCTCACGCACACCACGGTAACGCCGCCGATCTGCAGCGCGCAGGTCGGGCCGAGGTCGAGCGCCCGCCCGGCCCAGATGCCGCGGCGACCGATGCATTGCCCGTCGGTGGTCTTCAGAACTGTCGCCGGTGCCCGGAAGCCTTCCGTGAAGACCGCCTCGATCTCGCGCTTGCACTTCGCCGCCGCCGCGATCTGCGGCTCGAAGAAGACGCCGTAGAGCACTTCGCGCACTTCACGTTCAATTAATCTCTGTAACAGCGTCGTGGTTTGCCCGGTGCCTCCCCCGCCCGGGTTGTCGCCCGCGTCGGACCAAATGGTCTTTCCGGAAATGCGAAGGGCGTCCTCCATCGACGTTAGCCGCTTCACGAAACGCTTGCGGTCGGCCCAGATGCGGCCGGCGATATCGAGCGCGGTGCCGCGAACGTCGGCGCCGCGCTCGCCGTTGATCACGATGGCGACCCCGTTTTTCGGCGTGTCGCTGAAAACGAACCCGCCCACTATGGATACGTCGAGCACCCCGTTGCCCACCCTGGTCTGGCCGTACCTGATCGCGTCGGCGTAGGGGCCCTCGCGCGTCAGCAGCGTGACCGAGGCCGGGGTGAGCGGCAGGCGCACGAACGCCCTTTTTGACTTCTTTCCCCCGATGAAACCCGTCAGGAGCCGCGCTGCATCCACCGCGCGCTCGGCTTGGTCCATGTGCGGATTCGTGCGGTACGACACGAGCGCGTCCACGTTCGCGACCATGCGCTCGGAGATGTTCGCGTGCAGGTCGACCGTGGCAACGACCGGCGTCCTCGGCCCGGCGGCCCCGCGCACCATCGCATAGAGCTCGCCGTCGGGGTCCGGGCCGCCGGTGGAGATCATGCCGCCGTGGTTGCTGATGTAGACCGCGTCCAGCTTTCCCGCGGCCTGCAGGCGAGCGCGCATCGCGGCGAGGGTCGCCTGGAAAAAGCGCTCGTCCACCGCGCCGCCTGGCTCGCAGGCGGTGACGACGATCGGGACCGGCGTCCACGGGCCGAGCGCATCCATTTCGCCGTAGAACCCCGGAATCTCGGCCGGAAGCGCCGATACCTTCTTGCGCGCCTCGCGGCTGATCTCTTCGCCGGCGCAGTAGCAGAGCGAGCGGAAGTGCCGCTCTTCGCTGACCGCAGCGAACGCGTTGCTCTCCAGGTGCAAGCCGAGAACGGCGACCCGTGGGCCCGTAACTTGCTGGGATTTCAACGTTGGTCCAACCTAGGAGGTCTCATGAAGCGATCAATCGCGCTGATGTTCATCCCGGCCCTGCTGCTCGCCGGCTGCAGCCGCCCAGTGGTCAAGGAAACCGTCGTCGAGCGACCCGTAGTGGTCGAACGTGCGGCAGCCACGGGCGCGAGCGCGCCGAGCTGCACGTACGCGTCGCAGGCTTACAGCCACGGCAGCGTGTCCTGCCAGGACCGCACCCAGTTCCGCTGCGACAACGGCATCTGGAACCGCACGTTCACGGCGTGCTAGCAGCGCTCTTCGAGGCCATTCAGGGACAGGTCATTCCGCTTCCTCGATCCAGGCTTGCTGGATGGCCTCGAGGATTCTTTCCCCGCAGCGCTTCGGGTCGTCGCTGAACCCCGGCAGCGCCAGCACCCACTTGTAGAGGTCGACGAAGTTCACCGACGTCGGATCCTTGTCGGGATGGCTTTCCGACAGGGCGATCGCAATGTCCTGCGTATCGGTCCACTTCATTTCTTGGCTCCCCCGCCCTCGCGCTCGTAGTTGATCGTGTATTTGGGGATCTCGATCACCAGATCCTGGTCCGCGACTTTCGCCTGGCACGACAGGCGCGACGTCGCCTCGAGGCCCCAAGCCTTGTCGAGCAGGTCTTCTTCCTTTTCCTCGGGCGGCTCGAGCGAATCGTAGCCTTGGCGCACGATCACGTGACAGGTAGTGCAGGCGCACGACTTCTCACAGGCATGCTCGATGTCGATATGCCGCTCGAGCAGCGTATCGCAGATCGACACCCCGCTTCTCGCCTCGATCTCCGCACCCTGCGGGCAAAGCGCATGCCCCGGTAAAACCTTGATCTTCGCCATCAGAGACTGCCGATCCTGCGGCCGGCGAGCGCGCGCTTGATCCCCTCGTCCATGCGCCGCGCCGCGAACTCGTCGGTGGCGCGGTTCAGCGCCTCGACCGCCTGCCTGATGGCGCGGTGCTCCGTGCCGGGAAGCAGTTTTTCGAGGGAGGCGATGGCGGCGTCGATTGCCGCACGCTCTTCGGCATTCAACAACTTCGCGTCCGCGACCAACGCCGAGCGCGTAGCCTCGATCAACCGCTGGCCGTCGACCCGCTGCTCCGCGAGGGCGCGGGCATGCGTGTCCTCCCGGGCGTGCTCGAAGGAATCGCGCAGCATGCGCTCGATGTCGGCGTCGCCCAGTCCGTAGGAAGGCTTGACCGTGACGGAGGCTTCCACCCCGGAGGTGCCTTCTTTGGCGGTAACGGAGAGAAGCCCGTCGGCGTCGACCTGGAACGCGACGCGGATGCGCGCGGCGCCGGCGACCATCGGCGGGATGCCCTTCAGCTCGAAGCGCGCCAGCGAGCGGCAGTCGGACACGAGCTCGCGCTCGCCCTGCACGACGTGGATGCTCATCCCGGTCTGGCCGTCCTTGAAGGTGGTGAACTCCTGCGCCCTTCCGGCCGGGATGGTGGTGTTGCGCGGGATGATCTTCTCGGTGAGGCCGCCCATGGTCTCGATGCCGAGCGACAGTGGGATCACGTCGAGCAGCAGCCAGTCCTCGCCCTGCGGCTTGTTGCCGGC
>DATBSZ010000146.1:0-2129 GCA_036559525.1 Burkholderiales bacterium
CCCGGCTTCGCGATCGGCAGCCTTCTCGGCGCCGTGCTCGGGCTCGCCGCGGGCACCGCGCGCTGGTTCGACCGCATGCTGAGCCCCGCCGTGTTCCTCACCTACCCGGTGCCGAAGATCGTGATGCTGCCGATCTTCATGATCTGGTTCGGCATCGGCGACCTGTCGAAGGTCCTCATCATCGCGCTCGCGTGCTTCTATCCGGTGTTCATCAACGCCTACTACGGCGTGCGCCAGACGCGCACCATCCTGGTGTGGTCGGCGCTCAACATGGGCGCCACGCAGGGCGAGATCTTCCGCCGGGTGGTGCTGCCGAGCGCCGCGCCGATGATCTTCGCGGCGCTGCGCGTGTCGCTCGCGCTCTCGTTCATCGTCATGTTCGCCGCCGAGATGATCAACGCGCGCTCCGGCCTCGGCCACCTGATTCGCATCGCGGAAAACTCGCTGCGCTTCGACCTGATGTACGTGTCGCTCGTGACCATCGCGATCCTCGGCTACGCCGGCGACCGGCTGGTGCGCCTCGCGCATTCGCGCCTGCTTGCCTGGCAGCAGCCCGCATGAGCCGGCTCTTGCCGTTCGTTCTGGTTGGAATCGCAATGGCGGCGTGGGAAGTGGCCGCCCGCAGCGGCCTGTGGAGCCCGCTGCTCTTCCCCTCGCTCGAGAAGATCTTCCGCGAGTTGGGATTGTTTTTCACCAAGACCGAAATGCTGGCCGAGATCCAGGTCTCGCTCGAGCGGGCGCTCGGCGGGTTCGCCCTCGCCGCGGCGGCCGGCATCCTGCTCGGCCTCGTGATGGGCCGCTCGCGCTTCGCGGCTGGGCTGCTCGACCCGCTCTTCTCCGGCACCTATGCGGTGCCGAAGCTGGCGCTGTTCCCGATCTTCATCTTCGTGTTCGGCATCGGCAGCCTGTCGAAGGTCGCGCTGGTGTTCCTCGAGTGCCTCTACCCGATCGTGATCATGACCTACGCCGGCGCGAGGGACGTCAACCGCGCGCTCCTCTGGTCGGCGCAGAACATGGGGGCCTCGCGCGCAGCGATCCTGCGCCGCGTGGTGATCCCGGCGACCACGCCGTTCATCTTCGCGGGCTTTCGCGTCGCGGTGCCGGTGGCGATGATCGTGGTGGTGATCACCGAGATGGTCGCCTCGGCCGACGGCCTCGGCTACCAGGTGATCTACGCGATGTCCTCGCTCAGGACCGACCGCATGCTCGCGGTCGTGATCGTGATCGCGGCGCTCGGCTACGCGCTCGACAAGGCGGTCGTCCTGCTGCGGGACCGGTTGATATACTGGGAAAAGCTCGACACCTATTACGTCTGAGGGGGATTCCGTGAAAGCAGTCGCTGGGTTTTTCGCCTTCCTGTTTGCCCTGAATGCGGTTGCGCAAACCGCCCCCCTGATCCGCCTTGGCCGCGGCTTCGCCGCCGAGGAGCAGCTCTGGCTGATGAGCGCGCGCCCCGACCTCACGCCCAACCAGGGCAAGCGCTATCAGCTGAAGCAGATCCTCTTCCAGGCCAACCCGGAGCGCTTCCAGGCCTACCTCGCCGGCGAGCTCGACGCCGGCACCGCGCCCGGCCTCGCCATCATCTTCGGCCGCTCGCAGGGCATGGACTTCAAGCTCGTCGCGGGCGTATGCCAGGAAGCCGCGGGCAGCCAGTACTTCACCACCGTCTACATGGTCAAGGACGACGGCCCGATCAAGAGCGTCAAGGACCTGAAGGGCGGCACCATCGGCGTCGTCGGTATCAGGACCGCGACGGATCTCTGGGCGCGCGCCGGCCTGCTCAACGCGGGCCTGGTGCCCGACAAGGACACCAAGGTCGTGCCGATGGCATTTCCGGTGATCGGCGACGCCGTGCGCACCGGCAAAGTCAGCGCGGGCACCTTCGTCGAGCCTTTCTATTCAGCCGAGATGGCCAAGGGCGGGCTGCGCAAGCTCTTCACCGCGACCGAGGCCCTGGGCTACGACCACGAGCTCCTCGACATCTTCTTCAGCGAGAAATTCCTGAAGGCAAATCCGGACGCAGTGCGCGCCTTCCTCGCCGACTACGTCGCGGTCACCAAGTACTACCTCGCCAACACGGAGCAGGCGAAGACCGACCTGCACAAGGCCGGCTTCGTGCGCACGCCGCT
>DATBSZ010000147.1:0-7021 GCA_036559525.1 Burkholderiales bacterium
TCATCACGGGCACGAACAAGCGTCCGCTGAAGTCGCTGTCCGACATGCTGAAGGGTAAGCAGGGCAGGTTCCGTCAGAACTTGCTCGGCAAGCGCGTCGACTATTCGGGCCGTTCGGTCATCGTCGTGGGTCCGGAGCTCAAGCTCCACCAGTGCGGCTTGCCCAAGAAAATGGCCCTCGAGCTCTTCAAGCCTTTCATTTTCAATAAGCTTGAACTCCTCGGGTTGGCCACGACGATCAAAGCGGCAAAAAGGCTCGTGGAGCAGGAAGTCGCGGAGGTGTGGGACATCCTGGAAGAGGTAATCCGCGAGCACCCGGTGCTGCTCAACCGCGCGCCGACCCTGCACCGCCTCGGCATCCAGGCGTTCGAGCCGGTGCTGATCGAGGGCAAGGCGATCCAGCTCCATCCGCTGGTGTGCGCGGCGTTCAACGCCGACTTCGACGGCGACCAGATGGCAGTCCACGTCCCGCTTTCTCTCGAGGCGCAGATGGAAGCGCGCACGCTGATGCTCGCCTCCAACAACGTGCTTTCGCCCGCTAACGGTGAGCCGATCATCGTGCCTTCGCAGGACATCGTGCTCGGCCTGTACTACGCCACGCGCGAGCGCATCAACGCGAAAGGCGAGGGCATGAGTTTCTCCGACCTCGCCGAAGTGCACCGCGCCTACGACTCGCGCCAGGTGGAGCTGAACGCGCGCGTCTGGGTGCGCATCAAGGAAAAGGAGCTGTCCGAGTCCGGCGAGGTGACCGAGAAGATCACGCGCTATGAGACGACGATCGGCCGGGCGCTGCTTTCCGAAATCCTGCCGATGGGCCTGTCGTTCGAGCTGCTCAACAAGGCGCTCAAAAAGAAAGAGATCTCGAAGCTGATCAATATCGGCTTTCGCCGCTGCGGGTTGCGCGAGACGGTAATCTTCGCCGACAAGCTGATGCAGGCGGGCTTCGGCATCGCCACGCGCGCAGGGATTTCCTTCGGCGTGCACGACATGACCATCCCGCCGCAGAAGCAGGAGCTGATCAAGCAGGCTGAGGGCGAGGTGAAGGAGATCGAGAACCAGTACACCTCGGGCCTGGTGACCGCCGGCGAGCGCTACAACAAGGTGGTCGACATCTGGTCGCGCTGCGGCGAGCAGGTCGGCAAGGTGATGATGGAGCAGCTCGGCTCCGAGGAGGTCGAGAACCGCCACGGCAAGAAGGTGAAGCAGGAGGCGTTCAACTCGACCTACATGATGGCCGATTCGGGCGCGCGCGGGTCGGCGGCGCAGATCCGGCAGCTGGCCGGCATGCGCGGCCTGATGGCCAAGCCTGACGGCTCGATCATCGAGACCCCAATCACTGCCAACTTCCGCGAAGGGCTGAACGTGCTGCAGTACTTCATCTCCACGCACGGCGCGCGCAAGGGCCTCGCGGATACGGCACTGAAGACGGCGAACTCGGGCTACCTCACGCGCCGCCTGGTCGACGTGACGCAGGACCTGGTGGTGACCGAGGAGGATTGCGGCACCGCGAACGGCGTTTCCATGAAGGCGCTGGTCGAGGGCGGCGAGGTCGTCGAGGCGCTGCGCGAGCGCATCCTCGGCCGCACGCTCGCCACCGATCTCTTGCATCCCGAGACGCAGGACGTGCTCTACGCGGCCGGAACGCTGATCGACGAGGAGGGCGTGGACGCCATCGACAACGTCGGCATCGACGAGGTCAAGGTCAGGACCGCGCTTTCCTGCGATACGCGCTGGGGCGTGTGCGCCAAGTGCTACGGGCGCGACCTCGGACGCGGGTCACCGGTGAACGTGGGCGAGGCGATCGGCGTGATCGCCGCGCAGTCGATCGGCGAGCCGGGCACGCAGTTGACGATGCGGACCTTCCACATCGGTGGCGCCGCCTCGCGGACCGCGGTGCAGAGCCATGTCGAGGCGAAGTCATCCGGCACGGTCCGGTTCACCTCGACTATGCGGTACGTGTCGAACGCGAAGGGCGACAAGGTGGTGATCAGCCGCTCGGGCGAAGTCACCATCGTCGACGACAACGGCCGCGAGCGCGAGCGCCACAAGGTGCCGTACGGCGCGCTGCTCGCAGTCGCCGACGGCGACAGCGTGCGCGCGGGCAAGCAGCTCGCCACCTGGGACCCGCACCACCGGCCGATCATCACGGAGTACGCCGGCACGGTGAAGTTCGAGCACGTGGAGGAAGGCGCGACCGTCGCCAAGCAGATCGACGACGTCACGGGCCTCTCGACCCTCGTCGTCATCGACGCCAAGCGGCGCACCACCGCCGCGGGCAAGGGCCAGCGGCCCTCGGTGAAGCTGATCAACGAGGTGGGCGACGAGGTGCGCATCGCCGGCACCGACCACGCCGTGAACATCAGCTTCCCGGTGGGGGCGGTGATCGCGGTGCGCGACGGCCAGCAGGTGCAGGTGGGCGAGGTGCTCGCCCGCATTCCGCAGGAAGTCTCGAAGACGCGCGACATCACCGGCGGCCTGCCGCGGGTGGCGGAGCTGTTCGAGGCGCGCTCGCCGAAGGACGCGGGCATGCTTGCGGAAGTCACCGGAACCGTAAGCTTCGGTAAGGACACGAAAGGCAAGCAGCGCCTGGTGATCACCGACCTCGACAAGCAGGAGCACGAGTACCTGATCGCCAAGGACAAGCACCTGCTGGTGCACGACGGCCAGGTGGTGAACAAGGGCGAGATGATTGTCGACGGCCCGGTGGATCCGCACGATCTGCTGCGCCTGCTCGGCGTCGAGGAGCTCGCGCGCTACATCATCGACGAGGTGCAGGACGTGTACCGCCTGCAGGGCGTGAAGATCAACGACAAGCACATCGAGGTGATCGTGCGGCAGATGCTGCGCCGCGTGGAGATTACCGAGCCGGGCGACGCGCCGTTCATTACCGGCGAGCAGGCCGAGCGCGCCGAAGTGCTCGAGGAGAACGAGAAGGCCGAGAAGGCGGGCAAGAAGCCGGCGCAGTATCAGTACATGCTGCTCGGCATCACCAAGGCCTCGCTCTCCACCGACTCGTTCATCTCGGCGGCCTCCTTCCAGGAGACCACGCGCGTGCTGACCGAGGCGGCGATCATGGGCAAGCGCGACGGCCTGCGCGGCCTCAAGGAGAACGTCATCGTCGGCCGCCTGATCCCGGCGGGAACCGGCCTCGCGTATCACATGATCCGCAAGGCGCAGGCCGCCGAGCCGGTGCTGGCCGAATTGCCGGCCGCCGCGCCGGAGGCGCCGCCCGCGGCGGAGACCACGGCGACCGCCGGAGGCGGCAGCTAGCCTTCTTTGCCAAGTCCCAAGAGGGCGCCTGCGGGCGCCCTTTTTTTTCCACCATTCGATGGAACAGGCGACGCAACGATTAGTACGCTTTGCTCATGGGATTGACATCCCTCACTCCTGTCACTAGCTTGGTCCGCTAGCCTCGCGAGAGGCGTCTCTGGGAGGAGACCGTCATGCGTTCGCTGCTCGCCAAGTCGTGGCTGCTTTCGATCGCTCTCGTGCTGGCGCTGCTTGCGCCGGACCCTGCGTCCGCGGACGGCTTCTTTCGCCATCGGCCGATCGTCGTGTTCGGCGACAGCCTGTCGGATCCGGGCAACGCGTTTGCGGTGAACGGCGGGCAAACCGTCGCGCCGCCCGACTATGGAATGGGCGGGGTCGATGCGGCGGGAATCCCCGAGGTCATCGCGCTCATTCCCGAGGCGCCCTACGCGACGCGCCATTTCAGCAACGGCGTGACATGGATCGAGCTTCTCGCCGGCACCTTCGGCCTGGGCTCCAGCGTGAAGCCGGCGCTCGCCGGCGCGGATCGCCGGGCGTCAAACTACGCGGTCGGCGGCGCGACCGCGGCCGACGTCGGCGCGAGCCCGTTCCACCTCAGCGTGCAAGTGGACTTCTTCCTGCGCGACGTCAGGAACGATGCTCCCTCCCACTCGCTCTACGTCGTCGCCATCGGCGGCAACGACATCCGCGCCGCCATGGCGGCGGCCCTGGCGGGCCAGGATCCCAACAGGGTGATCGGCGCCGCATTGGCTTCGGTCGCGGGCAACATCGGCAAGCTGCACCACGCGGGCGCGCGCAAGTTCCTGGTCTGGAATGCTCCCGATCTCGGCCGTACGCCCGCGCTGCAGCGCCTCAATGCGCTGGTGGCGCCGGGAATCGCCGGCCTGGCCACCGCCCTGAGCGCGGGGTACAACCAGAATCTCGCAGTCGTTCTGCAGGGGCTCGAAGCGCTGCCGGGCATCGAAATCGTGCAGTTCGATGCGTTCGCCCTGCTCGCGGACGTCCAGGCGAACCCGGCGAAATTCGGCCTGCGCGACGCCACCACCGCGTGCATCCAGCCCCACGTGCCGATGTTCGGTTTCCCCAGCGCGCCGCCATTCCGCTGCGCGCTGCCCGACCGCCATTTTTTCTGGGACGGGATTCACCCGACGCGGGCGGGGCACGCGATCATCGCTTTTCTGGTGGGCAAGACGCTCGTGACCGAAGCCTTGGAGCACTAGCGGCAAGAGCAGGCTTTTCTCGTACCATGGCAAGGGCGCCTTCGGGCGCCCTTCTCATTTCATGAGCCCTGCCATGACACCGAATATCCAGAAGATCGAAACCCTGGTGCGCCAGCTGCTGATCGAGCTGGGCGAGGATCCCGGCCGAGAGGGGCTGCAGAAGACCCCGCTGCGGGTAGCGCAGGCCCTCGGCTTTCTCACCCAGGGCTACCGCACCGACCTCGCAAGAGTCATCAACAACGCGCTCTTCACGCAGGACACGAGCAGCATGGTGATCGTGAAGGACATCGAGATGTACAGCCTGTGCGAGCACCACATGCTGCCGTTTTTCGGCCGCTGCCACATCGGCTACATCCCGAACGGGAAGGTGTTCGGCGTGAGCAAGCTCGCACGCCTGGTCGACATGCACGCGCGGCGCCTGCAGCTGCAGGAGCGCCTGACCGACGACATCTCGCGCGAGATCATGAACTCCATCGACGCCAAGGGCGTCGGCGTGATGATCGAGGCGCGCCACCTGTGCATGATGATGCGCGGCGTGGAGAAGCAGAATTCGACCATGGTCACCTCCTCGGTGCTGGGCGTTTTCCGCGACCACCTCGCCACGCGCGAGGAATTCCTGAGCCTGGTCGCGAGGAGGACGGCATAGCTCTGCGCGGTTGCTGTGTGCTGGGGGTCCTGCTGTGGTTCGCGGCGGCGCACGCCGAGCTGCGCCCCGAATGGGAATTCGGGCTGGGAGCGAGCGCATTCACGCTGCCCGACTATCGCGGCTCGGACGAGAGCCGCGGCTACGTGCTGCCGTTCCCCTATGTGATTTACCGCGGCGACCGCGTGCGCGTCGACCGCCAGGGCGTGCGCGGGATTTTCTTCGAGTCCGACCGCGTCGAGCTCAACCTCAGCGTGAACGCGACGCCGCCGGTGGACAGCGACGACAACCGTGCGCGCGAGGGCATGCCGGCCCTCGATCCCACGCTCGAGATCGGCCCGCGACTGGACATCACCCTCGCGCGCGATCGCGCGCGCGAATGGTCGTTCGAGCTGCGCCTGCCGCTGCGCGCGGCGATCGCGACCGATCTGTCGCACACCCGGCACATCGGTTGGGTGGCGTATCCGCATCTGCATCTTTTCACGCGGCCGGAGCTCGCCGGGGTCAAGTGGAACCTCGGATTGCAGGCCGGGCCGCTCTTTGCCACGCGCAAGTACCACGATTATTTCTACGCCGTCGATCCCGAGTTCGCCGCGGCCGGACGCCCCGCGTACGAAGCGCCCGGCGGCTATTCGGGAGCGCTTGCGCTTCTGTCGCTTACTCGGCGCTTTCCGCGATTCTGGGTGGGCGCCTTCGCACGCTACGACACGCTGAAGGGCGCGGCCTTCGAGTCGAGCCCCCTGGTGCGGCGGGACTACGCCGTGATGGCGGGCTTCGCCATCGCCTGGGTGTTCACCGAGTCCGACCGGAAAGTCGAAGTCGACGTGGACGAATGACGTAGTGGAATTCCCCACAAGGGGAAGCGACAGCGGCACGGCGCTTGCTCCTCCCTGCGATGTCCGCATACGGATCGCTTGGAGGTAGTCATGGAAAGGCTGCAGCAGTGGCGCCGCAAGCAGGAAGGCAAGCTCGGTTACATCCTGCTGTGGGCACTAGGCGTGCCCATCCCGGTGCTGTTCGTCATTTTCCTAATGCGCGGCTGCACCTGAGCGCAAGCACGGTTCTCGACCTTTTTTCAAACGGAGGCCATCACATGAGCAAAGTTCTTGTTGCATTCGGCATCGTTCTCGCGACCGGCCTGGCCGGCTGCAAGGCACTCGACGACCGCGGCGTCTCGCGTGAAACGCAAGGCACCGTCGGCGGCGCCGTCGCCGGCGGAGCCGTCGGCTCCGCAGTGACCGGCGGCAGCGCGATCGGCACGATCGGCGGCGCGGTGGTCGGCGGCGCGGTCGGCAACGAAATGGGCGAGCGCTACGACGAGAAACGCAAGTAGCCTTTTCGCCGTTCTCGAAAAGGGCGCCTTCGGGCGCCCTTTTTGTTTCATATAATGGGCTTCATGGGAGTCCAAGAACTCGAAGTCACCAAAGGGGTGGAACGCGCGATGCGCATCGACCTCGCGGCGGCCTTCCGCCTCGCGGTACGCCTGGACCTGCACGAAGGGGTCTGCAACCACCTAAGCGTCATGCTGCCCGACGGCAAGCGGTTTCTACTGAACCGTTACGGGCTGCACTGGAGCGAGGTCAGCGCCTCTAACCTGCTTATGCTAGACGCCAGCGGCAACGTCCTCGAAGGCGAAGGCGAGTTCGAGAAGACCGCGTTCTATATCCATTCGCGCATCCATCTCGCCAACCCGCGCGCGACCTGCGTGCTGCACACGCACATGCCGTATGCCACCGCGCTCACGCTGCTCGAGGGCGGCAGGCTGGAGATGGTGGAGCAGAACGCGCTGCGCTTTCACGACGACATCGCCTACGACGACATCTATAACGGGCTGGTCGTCGACAACGCCGAGGGCGATCGCTTGGCGCGGGCGCTCGGCGGCAAGCGCG
>DATBSZ010000148.1:0-6488 GCA_036559525.1 Burkholderiales bacterium
GCGCGAGGCGGGCGCGCGCGTAGTGTTCGAGCCGGTGAACCAGATCGCGCGCGCGCGCAATGCCGGCGCAGCACGGGCGAGCGGCGAGTGGCTGGTATTCGTCGACGCCGACTCGTATCCCAGCCGCGAGCTGTTCGCCGAGGCGGCGGCCGCGATCCGCGGCGGGCGCGCCCTCGGCGGCGGCGCCACGGTCGCGTTCGAAATCCGCGACCCGGTGATCCGGCTGTCGCTTGCGATCTGGAACGCCGTCAGCCGGGCGGCGCGGTGGACGGCGGGCTCGTTCGTCTTCTGCGAGGCTGCCGCGTTCCGCAGCCTCGGCGGCTTCAGCGAGGCGCTCTACGCCGGCGAAGAGATCGACTTCGCGCGCCGCTTGAAGCGCCTTGCGCGCAGCCGCGGGCTCGGCGTCGTCATCCTGCACCGCCATCCGCTGCGCACGAGCGACCGCAAGGCCCGCCTGTACACCAAGCGCGAGCACTTCGCGTTCCTGCTGAAGACGCTCCTGCTGGCGGGCCGCACGCTGCGACCGCAACGCGTGCTACGTCTGGTACGACGGTAGACGTTGAGAATTCGGGGTCAGGTCGCAATTCGTTTTTGCGTACGCGAAAACTGAATTGCGACCCTGACCCCGAATTAGGTCTCGACGACGAAGTCGAAGCTCGCCTCGTCCGCCTTCGCCTTCTTCATCTCGAGCTCGGCCCGGTAGAGGCCGTCGCGCCTGTTGCCCGGGTCGCCCGGAAAGTAGAGCTGCGTGGTCAGGATGCGCCTTCCCGGCGCCTGCACCTTGACGTGGATGTGGCGCGTGCGGCCGGGATACTCGGCGGGTACGATGGTCTCGAGCCGGAAGCGCCCTTGCGCATCCGCGTGCTGGTGGCCGCGGTAGCGGAAGCCGCGGTTGTCGTACTCGCCCAGCTCGTCCGAATGCCAGAAATCGAGCAGCGCGTTCGGCACCGGGTTGCACTGCGCGGAGAGCACCGTGCCGATCACGAAGATCCGGGTTTTCTCGCCGCCCTCCAGCAGTGAAACCCGTTGCGGCGATTTCGGCGTGAAGAACGGCCCTTCGGTCTGCCGCGGCGTGAGGACGCCGCAGGTCTGCGCCAGCCCCTCGAGCGGAAGCAGCAGCGCGGCGCCCAGGAGCTCTCTTCGCCTCATCCCTTCACGCAGATGACCTGCTTGAGGGTGTGCACGATATCGACCAGGTCCGCCTGGTTTTCCATCACCTCGTCGATCGGCTTGTAGGCGCCCGGGATCTCGTCGAGCACCCCCTTGTCCTTGCGGCAGATCACGCCGTGCGTCTGGTCTTCGAGGTCCTTCACGGAAAACTTCTTCTGCGCCGCGTTGCGGCTCATGAGGCGCCCGGCGCCGTGGGCGCACGAGTCGAAGCTCTCGGGCGAGCCCTTGCCGCGGACAATGTAGCTGCGCACACCCATGCTGCCCGGAATGATACCCAGCTCGCCAGCGCCGGCGCGGATCGCCCCCTTGCGGGTGAGCCAGACCTGCTCGCCGTAGTGCTCCTCGCGCTCGACGTAGTTGTGGTGGCAGTTGACCACGCCCTCGGTCACCTCGGACGCCGGCAGGTGGCGCTGCATCGCGCTCAGGACGAGGTCCATCATCTCCTCGCGGTTCGCGCGCGCGTATTCCTGCGCCCAGCCCACGGCCTCGATGTAATCGTCGAAATGCACCGAGCCTTCGCGGAAATACGCGAGGTCGCGCTCCGGGAGCTGCACGTTGTTGCGCTGGGCGTCCTTCTTGGCCAGCTCGATGAAATAGCTGCCGATGGCGTTGCCGATGCCGCGGCTGCCCGAATGCAGCATCGCCCACACCCGGTTCTCCTCGTCGAGGCAGATCTCGATGAAGTGGTTGCCGCCGCCGAGCGTGCCGAGCTGGTTCACCCAGCTCGAGTGCTTGCTGCAGCGCCGCTCGACCCCGGGGTGCTTCTCGAAGATTTTCGTCAGTTGCTTCTGGAACCGCTTCGCGGCATGCGAGCGCGCCTCGCGGTCGGAGTGCTGGCCGAATCCGGCCGGCACGTCGCGGCTGATCTGCGCGAAGAGCTTCTTCAGCGAGGCTTCGTCGAGCTGGTCTGCGCCGAGCGAAACGCGCGTAGCCGTCATGCCGCAGCCGATGTCGACTCCCACCGCGGCGGGAATGATCGCCTTCCGCGTCGGGATCACCGATCCAACCGTGGCGCCGATACCGCGGTGGACGTCCGGCATCGCTGCCACATGGTGGTGCACGATCGGCAAGCGCGAAAGGCTGACAAGTTGCTGACGCGCGCCGGGTTCCAGGTCGCGCGTGTAGACCTTGACCGGAACGAGACCTTCGGCGATTTCCTGCCGGACCGGCATGTTTCTCCCTTGTTGTCCGGAAAGACGAACGCTACGAACGGCTCAAATCATCCGAATGATGGTAGTCGCGGGCCTGCTGAACAATGTAAAGAAATGTGTGAGCAAAGCGTGGGCGCTGTCCCACGCTCACGCTCGCGCTCAGCTATTCAGCCGAGCGAATCATCGAGGCATAGCGGATTTGAATACCGAACTACTGCGCCAGGCGAAGGAGCCTCGCCGCGTTTTCCTTCAGGATGAGCGGCCGCACCTCGGGCTTGATCGGCAGCTTGTCGAACTCCTCGATCCACTTCTCCGGCGTGATCACCGGGTAATCGGAGCCGAAAAGCACCTTGTCCTTCAGCAGAGTGTTGGCGTACTGCACCAGGATCGGCGGAAAGTACTTCGGCGACCACCCGGACAAATCGATAAATACCTGCGGCTTGTGCGTTGCCACCGACAGCGCCTCTTCCTGCCAGGGAAAGGAAGGATGGGCGAGCACGATCGGCATATCCGGAAAGTCCGCCGCCACGTCGTCGAGGTATAGCGGATTCGAATACTTCAGCCGCAGCCCACCGCCGCCGCGCGTGCCTGCGCCCATCCCGGTCTGGCCGGTATGAAAGAGCGCCGGCAGCTTCGCCTCCGCGATGACCTCATATAGAGGATAGGCAAGGCGGTCGTTGGGATAGAACTCCTGCACCGTGGGATGGAACTTGAAGCCTTTCACCTTGTACTCGGCAATCAATCTTTTCGCGGCTCGCACGCCGTCGGCGCCCCGGTGTGGGTTGATGCTGGCGAACGCAATGGCGACATCGCCGTTCTTGATGGCGAGCTCCGCGATCTCCTCGTTGGTGATCTTTCTGTTGTCGCGGGGGCTATCGACCGTGAAGACGACGAACCCCATCTTCATTTTGCGGTAGTAGTCCGCCATCTCCGGGACCGTCGCGTGCTGCGGCTGGTAGCGGAAGTAGCGCCCCATCGCTTCCTGGGACTCGGTCAGCTTGTCGTCGACCTGCAGCGCGGACTTCCACGCGTGGGTGTGGACGTCGATGGCTACGAGCTCTTTGACGTTCATGTCAGCAATACCCTGGGCGAATCCGTATAGAGCTCCTCCACCAGCGCTGCGCGGCGCCGCAGCACCGCGCGCTGGTTGATCGAGCCCTTGTCGGTCATCTCGCCCGCGTCGAGAGACGGCGGCTCCTCGAGCACCAGCGCGCGCGCGATCCGGTTTGAGCTGCCTGTACTCGCCAGCGTCTTGAGTCTTTTCAGGAGCTCATCCGCCGGCGCATTGCCAGCCGGAAATATCAGGACCCCGACCTCGCTCTTCCCCTCTCCGGCAATCACCACGTCGCGCACCAGCGGCGCGAAGTGGGCGATGAAAAGCGCGCGCAGCGGGCCGACGTTGACCCAGGTGCCGCTCGAGAGCTTGAAATCCTCCGCGATGCGGCCACGGAAAAGCAGGCCTTCGACCGGCTTTTGTTCATTTGCCAAGACAAAGGAGTCGCCGAGGCGGTAATAGCCTTCCTCGTCGAACACCTGCGCCGTGAGCTCGGGCTGTCGCCAGTAGCCGGGCGTGATGTTCGGGCCCTTGAGCCGCGCCTCGAGCTTGTCCTGCAACGGGACCAGCTTGATCTCGACCCCCGGCGGCGGCAGGCCCATGTTGGTGACGTCTTTCGTTTCCCACATGCGTCCCATCGCGAACGGCGCGGTCTCGGTCGAGCCCAGGCCGGTGAGGAACAGGATCTCCTCGCCGCAAGTCTCATAGGCGAGCGCCTTGACCTCGTCGAACACCGGCTGCGACACGGCGGCGCCGGCGAACCACAGCAGCTTGAGCCGGCTGAAGAAGTTCTTTCTTAGTCCAAGATCAGTCCTTAGGAAAGGCAGCAGCACCTCGTAGCCCCTCGGCACGTTGAAGTACCAGGTTGGCGCGATTTCGCGAAGGTTGCGCACCGTCGTCTCGATCGCGCCGGGCAGCGGCTTGCCCTCGTCGATGTAGTACGAGCCGCCGTTGTAGAGCACCAGCCCGAAATCGTGGTTGCCCGCCGCGGTGTGGTGCCACGGCGCCCAATCGACGACCAGCGGCGGCTCCTCCTCGAAGAACGCGAACATGAAGCGGATCATTTCCTGGTTCGAGCACCACATGCGCTGCGTGTTGATCACCGCCTTCGGCTCGCCGGTGGAGCCGGAAGTGAACAGGAATTTCGCGATCGTGTCCGGGCCGACCCGGGCATGTGCCTCGTCCACTGCGCCGGTCGCTTCGCCGGCCTCCAGCTTCTGGACTTCATAAACCACCTCGGTGCCGCCCGGCACGGCGGCGGCGATCGCCGCCTGGAACGGTTCGCGCACCGACGCGAACACCAGCCCCGGCGTGAGCAAGCGCATGACGTGCTTCAGCTTGGCGAAGTCCTTCGACAGCAGCGAATACGCCGGCGACACCGGCGCATAGGGCACGCCGGCGTACAGCGCGCCGAGTTCGATCAGCGCGTGCGCGAAGTCGTTGCCGGAGAGCACCGCCACCGGACGCTCTGCGGAGAGCCGCCGCTCGAGCAGCGCCTGCGCGATGCGCCGGGCGCGGCTGCGCGCCTGCGCATAGGTGAGCCGCTGCCACACGCCGTCCGGTCCGCGCTGGGCGAGGAACACGCGCTCCGGCGCGTGCTCTGCCCAATGGTCGAGCCGCTCGGTGAGCTTGCGCGGATACGCCGGGAGCGGATCCGGCGAGCGAAGGTAGACGTTCCCCGCGCGCCGCTCGGCGAGCACCGTCTGGCGGGCCAGCCGGACGCTGCGCGTCCGGCGCGCGTGCTGCGGCTGGCTCAAGACTCGGCGGTAAAGCCTGTCTGCTTGACGAGACCACCCCACTCTGCGGTGTCCGCCTTGAATACCTCGGCGAGCTGCGCCGGACTCGAGCCCTGTACCTCCAGGCCGAACTGCTTCGCGAACTCCACCACTTCGGCCTGCCCGAGCACCGCCTGCAGCGCGGCGGAAGCGCGCTGCACGGTCTCGGCGCTCGCGCGCGCCGGCATGAAGAACGCGTACCACTCGCGCAGCGCGATCTTGAAGCCCTGTTCGCCCATGGTCGGCACCGCGGGCAGGAAGGCGCTGCGCTCCTTTCCGGAGGTGCCGAGCACGCGCACCTTGCTGGCCTGCGAGTGCGCGAGGACATCGCCCGTCGGACCGAGGAAGGAGGCGATCTGCCCGCCGAGGAGGTCCTGGATCCCCGGCGCGCTTCCGCGATACCCCGCGTGGCGCAGGTTCGCGCCGGCCGCTTTGTCGAGCAGCACGCCGATGAGATGCGGCATCGAGCCCGCGCCCGGGCTGCCGTAGACCGCCTTGTCCGGGTTGGCCTTGGCCCAGGCGAAAAAGTCCTTGAGCGTCTTCACGCTGTCGGGCACCGCGGGCCCGACGGAGAGCACGTGGTGGCTGTACATCGCGAGCGACACCGGTGCCACATCCTCGACCCGGTACTGCAGCTTCGGGTACGTGTTCGGGTAGATCGTGAGCATCGACGAAGGCGTGAGGAGCAGCGTGGCGCCGTCGGGCGGGGCATCCTTCAGCGCGACGACGCCGAGCTGCCCGCCTGCTCCCGGACGGTTCTCGACGATCGCGGTGCGCGCGTAGGCGCCGCGCAGCTTGTCCGCGACCTTGCGCGCCATGACGTCGGTCGTCCCGCCGGGGGGAAAGCCGACGATGATCTTCGCGGTGTCGATGCCCTGCCCGCGGACAGCAAAGGGAAGCGCTCCGCCGAGAACGCCAAGCGCGGCGGTGCCGAGGAACCTGCGACGTGTCTGCATGCGACCTCCTAGCTCAGGACGACCTTTCTGGATTCCGCGCGCCGGCCCGGCGCCTCCAGGCTGCGCCGCAGGATCTTCTGCACCAGCTGATGTGCCAACTCCCGGGGCGACTTGCGCCCCGACCGGTACCAGTTGTGCGTCCAGTTCAGCGCGCCCAGCAGGTTGAGGCGCAGCAAGGTCTGGTCGACGTCGGGCGGGAGTTCGAGCGCGGCGATCATCTGGCGAAAGCGCTCCTCGTAGACGTCGCGATCGCGGTTGAGGCGCCGCTGCAGCGGCGAGCGCGCAGGATGGAACAGGCTCGTGCCTCCGACCAGGGACTCGTACTCCTCGCCTACCAGCAAGGTTAGGTGCGCGGCGCACGCGGCTTCGAGCCTCGCCCAGG
>DATBSZ010000149.1:0-13850 GCA_036559525.1 Burkholderiales bacterium
CGCGCGATCGACTGGCCGAGCGAGGTCTTGCCGACCCCCGGCGGGCCGACGAAGCAAAGGATGGGGCTCTTGCCCTCGGGGTTGAGCTTGCGCACCGCGAGGTGCTCGAGGATCCGGCGCTTGATCTTGTCGAGGCCGAAGTGGTCCTCGTCCAGGACCTTCCGCGCTTCCGAGATGTTGATTTCTTTTGTTTCAGAAACCTTCCAGGGAAGCTCGGCAAGCCATTCCAGGTAAGTCCGCAGCATCGAGCCCTCGGCGCTGCCCTCGCCCATGCGCTGCAGGCGCTTGAGCTCCTTGACCGCGTGCTTGTGCACGTCCTCGGGCATGCCGGCGTCCTCGATGCCCTTCTTCAGCTCCTCGAGCTCGGCGGCGCTGTCCTCGCCCTCGCCGAGCTCCTTCTGGATCTGGCGCATCTGCTCGCGCAGCACATGCTCTCTTTGTCTCTCGTCGAACTGCTTCTTGGTCTTGTCGCCGATCTCCTTCGAGATGCGCAGCACGCCCACGCGCTCGCCCAGGTGCTCGAGCACCTTGTCGAGCCGGCGCTTCAGGTCGAAGGTCTCGAGCAGGTCCTGCTTGTCCTCGTTCTTGATGTCGAGCAGGTTCGCGACCATGTCGGCGAGCAGCGCCGGCGAGGTCATCCCCTGCACCACGACGGTGAGCTCCTCGGGCGCGCTCGGCAGGAGCTGGATCGCCTCGACCGCCTGGCTCTTCAGCTGCAGGAAGCGCGCCTCGATGTCGGGGTTCGCTTCCTCGCGCTGCTCGATGAGCTGGACGCGCGCCACCAGGAACGGCCAGCCGTGCAGGAACTCGAGCACGCGGAAGCGGCTCTGCCCCTGCACCACCAGGTGGTGCGTGCCCTCGGCGCCGGTGATGTAGCGCACCACCTGGCCGGCGGTTCCGACCCAATAGAGATCGGAGGGCTGCACGTCGTTGGTCTGGGGGTCGCGCTGCAGGAGGAAGCCGACCTTCTTCTCGGTGCGCACCGCTTCGTGCGCGGCGGCGACCGACGCGACGCGTCCCACGGTGATCGGCGAGATCACGCCCGGGAACAGCACCGTGTTGCGCATCGGGATGACGATGAGCGCGTCTTCCGGCAGCGGCTTGAGAGCAAATTGCTTTGCCGGGGCCGCGGCGGTGACGGCCGGGTCCTGGTCCTTGGAAAGAACTTTCTGGTTCATGCGCCTTCCTTCCGGCGGAACGTCAACGTCAGGACGCCGTCGCGCAGCGACCTGGAGGCGAGCTCCAGCGGCGAATAAGGGTCGCCGAGCTGCAGCCCGATGTGGCGCTCGAACCGGCCGTAGGGGATCTCGAGGCGATGGATCCGGGAGGTTTCGCCGGCGCACGGAAACGGGCGCACGGCGGAAATGGTGATGCCCGCAGGGTCGAGCGCCACGGTGACGGTGTCGGCGCTCACGCCGGGGAGCGCCACGTGCATCTGCAGCGTCTCGCCGGTCTCGACGATGTCCACGGGCGGCTCCCACGCCACGGCGGCGTGGGTGAAGAACTGGCGCTGCAGGCGCTGCGCCCGGTCGAGCATCGACAGGGCTTCGCCCCACATCCAGCTTGAAAAATCTCGCGATCTCACCGCCGTTAGATGGCGGCGCTTACCCCGGGTTCAAGTGCGGGCTAAACCCCGCTTTCCTAGCGCTTTTTCCAGGTGGGCCGCCGCTGGGGCGTCGCGACGGGCCTTTCGTCCTTGTGGCGGTAGTTGATGCGCCCGCGGGTGACGTCGTAGGGCGAAATCTCGAGCCGCACCCGGTCGCCGGCGAGGATGCGGATGCGGTTCTGCCGCACCCGGCCGCCGGCGTAGGCGAGCACCGTCGCGCCGTTCTCGAGCTCGACGCGGAAATTGGTGTTGGGCAGGACTTCCTGGACCGTGCCGTCCATCTCGAGCATCTCTTCCTTGGCCATGACAAAACCTCTCGTGCGCCGTGGCGGCGCGTGGGCGGTGCGGTGGTAACTGCAGCGGGCAGGAAAACTACAGGTGCAATTATACCTGCGCCAGGAGCCACTTCCGGAAAGCGGCGACCGCGGGGCGATCGGCAATCACCTCCGGGCAGACGAGGTAATAGGCAGACTGCGGCTTCACTTCGACCTCGAAGGGCGCGCACAGCCGCTCGGAGGCGATATCCGCATCCACCAGCGGGCGCAGGGCGAGCGCGATGCCGAGCTTCTGCGACGCGGCCTCGAGCGACAGGATGTTCGAGGAGAAGCGCGGACCGCGGTCGGCATCGACACGGTCGGCGACGCCGGCTGCCTCGAGCCATTTGCGCCACGCGTTGCCGCCGGCGACGATCTCCATGGCGTCGTCATGGAGAAGCGTGTGGCTCGCCAGGTCCGCCGGCACTTTCAATCCGCTTTCCTTGACCAGGCCCGGGTTCGCGACCGCAGCCATCGAGACGCCGAACAGGCGATCCGCGCGATGGCCCGGATACTGGCCGGCGCCGAGGTGGATCTGGACCGCGGAAGACTCGGTGCGCAAGTCGAGATCGCCCACGAGCGAGGTGGAGTCGAGCGCCCCCGCGTCCACCATCTTGCTCGAGGCGAACACGCGCAGCTCGATCTTCGGCTCGCGCTTGGAGAAGTCGGCGAGGCGCGGCATCAGCCAGCGGGCAGTAAAGACCGGCGGCGCGGTGATGACGAGCTGAGCTTCGTCGCCGCGCTCGCGGATCATCTCCACGGCGCCGGCGAGGGCATCGAAGCCTTCGCGCAGCTTGGGCAGGCAGGCGCGCGCCGCGTCGGTGAGCTGCACGCCGCGCGCCGTGCGGCGGAACAATTGCACACCGAGGTATTCCTCGAGGCTCTTCACCTGGTGGCTCACCGCGGCCTGCGTGATGTGCAGCTCCACCGCCGCTTCCTTGAACGACAGGTGGCGCGCCGCGGCTTCGAATACCCGCAGCGCATTCAAGGGCGGCAGGCGATAAATCACAGGATGGATGAGTTTTTCTTATGCAAGGGGTGAGATTTCATCGTTTGTGCATGCAGCGCCCCGTCCCTATATTCACTGCATGAAAAACCGTTATCCGACTGCGAAAGAATTGTACGCGCTCGAGCACGAAGCTCGTCGCTTGCGCGCGGCCGAGATGGCGCGGCTCGTCCGCGCTGGAGCCAAGGCGGTGCGCGCGCTTTTCGCGCGCATTGTTACGGTTCGCAATGCGAAAGGACTTCGCCATGCATAGGGAATTCAGCACTGCTTTCTGGCAACGCGCCTATGACTCGTTGCCGCGGCAAGTACGCGGGCAATATCTCACGCAGATCAAGGCTGCGGAACAGTGGGAACTCGCGCTCGGCGACCTGATCAAAGTCTGGTCGGGCGCAAAAAACACGGTTTCCAGCTTTTTCAAGAATTACTGGCTGCCTCGCCGTCCGAGCAAATCCGAAGCCTCCTCCTCCTCCTCTGGCTAGGGCCCGCTCGGGCGGCGAGCATCTATAAAATGGCGGGGTGAAACCCGCCCCCCGCGCCGCAAACGCGGTCGCTCGCGCCGCAGGCGCGGTCGTATTTCGGCGCAGCGAACGCGGCATCCGCGTCCTCGTGCTGCGCGCCTACAAGAACTGGGACTTCCCCAAGGGCAGGGTCGAGCCCGGCGAGAGCGAGCTCGACGCGGCGCGGCGCGAAGTCGCCGAGGAAACCGGGCTCGCCGGCCTGGACTATCCCTTCGGCGAGGAGTTCAGGGAAACCGTTCCCTACGCCGGCAACAAGGTCGCGCGCTATTACCTCGCCGAGACCGACGCCGAAAAGATCGAGCTCCCCGTTTCGCCCGAGCTCGGCCGCCCCGAGCACCATGAGTACCGCTGGGTAAGCTTCGACGAGGCCGAGGACCTCCTGCCGCCACGCCTCGCCGTCGTGCTCGAATGGGCGAAGAAAACCATTGCAGCCTGAATTTCATCCCCCGGAGAAAACATGGACAAGCTGATCATCGAAGACCTCGTCGTCGGCACCGGCGCCGCTCCCACCGCCGGCCAGAAAGTGACCGTGCACTACACCGGCTGGCTCATGGAGGGAGGAAAAGCGGGCGCCAAGTTCGATTCGAGCAAGGACCGCCGCGACGCCTTCGTGTTTCAGCTCGGCAAAGGCCAGGTGATCAAGGGCTGGGACGAAGGCGTGCAGGGCATGAAAGTCGGCGGCAAGCGCAAGCTCACCATCCCGCCCGCCCTGGGCTACGGCTCGCGCGGCGCCGGCGGCGTGATCCCGCCGAATGCGACGCTGGTGTTCGAGGTCGAGTTGCTCGGAGTGGGATAAGAATTCGGGGTCAGGGTCGCAATTCAGTTTTCACGTACGTAAAAACGAATTGCGACCCTGACCCCGAATTCATCCGCTGTTGCGCAGGCCCGCTGCCAATCCGTTGATGGTCAGGTGAATCAGCCGGAGTAGCTGCTCGTCGCGGCCGCCGGCGCGGTAGCGCCGCAGGAGCTCGACCTGCACGTGGTTGAGCGGATCGAGGTAGGGAAAGCGGCTGCGGATCGAGCGCGCGAGAGTGGGGTTGTCGACGAGGAGCTCGGCGTTGCCGGTGATCGCGGCGAGCCACTTGCGCGTGCGGCTCCATTCGTCGGAGATCTTCTCGAAGATCTCACGGCGGAGTCTTTTGTCCAAAACCAATTCTGCGTAACGCGAAGCGATGGCGAGGTCGGTCTTGGCGAGCACCATGTCGAGGTTCGACAGCACGCTCCTGAAGAACGGCCACTCGCGGTGCATTTCCCGCAATTCTTCAACTGAACCCTTCCAACCTTCTACCGCGCTGCCGAAGCCGTACCAGCCCGGCAGCATCAGCCGGCACTGGCTCCAGCTGAACACCCAGGGAATCGCGCGCAGGTCCTCGATCCGCTCGTGCGCGGCGTTGCTTCCCGGGCGGCTTGCCGGACGGCTGCCGATGTTCAGATCGGCGATCTCGGAGATCGGCGTCGACAGGCGCCAGTACTCGACGAAGCCCGGCGTCTTCACCAGGCCGCGGTAGGCCTCGAACGCGCGCGCGGAAAGCGCCTCCGCGATCGCCGCATATCTGCGGTCTTCGTGGGTTTCATTTTTCAGGCTGGCTTCCAGGGTCGCGGCCGCGAGGGTCTCGAGGTTGCGCCGCCCGCTCTCCGGGTCGGCGTACTTGCTCGCGATCACCTCGCCCTGCTCGGTAAGCCGCAGCGCGCCGTCGACCGAGCCCGCCGGCTGCGCGAGCACCGCCTCGTAGCTCGGCCCGCCGCCGCGCCCGATCGTGCCGCCGCGGCCGTGGAAGAGCCGCAGCCGCACGCCGCGCTTGCGGCACACCTCGACCAGCGTCGACCCGGCCTTGTACAGCGACCAGTTCGAGGTAAAGTAGCCGCCGTCCTTGTTGCTGTCGGAGTAGCCGAGCATCACTTCCTGCTGGCCGCCGCGAGCGTCGACCCAGCCCCTGTAGAGAGGCAGGTCGAGCGCATCGGCGAGGACGTCCCCGCAGCGTCCCAGGTCGGCGATCGACTCGAACAGCGGAATGATGTCCACCTGCTCGAGCAGCCCGACCTCGCGCAGCAGCACGCCGACCTCGAGCAGGTCCGACACCGCCGAGCAGTGCGAGATCACGTAGTGCGGCACCGCGCGCGCGCCGAAGCGCCGCTTTCCCTCGGCCGCCGCGGCGAGGATGGCGAGCTCGTTCTCGACGAACTGCGAATACTCCAGGTGCGGCACCCGCAGCGGCCGCGGCCCGGAGAGCTCCTTCGCGAGCACCGCCACGCGCCCGTTCTCGTCCATCGCCGCGTAGTCGGAAGCGACGCCGGCGCGCGCCAGGAGCTCCGCCACCGTGCGCGCGTGCTCCTGCGCGCTCTGCCGCAGGTCGATCGGCGCGAGATGGAAGCCGAACAGGCTCACCTTTCGCTGGAGCGCCGCCAGGCGTCCGCGCGCCAGCCGGCCGGCGCCCTGGCTTTCCAGCGATTGTGAAACCGTCTGCAGATCCCTGGAAAATTCTTCCGCACTCCCATAAGCGGGCTGTATTACGGCCGCCTTCGGATTCGCCTTCACCCCGGCAAGATTCTCCGCGGCGCCGGCGAGCCGCGCGTAGATGCCCGAGATCGCGCGGCGGTACGGCTCGTCGCGGCGGTATGCCGAGCTCTCGCCCGAAGCCGCGGCGAGCGCCTCGATCCCGGCGGGCGCGGCGTGGATCCGGGCCGAGAGCGCGAGCTCCTTGTAGAGCCGGCCGACTTCCTCGAGATAGTGCGTGAGGATGAGCCCCGCCTGCTGGGCCAGCGCGCCGCGCATGACCGCGGCGTTCACATAGGGGTTGCCGTCGCGGTCGCCGCCGATCCAGGTGCCGACGGTGAGGAAAGGCGCCAGCCGCGCTTCGATGTCGTATTTCTCCTTCAATGCCCTCTCGAACTCGGCATAGAGGTGCGGCAGCTCCTCCAGAAACGTCAAACGGAAGTACGCGAGGCCATTCGCCACTTCGTCCGACACCTCCAGGCGCGTGCCGCGCAGCATCGCCGTGAGCCAGAGCCGCAGGATTTCGGCGTGCAAGGCCTCCGTCCGCTCGGGCGAATCGTCCCTGGACAGGAGGCGCGCGATTTCGCGCTCGCAGTCGAGGATGCTCTGGCGCTGCACCTCGGTGGGATGCGCGGTGAGCACCGGCGCCACGCGCGCGCGGTCGAACCACGTGACGAGCGCGGGCGCCGCGACGCCGGCCTCGCGCGCGCGGTCGAGCGCATAGGAGAAGCTGCCCGCGCGCCGCGGCGAGCCGGCCGCGGCGTGCGCGCGGCGCCGGCGGTGCTGCTGCTCGTCCTCGGCGATGTTGAGGAGATGCGAGAAGTAGCTGAAAGCCCGCACGACATGCAGCGTCTGCTGCAGGTTGAGGGAATTCAGTTCCCGCTCGAGCTCGCCCCGGCTGCTGCCTTCATTTCCCGCTTCCTCGCGCCGGAACTTCACCGCGGTCTGCCGGATGCGCTCGATGCGCTCGAGCGCCTCCTCGCCCACCTGCTCGCGGATCACTTCGCCGAGGAGCCGCCCGAGGAGCCGGCGGTCCTCGCGCAGCAGCAGTTCCTTCTCTTCCACGAATGGCAGCGTATCATCGGCCCGCATGGGAAAACTCCTCGTCGTGATCGCCATCATCGCGGCCGTCGCGTACGCGTGGCACCAGGGCTTGATCCAGCGATGGATCGGCTCGGCGGTCGACAGCGGCATCGAGAACACGCGGCGCATCCAGCGCGACGCGACCAAGGTGCGGCCCGCCGACCCGGGTGCGCCCGAGCAGGAAAAAAAGTAGTAGGATCGTCCGGCGAGGACAAGGAGGTTCAACCATGTGTTACGACTACGAGCCCGAGTACCTGCCGGTCGAAGTCCCTAAAGAAGCCCCGGTTTCCGCCTGAGCCTCGCGGAGCGCTTGCGCGCCCTTCCCGCGGGCGCGCTGCGCGATTTGCGCCGCGGGATCGAGAAGGAGAGCCTGCGCGTGCGGCCCGACGGGTCGCTCGCGCTCACCCCGCACCCGGCGCGCCTCGGCTCGGCCCTCACCCACCCGCACATCACCACCGATTTCAGCGAGAGCCAGCTCGAGCTGATCACCGGCGTCCATCCCGACGCCGACGCCTGCCTGCAGGAGCTGACCGAGATCCACGAGGTGGTGATCCGCGCGATCGGCGAGGAGCTGCTTTGGGCGTCGAGCATGCCCTGCAACCTGCCCGCCGACGAGGCGATCCCGATCGGGCGCTACGGCACCTCGAACGTCGGCCGCGCCAAAACCGTGTACCGGAACGGCCTCTCGTACCGTTACGGCCGGCGCATGCAGGCGATCTCGGGCATCCACTACAACTTCTCGCTGCCCGGCATCGGCAGCGACGGCTACTTCGCGCTGATCCGCAACTTCCGCCGGCTGTCCTGGCTCCCGCTTTATCTTTTCGGCGCTTCGCCCGCGGTCTGCTCGAGCTTCGTCGAAGGCCGTGCGCACCAGCTTCAGGAGCTCTCTTCCGGCACGCACTACCTTCCGCACGCAACCTCGCTGCGCATGGGACGCCTGGGCTACCAGAGCGACGCGCAGGCGAGCCTGGCCGTGAGCTACAACAACCTCACCAGCTACGCGACTTCCCTCCACGAGGCACTCACCAAGCCGTACCCGCCCTACGAGAAAATCGGCATCCGGGACGGGGATGCCTATCGGCAGCTCTCCACGAGCCTGCTGCAGATCGAGAACGAGTTCTACAGCCCGATCCGGCCCAAGCGCCGCATCAAGTCCGGCGAGCGGCCGCTGCACGCGCTGCGCGAGCGCGGCGTGGAGTACGTCGAAGTCCGCCTGATGGACCTCGACCCCTTCAATCCGGTCGGCATCAACGCGCAGACCATGCGCTTCCTCGACATCCTGCTGCTCTACTGCCTGCTCGAGGACAGCCCCCCCGATTCCCCGCAGGAGCTCAAGGCGATCGCGCGCAACAAGCTGCGCGGCGCTCAGGAGGGCCGCAAGCCCGGCCTGCTGCTCGAGCGCCGCAGCGAGCAGGTCACGCTCGCCGGCTGGGGAAAAGAGGTGCTGAGCGCGTGCGAACCGATTTCCGTCGCGCTCGACGAAGCGCGCCGCGGGGCGGCTTATCGAGATGCCCTGGAATCGGCCATGAATTCTCTAGACAACCCGGAGGCCGTTCCTTCCGCTCGCGTGCTGCACGCCATGGCGCGCAACCACGCCAATTCGCACGTCCGGTTCACGCTCGCCGAGTCGCTGTCGCACCGCGGCACGCTGCTCGGCATCCCGCTGAAGCCCCAGGTCGAGGAGCGCTTCGCGCGCTTAGCGAACGAGTCGATCCAGAAGCAGCGCAAGATCGAATCGCTGGATCGGATCGACTTCGAGACCTACCGCCAGCGCTACCTCAACCCGGAATTGCTCCGCGCCGAAGCCCTAGAGAAATAATTCGGGGTCAGGGTCGCAACTCGTTTTTGCGTACGCGAAAACGAGTTGCGACCCTGACCCCGAATTACGCTTACTTCCCTCCGGCGTACGCAGTCCCCTTGCCGTCGGGCGCCCACACCAGCTCGGCGTCGACCGCGTAGAGGGAGCAGGGCTCCTTGGCGTTGGTGCGGCACTCGCGCACCGCGACGTCTGCGGCGTCGGGCAGGCCGCCTGCGAAACCGCAGCGGCCGTCGCCGCTCACGGCGTAGGCGCGCGGCCCGGGCGACTCGAGGAAGGCGCGGTAGAGGTTGCGGCAGGCGTCGGTGCGCACGTGCGGCAGGCGCTCCACCGCCTGGAGCGGCTGCGCCGCATCGAGGCGCTCGAACGGGACGTTGTGCTTGCCGAGGAACTGCTCGACCGCGGGCAGCCAGTAGCGCACGCCGAGCGTCTCGCTGAAGATGTAGTGGCCGTCGCGGCCGAACGCCGGCTGCAGCACGTACTCGGCGCGCGCGCCGCTCGCCGCGAAGCGTTCGTACCACAGGCGCGAGGTCTGCGCGTTGAAGTAGAGGTCGTTCTCGGCGTAGTGCAGCAGCACCGGCGCCTTCACGTTCTTGCCGACCGACTCGAGCAGCCGCGCGACCGGCTCGACCGCGCACGGCACGCCGGGCCGGAAATCGGGATTGCCGCCGCGCCCCGCGGCGAAGCTGAGCACGGCGACCAGCCCCTGGGGATTGCGCGTGCCGGCGGCGTACATCGACACGATGCCGCCCGCCGACTGGCCGGCGAGGATCATGCGATTGCCGTCGACGTAAGGCAGCGCGCGCGCGTACTCGTAGGCCGCCATCACGTCATCGGACGCGGCATGCTCGCCCTTGCGGTAGTCCGGATTCGCGCACGTGCCGGGGTCCTCGGCGAAATCGCCGCCGGTCGCGCCGAACCCGCGGCGCAGCGGCAGCACCACCACGTAGCCGCGCCGCGCAAACACCGCGGCGGAATGGATCAGCAGGTCGGCGGATTCGTTGGCGCGCCCGCTCGCGGAGCCGGGCGTGCCGTGATTGAGGACGACGGCGCCGAAGGGACCGTCGCCTTGGGGCCTGAGGATGGTCGCTGCGATGGTGTAGCGGCCGGCGGGGATGCGGACTTCTTCCTGCACGAGGCGCGGACCGAAGCTGCCTTCATCTGCCAGAGCTGCGCCCGCCATCCAGAGGAATAGCCAGGCGAACACTCTCAGAATCTCCCCCTTGCGCACTGTCGCTCCCCCCGCACTGGTGATTTCGACTACGAACTATAGCCATTAAATACGACGCGGTGTAGCGGAAACTTGTAGTCGTTCTGTAGAGTGAAAATCCGCGTGAAAAATGTCGCCCCCGCGCGACAGGGAAAGCTCGCAGTGACAGCCGATTTACGCAGTTTGCTCCGACGTAGTGGCCAAACCCTGGTAGCGCCGGGCGCGAGTGACGCTCTCAGCGCGCGCCTCATCGAAGCGCACGGCTACGAGTGCGTCTATATCGGGAGCTATGCGACGGCGGCGAGCCGCTTCGGGCTCCCCGATACCGGGCGCTTGTCGTTGGAACAACTAGCCGCGCAGGCGAAAACGATCGTGGACGCAGTGCGCATCCCGGTAATCGCCGACGCCGAAGGCTTCGATAACGCCGTCCCCGCCTTCGAAGCGGCCGGCGTGGGCGCGATCCATATCGAGGACCACACTGGCGCCGGGAAACACACCAGCGCTCCTCAGAAACTTCATCCAATGAAGGAAGCTGCGGAGCGGATTCGCCAAGCCGTCGCGGCGCGCAAGAACCCGGACTTCCTGATCGTCGCGCGCTCGGATGCGTTCTGGGTGCACCGCGACCTCGAGGACTGCATCGCGCGCCTCGAGCTCTACGCAAGCGCCGGCGCCGACATGGTGTTCCCAACGATGGTGGGACCGGGCGAGCTGGCCGAGGTCCGTCGCCGGGTGGCAAGACCGCTGATGATCGTCGACAACCCCGAGGAACAGCACGAGGGCGCCGCGATCGTCCTCTACTATGCCTTTTCGATCACCCGGCAATTCGCCGCCCTGCAGCAGGCTCTGGCTACACGCAAGCTCGCGAGCGACACCGCGCCGCTCGAAGACTTTCTCGGTTATAAAGACGCCCCAGGGAGGAACCGATGAGATTTTTTCTCGCAGTTCTGCTCTTGGCGTCCGGTAGCGCGTTCGCCCAGGGAAGCTATCCAAACAAGCCCATTCGCTTGATCGTCGGCTTCCCGCCGGGCGGCTCGGCCGACCCCACCACGCGCATCATCGGCGCCGCGCTGCAGGAGCAGCTCGGCCAGCCGGTGGTGGTCGAGAACCGGCCCGGCGCCGACAGCGCGATCGCGGCCGAGCAGATGACGCGCATGCCGCCCGACGGCTACACCCTCATGTTCGCCTCGAACAGCGCGATGACCGCGGCGGTGGCGCTGCGGAAAGCGCCGACCTACGACCCGTTGAAGGACTTCACCCCGGTGTCGATGGTCGGGCGCGCGACGGTGTTCTTCTACGTGCACCCTTCGATCCCGGCGAAGACGCTGAAGGAATTCATCGCGCACGCCAAGGCCAATCCCGGGAAGGTGGTCTACGGCACCGGCAACCCGCTCTCGATCCTCTACGGTCAGCAGCTCACGAGCGCGACCGGCATCGATTGGCTGCACGTCCCCTACAAGGGCGAAGGGCCGCTCAACCCCGACATCCTCGCCGGCCGCGTGCATTGCTCGTTCCTCAGCACCGGCTCGGCGGTGTCGAACGCCAAGGACGGCCGCCTGCGGCCGCTCGCGGTGCTGGCGGAGAAGCGCAGCGCGCTCCTGCCCGACGTTCCCACCATCTCCGAAGCCGGCGTGCCCGAGGTGACCGTGCGGCAATGGGCCGGCGTCTACGGCCCGCCGAAGATGCCGCGCGAGATCGTCGAGCGCCTCAACAAGGAAGTGAACGCGGCGCTCAAGCGCCCAGACGTGCTCGAAAAGCTGCAGAGCTACGGCTACGCCGCCGAGGGCTCGACCCCCGAGCGCCTGCTCGAGATCAACCGCGCCGATCTCGAGCTGTGGCGCAAGCTCGTGAAGGAGGCGGGAATAGCGCTGGAGTAAGCGTGCCGGGAAGGTAGAGCGGGTGCGCGGGGTGGCCGCTCCCATTCAAGCGCAGGAAGTGAAGCGGGATTTTTTTCTTTCTCAGGATTTCTCGCACTTCCGCGCCGCGCCCGCGATGCTCGCCATGCTCGCCCCACGCGCACACCACGAGCTTCGCTTCCTTCGCCGCTCTTAGAATCGCCGCGTCATTTCCTCGTCCGACGGGATTCTTCACAACCCTGAGAACTGCAGGATCGGTGGAGCGCCAGGCGAAGATGTTCGTGATCACCACCGCACCGAATCCCCAGCGCTCGGCGTAGTTGCGCGCGCGCGTGCACGACGGGTCGAGCTTGAATTCGTCGGCGGTGCTCGGGTTGAGCATCAGGAAGTTCGCCGCCGGCTTCGACTCGTCCCAGCAGCGCCACAGCAGGTAGCGCCAGCGCCGGCAGGGCGAGAACACCGCGCCCGCTTCGGTCATTTCTTCTTCTTCAGCAGGTCCGCCAGGCCTTCGAGGGGCCGGTGCTTGGCAACCGGGGCCGTGGCTCGGCCCTGGTTTCCCCACTTCGCATCTTCCACCCGCGCGTGCTCGTTCTCATGGCAGTAGATGCACAAGAGCTCCCAGTTCGAGCCGTCGGGCGGATTGTTGTCGTGGTTGCCGTCCTTGTGGTGCACCGTGAGCTCGCGCAGCCGCTTGCCTTCGAACTCGCGCGCGCAGCGCGTGCAGATGTGCGGCAGGAGCTTCAACGCTTGAGTGCGGTAGTCCACCTCCATCCGGCGATTATCTCCTCGTGCGACCTCGGCCTTAAGTTACCGCGCTCGCTTCTCTTACGCACCTGACTTCCGTCGCCGCGGAGCGCATTGTCTGCATCGAGATTTCGAACCGGTCGGCGGCGCGGTGCAGACGAAGCCTCCGGGGAAAGCGCGAGGTGGCAGTGCCGTTCACAGGGCATTAGCGCGCGCGCTGGGCAACGCCGCCGTCGCCGCCGACCGGTTGCAGTACGGGGTCAGGACCCTTTTTTCTGGACGCGCGGATAAAAAAGAACGTGAATAAGTCACAAATCGCGTACGCCTTGCTCACCTGACTTGTGCGACTGCGGCGAGCACTCTCGGCATCAGAAGGGCGGCAAGCCAGCAATACGGGGGGAAGCAGCGGCCGCCCGCCGGCATCCGGGGGGATACAAGCCGGCGATGGAGAGACGTATAGCGCGCGCTACTTTCTGAGCGCCCGTAGCAGCCCGCCCCGCGACCTCGGGATCAGGTCGCTCGGCGGGCTGATTTTTTTCAGGTCCACATTCCGCGCAGCCGCGCCGCAACATCCACCTTGTAGTCGGCAGCAGTCGTCTCCTCGGACTGGGCGATTTCTCCCCACGCCAGCGGCTCCATGCACGCCAGCACCGCCTTCGTCATGAAGCGGCTCTTCGCGCCGTACACATGCCGGTCGCCCATGCGCGATTGGCTCGCCACGTAGTACTTGAGCGGCGCGAGGACGTGGAGCTCGCTCTTCGCGCGCGTCATCGCCACGTAGAGCAGGCGCCGCTCCTCGTCGATCAGCTCGGGCCGGCCGGTGGAGAACTCGGAGGGGAAGTTGCCGTCGGCCACGTTGAGGATGTGCACCGCCTCCCACTCCTGCCCTTTCGCCGAGTGCACCGTCGAGAGCACGAGGTAGTCCTCGTCGAGGTAGGGCTCGCCCGACAGGTCGCTCGTCGCGCTGGGAGGGTCGAGGGCCATTTCAGTAAGGAATACCGATCTCTCGTTAAACTGAGTTGAAATCTTCTCTAGCTGGAGCAGATCCCCGGCCCGCACCTGCGCCGCATCGTAGATCCGCTCGAGGTGCGGCAGGTACCACTCGCGCACGCGCTGCACCTGCCCCTCCCAGGGGGCTTCTCCAAGGTAGAGCATCAACTCGTCGAGCCCGGCCGATCCGGTCTTGAGCGGCTTCCATGAGAACCC
>DATBSZ010000150.1:0-12269 GCA_036559525.1 Burkholderiales bacterium
CTCGGTAGACGCGCGCGCCGCTCTGCGCCGCGGCTAACCGGGGTGCGCTCAGCGCGAGCGCGCCCACCGCAAGCAGGAAGGTCCTGCGGGAAATCGTGCCTTCAGCGCACGAGGATCGTTGCAAGCCCAAGAAGCATACCCATGCTCACCACGTCGGTCGCGGTGGTGAGGAAGATGCTCGACGCGGTCGCGGGATCGAAGCCGAAGCGCTTCAGCGTGAGGGGAATGATAGCGCCCGAGACGCCGCTCGCCATGCACGAGGCGATCATGGCGAGGAATACGACGAAGGCGAGCATCACCGGCTGGCTCTGGCCCTGGCCGGTGGCGGTGATGTACATCCCCACGGCGGCGGCGACGCCGACGCCGACGCCGTTCAGGCAGCCGACCCAGGTTTCCTTGGCAACGAGCGGCCGCTCGGTGCCGGGCTTGAGCTCGCCGAGCGTCATGCCGCGCAGCGTCACCGCGAGCGCCTGGCAGCCCGTGTTCCCCGACTGACCGGCGAGCACCGGCAGGAAAAGCGCGAGGATCACGAGGCGATCGATCGTGTCCTGGAACAGGCCCACGACCGCCGCGGCGAGGAACGCGGTCAGCAGGTTCAATTGCAGCCATGGATGGCGCAGCTTGAGGCTGTGCACCCACGGCGTGCCGAGGCGCTCCTCCTTCTCGAGGCCAACCATGCTGCCGGCCTGCAGCGTGATCTCGATGGCCTGCGCTTCGAACATGGTCTGTCCACGCACCAGACCGATCAGGCGCCGCTCGGCGTCGATCACCGGATACACCGGGTAATGACGATCGAGCACCAGCCGCATCGCGTCCTTCATCGGCATGGCGGCGTGAAGCGCGAAGGCGCCGCGCAGCATCACCTCCTCGAGCGTGCGCTCGCGGCCGCTGAACAGAAGGTCGCGCATGGTCACGATGCCGAGGAGACGATGCTTGTCGTCGACCACGTACACATAGGTGATCAGGGCGCGCGTCACCAGCTCGCGCAGCTCCTCGACGGTTTCGCCGACTTTCATGTCCGGCGGAAATGCCGCGACCACCGGCTCCATCATCCGGCCGATGGTGCCGGGGTCGTAGAGCGAGTTGCGCTGCCACTGGAAGGCGACGTCGGGGGGCGCGGCGGAGGTGGCGCGCTCGCGCGCGTCGGTCGGCAGCGCTTCGAGCACATCCTGCGCGAAGCCCGGGCTGAGGTGGATCAGCTCCCGGACGATGTCGTCGCCGGAGAGATTGGCGAGCTTGGCTGCGGCGCCGCGGGGTGAGCGCGACTTGCTCTCGTCCGCAAGATCGACATGGGTATTTTCCATAATGGCTCCCTTATAGCCCCGCAGCCTCGGCGACGAGCATTCTTAGTTCCTTGTAGAGCTGCGCGCGCACTTTACCGTAGGCCGGTTTCTTGAACACGTTGGCGATCTCGTACGGATCGCGCTTGAGGTCGTAGAGCTCGTCGACGCCATCCTTGTGCACCCAGTGGATCAGCTTGGCGCGCTCGGTGCGCACCGCCTTGTAGCTCATGCCGACGATCCAGGGCCAGGCCGACTCGTTGTAGTACTCGATCAGGAAGGATTTTCTCCAGGGGACGCAGCCGCGCCCCTTGAGGAGCGGAACAAACGAACGCCCCTGGATCTGCGCTCCCGGCCGGCCACGGGCGAGCTCGATCATGGTTGGCGCGATGTCGAGCGCGATCACCATCGGCTCGATCACCGTGCCGGGCTTGACCAGCTTCGGGTAGCGGACGAAGAAAGCGGTGCGGATCCCCTCTTCGTACGCGAAGCGCCGCTCCGCGCCGAGCCCGTGCTCGCCGAAGAAGAACCCGTTGTCGCCGAGGAACAGGATCAAGGTGTTTTCCAGGGCTCCTGCCCGTTCAAGGGCGTCAAGAAGCAATCCGACGCCCTCGTCCACCGAGGCCATCATCGCGGCGCGGCGGCGGATCTCCTCCTGTGTGCCCGAGTGCAGGCCTTCGAGAAACGGTCGGCTCTCGGGCCGCCCGCGCAGCTCGAACACCTCCTTCCAGGCCGGCTTCTCTTTCAGGACTTTTTCGACCGGCAGAACGTTCGGCCGCGGCGGATAGCGGCCGTCGCGGTACAGGCCCTCGTGACGCTCGGGCAGGACATAGCCGCGCATGCTGGCGAGGTCGATGGTGCCGTCCTGCTTCTGCTGCACGTCGGGATGGACGGCCTTGTGCGCTAGGAACAGCGCGAAGGGCTTCTTTCGGGAGCGAGCCACGAATTGCGCGGCGCGATCGTTCAAGAGATCGGTCACGTACCCGCGCTGCTGCGTTTCCTTTCCGTTTTCCCAGAACACTGGGTCGGTGATCGTTCCCTGGCCGCGGAAGCTGATCCAGGTGTCGTAGCCTGGCCGCGGTGCAGCATCGTTGCCCATGTGCCACTTGCCGATGTGCGCCGTCTCGTAGCCCAGCCGCTGCAGCTCGAGGTGATAGTTGGCGAGCCGGTGGCTCATCGCCTCGCGGCCGACGTTGTCGATGATGCCGTGGCGCGACGCGTACTGCCCGGTGACGATGCAGGCGCGGTTCGGCGAGCAAAGCGGCGTGGTGTGGAATGCATTCGCGAACATCGCCCCCTCCTGCGCCAGGCGGTCGATGTTCGGCGTCTTCATGTAGGGATGTCCCGACGCGCCGGTCTCGTCGAAGCGCAGGTCATCCACCAAAATGACGACGAGATTGGGCTTCGGCTGTGCTTTCATAGGCAGGACAGCGGCCATTTTCTCATGGCACAATCCCTTCCATGACGCCCCGCGCCATCACCATCCGGCCGGCCGAGCAGCGCGACGCACCAGCGATCGCGACGATGTCGCGCGACTTCATCGAGTCCGGGCTGGGGTGGAAGTACGATGCGGCGCGCGTCATGCGCGCGATGCGCGACCGCGAGACCCTCGCCGTCGTGGCGTGCGAAGGGGCAAAGACCAGCACCGCCAAGGGCGCGGTGGCGGGCTTCGCCATCATGGAGTTCGGCGACGAGCGTGCGCACCTCGTGCTGCTCGCGGTGCGCCCGTCGCACCGGCGCCTCGGCATCGGCCAGCGCCTGCTCGACTGGCTGCTCGAGTCGGCGCGCGTCGCCGGCATGGCGAGCATCCATCTCGAGCTGCGCGCCGGCAACGACGCCGCGCGGCGGTTCTACCGCGCGATGGGGTTCTACGAGACCGTGCTGGTGCCGGGCTACTACCGCAGCGGCGAGGGACGCAAGGAAGGCGCGCTGCGCATGCTGCGAGTCCTGCGCACACCCGGCCCGGTGCCGTACACCTGGCGCCCGCCGAAGACCGAAGACAACACCTAGCAATTCGTTAGGGCTCCGTCCCCGAATTGCCCTACGGCACGATCGCGAAGCCGAAGCGCAGCTGCGATTTGTTCTTCACGTTGTAATCCAGGATCGACTCGCCGTACCCCGCGAAGAACTGCACATGAATGTAGGTGCTGACCGGGCCGAACTTCATGTCGCGGACGCGGCGTGACAAGTCGAGCAGCACGCTGCCCTTGTTGGCCGTGCCGTAGCGCAGGACGCTGGTCGCGATCCAGTTGCCGGACTCGAAGCGCACACGCCAGTCGACATAGCCGCGGTAGTCGTCGATGTCGGTGTTCTCCTCCTTGTCGAGGTAGGCGTAGACCTTCGGCGTGAACGCGAGGTCGCTCCCCTGGCCAACCCGCCAGTGCCATTCCGGCCGCGCGAAGGCGATGTTGATCGAGCGCGAGGTGTCGCCCTGCCCGCCGTTCGACTCGTGCTCGAGGCCCACGCGCGCGCCGTCGAAGAACGCGCGCTCCTGGGCGCGCTCCCACTTCCAGAAGAGCGACGGCCGGTAGCTGGTGTCGCGGAACGCCTTCGATTCGGTCGAAAGGTCCCACAGCGAATTCTGCGTATAGCCGAAGTAGAGGCCCGAGAGCCAGGGGCGCTCCTGGCCGAAGCCGGTGCTCGCGTCGAACAGGCGGTACTTGAACGAGAGCTGGAAGCGCGCTGTCGTTCCGCCGCGCGTGCCGACGATGAAATACATCGGGTCGTTTTCCGAGAGCGGCGGCTCGCGCTCGTCGATCGTGCTCCCGGTCATGCTGCGCACTGCGTCGCGCCGGCTCGCGACCAGCACCAGCACGTTCGAGGGCTGGTCGGCGAGGCGCAGCGTCACCGGCCCGCTTGCCGAGACCGGCATGGTCGCGGCGTAGACGCGCCGGCCGTCGACTGCCGGGCCGGTGGCTTGCATGGTGAGCGCGATCTCGGCGACGTCCACCTTCATGCGCACGGCAAGCTCGTCCGGATGCGGCTCTCCCGGCGGCGCGAGCACCGCGATCTCGAAGCGGTGCCCGGCCTCGGCTTGCCCTTCGGCGGAGAAAATCGCCCAGTCGGCCGCGTGCGCGCTCGGCAGGAGAAGCATTCCGAGGAACACCCAGGCCCTCACGCCGCGCTCCAGTCCTGGCCGTGCTCGAAGCGCGTGACGAGGAACTCGACGAAGCGCCGCACCTTGGCGGAGAGGTGCTTGCGGCTCGGGTAGACGGCGTAGATCGGCACCGGCGGCGGCGTAAAGTCCTGTAGCAGGGGAACCAGGCGCCCTGCCCGCACATCGGGCCCGACGATGAAAGCCGGCTCGAAAACGATGCCGGCGCCGCGCGCAGCCGTCTCGGCGAGCAGGTCGCCGTTGTTCGAATGCAGCGTGCCGGAAACTCGCACCGCGCGCTCGCGGCCGGAGGAATCGCGAAAGCGCCACAGATTGCGCGGCGTTACATATTCGTACGTGAAGCAATTGTGCCGCTCGAGATCCTCGGGGACTTCGGGCGCGCCATGCGCCGCAAGGTAGGTGGGCGCGGCGCACGGCACCAGCCGGGTCTCGCCGAGCTTGCGCGCGACCAGGTTTTCCGAGCCGGCGGTGCCGACGCGCACCCCCAGGTCGAAGCCTTCCTCCACCAGGTCGACCACGCGGTCGGAGAGGGAGACATCGAAGCGAACCTCCCCATGCTGGGCGAGGAAGTCGGCGATCGCCGGCGCGAGGTGGCGTACCCCGAAGTTCACCGAGGTAGTCAGCCTTATCGTGCCGCGTGGGACTACCGCGGCCCGGGCCGCTTCCTGCTCTGCCTCTTCCAGGTCCGCCAGGAGCTGTACGGCGCGCTCGTAAAAGGCACGGCCGCTTTCGGTGAGGCTGACCCTGCGGGTCGTCCGATTGAGGAGCCGGGTTTGCAGGTGCCCCTCGAGCTCCGCCACGTGCCTCGAGGTGGCCGACGTGGACAGGCCCAGCCGCGCTGACGCCTTGGCAAAGCTTCCCGATTCAACGACTTGGGCGAATACCTGGATGGCGCTGAGTCGGTCCATTGTTGCGATTAATGGGATTATATCCTCTATAGATAGATCTTTATCCCGAGGAGTCTGGGGCTCATATTAGTGCGCATGAAAAACGTCCTGCGCATCTACCGCCAGCCCGAAGGGCACTGGGTCGGCGACGGCTTCCCCGTGCATTCCGTGCTCGACTATCAACGCCATCCCGAGCTTTCGCCGTTCCTGCTGCTCGACCACGCGGGCCCGTTCGACTTTCCGCCGGCCGCCAAGCCGCGCGGCGTCGGCTGGCATCCGCACCGTGGCTTCGAGACCGTCACCGTGGTGCTCGACGGCGAAGTCGATCATGAGGACACCGCCGGAAACGGCGGCCGCATCGGCAGGGGCGACGTGCAGTGGATGACCGCGGGATCGGGCCTGCTGCACAAGGAAATGCACAGCGACGCCTTCACGCGCCGCGGCGGCCGCTTCCACGCGCTGCAGCTCTGGGTGAACCTGCCGGCGAAGTCGAAGATGACGCCGCCGCGTTACCAAACCCTTTCCAGGGAACAGATTCCTTCCGTGGCGTTACCCGAGGGGAATGTTCGGGTCATTGCAGGCGAGTTCCGCGGGGTAAAGGGGCTGGCGCAAACGTTCACCCCCGTGAACCTGCTCGAGGCGCGGGTGCGCGCCGGGCAGCAGCTCCGCCTGGACCTGCACGAGGGCTTCAGCGCCGGGCTTTACATCGTCGAGGGAAAAACCACCGTCAACGGCGAGGCCGCGAACGCGGGCGAGCTGGTTGTGCTCGAGCGCGAGGGCGACGGCATCGTCATCGACGCCGCGACGGATGCGGTGGTCTTCGTGATGAACGGCGCGCCGATCGACGAGCCGGTCGTCGGCTCCGGGCCGTTCGTCATGAACAGCACGCGGGAGATCCAGCAGGCGTACGCCGACTTCCACGCCGGCCAGCTGGGAAAGATCCCTGCACTCACATGATTACGAAGTACTCACTTACAACAGGAGACTGACTAAATGAAGCTTTACTACGCCCCGGGAGCCTGCTCCCTGTCCCCCCACATCGTGTCTCGCGAGCTCGGCATCCCCGTCGAGCTCAAGAAAGTGAACACGAAGGACAAGACCATCGAAGGCGGCGGCGACTATTGGCAGATCAACGGGCGCGGCTACGTCCCGGCGCTCGTGCTCGACGACGGCCAGGTGTTGACCGAAGGCCCGGCGATCGTGCAGTACCTCGCCGACCAGAAGCCCGAGTCCGGGCTCGCGCCCAAGGCCGGCAGCCTCGAGCGCTACCGGCTGCAGGAGTGGCTCAACTTCCTGACCTCCGAAGTCCACAAGCAGTTCTCGCCGCTTTTCAAGCCGAACACGCCCGAGGAGTACAAGAAGATCGTCAAAGACACCCTCGCCGCGCGCTTCGACTGGCTCGAGAAACAGCTCGCCGGCAAAGACTATCTGATGGGCAAGCAGTTCACGGTGGCGGACGCGTATCTCTTCGTGCTGCTCGGGTGGACCCGACCCACGCAGATCGACCTCGCAAGATGGCCGAACCTCGCCGCGTTCCACAAGCGCGTTGGCGCGCGTCCCAAGGTTCAGGAGGCGCTCCAGGCCGAAGGTCTTCTGAAGAAAGCGGCCTGAGTTTGCTTCCTAGCGTCTTCATCTCCCACGGCTCGCCGATGCACGCGCTGGAGCCCGGCGCGGCCGGCGAGGCGTGGAAGGCGCTCGCGCAGCGCCTGCCGCGCCCGCGCGCGATCCTGATCGCCTCGGCGCACTGGGAGACCAACCTGCCGATGCTCACCGGCTCGGATAGGCCCGAGACGGTGCACGACTTCTACAACTTCCCCGAGCCGCTCTACCGCCTGCGCTATCCGGCGCCCGGCGCGCCGGAGGTGGCGAAGCGCGCCCAGGCCCTGCTCAAGGCCGCCGGCTTCACCGCCGGCATCGACGGCTGCCGCGGGCTCGACCACGGCGCCTGGTCGCCGCTGCTCTATATGTATCCGGACGCGGACGTGCCGGTCGTGCAGATCTCGGTGCAGCCCGCGCTGGGGCCCCGGCACCACGTCGAGCTTGGACGTTCACTGAGAAAGTTGAGTGAAGAAGACGTGCTCGTCATCGGCTCTGGCCATATGACGCATAACCTTCGAGACTGGGCACGTGGCCAGGGTCAACCCGCCCCGTACGCGCGCGAGTTCCAGGCCTGGGTTTTCGAGAAACTGAAAGAAAGAGACGTCGACAGCCTGATCGACTATCGCTCGCGCTCGCCGCACGGCGCGCGGGCACATCCGACCGACGAGCACTTCCTGCCGCTCTTCTTCGCGCTCGGCGCCGCTTCGGAAAAAGCGAAGCCCGAGCGCGTCTACGACGCCATCGACAGCGGCGTCCTGGCGATGGATGCCTACGTCTTCAGCTAGAGGATCCCCTAACCGCGGCTGACGTGCGCCGCAATGCAGAGCCAGCGGCCGTTACGCCGCTGCCAGATGTCGGTATAGCGGCCGGCCCCGGGCCGGCCATCGGTCCTGGCGTACGTGGTGCGGGCGTGAATCAGCGCGACATCGCCCAGGATCCGGATGCGCACGTCCTCCTCGCGCAGCCCGCTCACCCCCGCGGGTTTCGCGACGCGCTCGAGGAAGGCCGGGCGCTCGGACAGCGTGCAGTCGGGGTTGGTGTTCACGAAATCCTCCGCCAGGTGCCGTTCGAACCAGGCGGCATCGGAATGCTGCACGGCGCGCACGTAGGCGCCGTTCAACGCGCGCAGCTCTGCGAGATCGTCGGCCATATGGACAGCATTCTATGCCTGCGCTAACTTAGACGTTTCACGGAGCGCTGAACTATGGAAGACCTGCCCGCCATCACCCGCATCGCCGCCCTGCTCGCCGACCCGGCGCGCGCGCGCATGGTCTGGACGCTGATCGACGGCACGATGCGGCCCGCGGGAGAGCTCGCGTACGCCGCGAGCGTCTCGGCCCAGTCGGCGAGCATGCACCTTGCGAAGCTCGTCGACGGCGGCCTGCTCGCCGCGCAGCCGCAGGGCCGCCACCGCTATTTCCGCCTCGCGAGCCCCGAAGTCGCCGGGGTGGTGGAAGACCTCGCGTCCGTCGGCGCAGCCGGGCGCGCACGCGAGCCGAGGCCGGCCAGGCCGGCGGCTGCGCCTGCGCAGTTTCTGATTGCCCGAACCTGCTACGGCCATCTCGCGGGGGAAACGGCCGTCCGCATCCTGCAAGCCATGCTCGAGCGTCGCTGGCTCGTGCCGGACGGACGTGACTACGTTGTGACCATAGCCGGAGAGCGGAAGCTCGGCGCGCTCAAAATCGATCTCGCGACGGTCCGACACAGCCGGCGGGCATTCGCGCGCCCCTGCGTAGATCTCACGCAGCGCCGCCCGCATCTGGGCGGGGCGTTAGGCGACGCGCTGCTCGACATCTATGTCGCCCGCGGCTGGGTCCAGCGGCAGCGCCGGTCGCGGGCCGTCAACATCACGCCAAAAGGAAGCGAAGCCTTCCGCCTGGCCTTCGGCATCTAGCGCTTCTTCGTTCGCAAGGCACGCGTAGTATTGCGGCATGGTAGGCGTCTCATTCCTGCTGCCGATCTGGTTCGATCTCGCCGCCGTGTTCCTGTTCGCGCTGACCGGAGTCTGGGCGGCGACCAAGCGCGGCTATGACGTGGTCGGCGCTTTCGTGCTTGCCTTCGTCACCGGCGTCGGTGGCGGCCTGCTGCGCGACGGCATCTTCCTGCAGGAAATTCCGGCGGTGATGAAAGATGCGCGCTTTCTCTGGGTGGTGATCGCCGCGCTGGTGATCGGCGGGCTGGCGCAGCGCCTCGCCGATCGCTTCCAGATGCTCATCGCCTACGTCGACGCGATTGCGATCGGCGTCTACGCGGTCTATGGCGCCAACAAGTCGCTGGTCGCCGGCGTGCCGCCGGAAGCCGCGGTGCTGGTCGGCCTGTGCAACGCGGTCGGCGGCGGGCTGATCCGCGACGTGCTGGTGCGCGAAGAGCCGTTGCTGCTCAAGCCCGGGCAGGTCTACGTCCTCGCCACGCTCGTCGGCTGCGCTGCCTTCGTGGTGATGAGCCACCGCTACGGCGTCGACGTCGAGTGGGCGGCGTACACCGCGATCGCCGTCACGATGCTGCTGCGGGGGCTCGCCATCCGCTTCAACTGGCGGACGCAGGCGTTCGCCCTGCGCTTTCGCCGCCGCGACGGCTCCGACTAGCCGCCGAGCGCCCTGAAGAGGTCCGCCACGGCGGCGCGGTGAGCGTGCAGCGCCGCGATGCGCGCGCGCTGCGCCTCGAGCAGGCCGCGCTCGGCGTCGATGACGTCGAGCTGGCTCGAAACGCCGTTCTGGTAGCGCAGCCGCGCGAGGCGCAGGGTCTGGGCGAGCGCCGTGGCGCGCGCCGATTCGGCATCGTAGGTTTCGCGCGCGCGCGACTGCGCGATGAGCGCGGCGCGCACTTCGCCGAACGCGGCGCGGATCGCCTGCTGGTATTGCGCGAGCACGGCGCGCTCGCGCGCCTCGGCCGCCTCCGTGCGCGCCTTCAACCGGCCACCCTGGAAGATCGGCTGGGCGATGCCGGCGGCGAGCGACCAGATGAGCGACGGCCCGGAAAAGAGGTCGGAGAGCGACGAGCTCTCGGAGCCGAGCGCGCCGGTGAGCACGATCGACGGGAACATCTCGGCGCGCGCCACGCCGACACGCGCGTTGGACGCCGCCAGCAGCCGCTCGGCCTCGACCAGGTCGGGGCGCCGCAGCAGCAGCTCCGAGGGCAGGCCGGAGGGCACTGCGGGCGGTCCCGGCACCTCATCCATTGAAACTTTGACTTTGACGTTTCCCTCGAAAACCTGCTTCGGTGAGCGGCCGAGCAGCACCGAAAGCCCCACCTCCTCGCGCTCGCGCAGGGCCTCGAGCGGCGGAAGCTGCGCGCGCACCACCGCCGCTTCGGCTTCCAGCTGGCGCAGCTCGAACTCCGAGATCACGCCGCCATTGAAGCGCTTGCGCTGCAATGCGAGGGCATCTTCGCGCAAGACGATGGTCTGCCGGGTCAGGGCCACCTGCTCGTCGAGCGAGCGCAGCGAAAAATACGATCGCGCGACCTGCGCGGCCAGGGCGAGGCGCACCGCCTCGCGCGAGGCTTCGCTCGCCTCGAGCTCGGCGCGCGCCGCATCGGCGTTGGAGCGCAGGCGTCCGAAGAGGTCGGCCTCGTACGACACCTCGAGCGCCGCGCGGTAGGTGGTGAACTCGTTCGGGATCCCGGGCGGCGAGAACGCGGTGCGCTCGGAGTTGCGCTGGCGCGCCACCGAGCCCACGGCGTCGATGCGCGGCCAGAAGAACGAGCGCGCCTCGCTGAGCAGCGCACGCGTCTCGTCGACGCGCGCCGCGGCGACCAGCAGGTCGCCGTTGCTGGCGAGCGCTTCGTCGATCGTCTTGTCGAGCTCCGGGTCCTGGTAGATGCGCCACCAGCGGCCGTCCTCGGCAAAGCGCGGCGCGGTTTCCGTCCAGGCATCGGGCACCTCCGCCGCCGGCTTCTCGTACTTGGGCTGAACCGAACAGCCCACCAGCAGAACCGAAACCAGGAATGAAATCCTCTTCATTCGTCCCCCGCTCCATGGGGCGCGTGATGGGGATGCTGCATGGGCGCGTGGGTGACATTGCGCGCATGCGCGGCTTCGTCCTTGATCTCCCGGCTCGAGCGCTTCTCGGTGAGGTGGCGGTCGGTCAACAGCTTGAAGAACGTCGGCACGAAGAAGATCGCGAGGAAGGTCGCCGCGAGCATCCCGCCCATCACGCCGGTGCCGGCGGAGATGCGCGCGCCGGCGCCGGCGCCGCTGGAGAGCGCGAGCGGCAGCACGCCGAGGATGAACGCGAGCGAGGTCATCAGGATCGGCCGGAAGCGCAGCCGCGCCGCCTCCACCGCGGCGGCCGAGGCCGACAGCCCCTCTTCGTGCTTGAGCACCGCGAACTCGACGATCAGGATCGCGTTCTTCGCCGCGAGGCCGAGCAGCGTCACCAGCCCGATCTGAAAGTAGACGTCATTGGTGAGGCCGCGGAGCCATACGGCGGCCAAAGCACCAAAAGTCCCGAACGGCAGCGCGAGCATCACCGAGAGCGGCAGCGACCACTTCTCGTACTGCGCGGCGAGGATCAGGAACGCCATGAGCGCGCCGAGGGCGAGCACCAGCACCGACGTGCCGCCGGATTTCTTCTCCTGGTACGACGCGCCGCTCCAGTCGAGGCTGAACTCGGGCGGCAGCACTTCGCGCGCGATGCGCTCGATCTCGGCGATCGCGTCGCCCGAGCTCACGCCGGGCTTGCCGCCGCCCAGGACCTGCACCGCAGGCAGGTTGTTGAAGCGCGTGAGCGTCCCGGGGCCGCTCGAGTATTCGATGCGCGCGAGCGAGCGCAGCGGAATCATCTCGCCCTTCTCGCTTTTCACATAGACGGCGCCCACATCCTCCGGGCTGCCGCGCTGCGCCGACTCGGCCGACATCAGCACCTGCCAGGTGCGGCCATACTTGTTGAAGTCGTTGACGTAGTAGCTCCCCAGCGTCGCGGCGAGCGTGCTGAAGATGTCGTCGAGCGGCACGCCGAGCGACTTCGCTTTCTCGCGGTCCACGTCCACGTAGAGTTGCGGCACGTTGGCGCGCCAGAAGGTGTTCACCATCCCGAGCTTCGGGCTCTGCGACGCGGCGCCGATGAACTGCTGCGTCACCTCCCAGAGCCGCTTCGCGCCGCCTTCGCCGCGGTTCTGGATGTAGAACTCGAAGCCGCCCGCGGTTCCCAGGCCGAAGATCGCCGGCGGCGGGAACGCGATCGCCAGGCCTTCCTTCATGTGCGCGGTCTTGCCGTAGAACTCGCCCACCAGCGCGCCCACCGGCATCGGGCGCTTGTCCCAGTGCGTCTGCGTGACGAAGATGGTCGCGGCGTTCTCGCGGAACACGAAGCCGCCGGCGAAATCGAAGCCGGTGAAGGCCATCACGTGCTCGTTGAACGGGTTGGAGCGGATCGCGGCGCTCACCTC
>DATBSZ010000151.1:0-5098 GCA_036559525.1 Burkholderiales bacterium
CTGGTCGAGAAAGTCGAGCAGGTGGTGCGTCTGATCCGCTCCAAGGGCGTGGGCGTGTACTTCGTGACCCAGAACCCGCTCGACGTGCCCGAAAGCGTGCTCGGCCAGCTCGGCAACCGCGTGCAGCACGCGCTGCGCGCCTTCACCCCGCGCGACCAGAAAGCGGTAAAGACCGCCGCCGATACCCTGCGCCCCAATCCCAAGCTCAAGGCCGAGCAAGTGATCACCGAGCTCGGCGTCGGCGAGGCGCTGGTCAGCCTGCTCGACGAGAAGGGCCGCCCGACGATCGTCGAGCGCGCCTTCATCGTGCCGCCGGCGAGCCAGGTCGGACCGATCGGCATGGAGGAGCGCGCGCAGATGATGCGCGCCTCCTCGCTGCTCTCGAAGTACCAGAAGACCGTCGAGCGCGAATCGGCCTATGAAAAGCTGAAGGGCCGCGCCGAGGAAAAACCGGTGGTCCAGGAAGAGCAGAAGAAGCCCGCCGGCCGTCAACCGCAAAGCGTCTTCGACGCGGCCACCAAGAGCGCGGCGCGCGCCATCGGCTCGGAGCTCGGCCGGCAGATCATCCGCGGGGTGCTCGGCTCGATCCTCGGCAGCGGCCGGCGCCGTTGAACGAAGGTTCGTATCGGGCGTGGGGGATCCTGTTCGCGCTCATCGGAGTGCTGGCGTTCTCGTTTCGGCCGATCCTGATCAAGCTCTCGTACGCCGCGCACCCGGTCAGCCCGGTCACGCTGCTTTTCCTGCGCATGACGCTGTCGCTGCCCTTCTTCCTGGCGATCGCCTGGTGGCTGCGCAATACCGAGCCGCGCCTCACGCGGCGCGACTGGGCGGGGATCGCCGGCCTCGGCTTCCTCGGGTACTACGGGGCGAGCTTCCTCGACTTCATCGGCCTGCAGTGGGTCGGGGCCGGCGTCGGCCGGCTGATCCTGTACCTCTTTCCCACGCTCGTGGTCCTGCTCTCGTTTCTCTTCCTGCGAAAGACCCCCGGGCCCCGCGAGCTCGTGGCCCTGGTGCTGAGCTATGCCGGAATCGCGCTCGTGGTTTCGAACCAGCTCGCCGTCACGCCCGAGGGGAAATTTTTCGCCTTCGGCGTGCTGCTCATCTTCGCCTCGGCGCTCTGCTACGCGGTGTATCTCGTCATCGGCAGCCAGATGGTGAAGCGCGTCGGATCGATGCGCTTTACCGCGTATTCCACCGTGGTCGCCACGGTGCCGGCCGTGATCCAGTTTCTTTTCATGGAATCGATGGCATCGCTGGATTTGCCCGGCGCGGTGTGGACCTACGCCATCATCCTCGCGACCGCGAGCACGGTGCTGCCGCTCTTCCTGCAGGCCGAGGCGCTGAACCGCATCGGCGCAAACCACTTTGCGCTCATCGGCGCGGTCGGGCCGGTGAGCGTGGCGGTCACCAGCGCGCTCGGGCTGGATGAACCCTTCACCGGGGTGCAGGCGCTGGGCGGGGCGCTGGTGATCTTCGGTGTTCTCCTGGTTTCTCTCAAGAAAGGCTGACCATGGATCTCGGCATACGCGGCAAGACCGCGCTGGTGTGCGCGGCGTCGAAAGGCCTCGGCAAGGGTTGCGCGCTGGCGCTCGCGCGCGAGGGCGTGAACCTGGTGATCACGGCGCGCGGGCAGGAAGCGCTCGAAGCCACCGCGACGGAGTTGAAGAAATTCGGCGTGAACGTAAAAACAGTCGCGGGCGACATCACGACGCCTCTGGGCCGCGAGGCGGCGCTCAGGGCTGCGCCCGCGCCCGACATCCTGGTGAACAACGCGGGCGGCCCGCCGCCGGGGGACTTCCGCGGCTGGGACCGCGACGCGTGGGTGAAGGCACTGGAAGCGAACATGATCACGCCGATCCTCCTGATCCGCGACGTGGTCGACGGCATGGTCGCGCGGAAATTCGGGCGCATCGTCAACATCACTTCGGGCGCGGTTAAGGCCCCGATCGCCGAGCTCGGCCTTTCGAACGGCGCGCGCACCGGACTCACCGGGTTCATTGCCGGGCTGTCGCGCACCACCGTGCGGCACAACGTCACCATCAACAACCTGCTGCCCGGGCCGTTCGAGACCGACCGGCTGCGCTCGAACCTGGAGTTCAACGCGAAGAAGCTCGGCAAGACGGCCGACGAGCTGCGCAAGGCGCGCACCGACGCGAACCCCGCGGGCCGCTTCGGCACCATCGAGGAGTTCGGCGACGCCTGCGCCTACCTGTGCAGCGCGCAGGCCGGGTTCATCACCGGGCAGAACCTGCTCATGGACGGCGGCGGCTACCCCGGGACGTTCTAGATGGAAGTGCGGCGCATCTCCGGCGCGCTGGGGGCCGAGCTTCTCGGCGTCGACCTCTCGAAAGATTTCCCCGAGAAGGAGATCCGAAAGGCGTTCCTCGAGCACCAGGTCGTCTTCTTCCGCGACCAGGAGCTCGGCCCCGCACAGTTCATGGCGTTCGCGCGCCGCATGGGCAGGCCGATCGAGTATCCGTTCGTGAAGGGCATCGAGGGCTTTCCCGAGGTGATCGAGGTGAAGAAGCTCGAGCACGAGCGGCACAATTTCGGCGGCATCTGGCACTCCGACACCGCGTACCTCGAGGAGCCGCCGATGGGCTCGATGCTCCTCGCGCGCGAAGTGCCGGCCTACGGCGGCGACACCGAGTTCGCCAGCCAGTACCTCGCCCACGAGGCGCTGTCGGAGGGGATGAAACGAGTTCTTGAAAAGCTGGTCGCGGTGAATTCCTCGGCAAAGGCAGATGTCACACGCACCCGCGAGGACAGGGTCAAGCACTATTCAGAACACTACGAGGCGGAGCACCCGGTGGTGCGCACGCATCCCGAGACCGGCCGCAAAGCGCTGTACGTCAACTTCGGCCATACCGTGCGCTTCCGCGGCATGACCGAGGCGGAGAGCGCGCCGCTGCTCGAGTTCCTGTTCCGGCACCAGGTGAAGCTCGAGTTCACCTGCCGCTTCCACTGGGAAGTCGGCTCGCTCGCGTTCTGGGACAACCGCTGCACCCAGCACAACCCGGTCAACGACTACCATGGCCACCGCCGCGTGATGCACCGCATAACGTTGGCCGGCGACAAGCCCAAATAGAATCAGGGACAGACCACGTTTTCCCGGATTCCCGGGAAGAGGAAAACGTGGTCTGTCCCTGATTTGCTTTCTTTAGGCTTCTATTCTCTTGGCCTTGAGCGCGGCCTGGACGCGGGCCGGGGTGAACGGCATGTGGTAGAGCCGCCGGCCGGTGAGCGCGAAGAACGCGCTCGCGACCGCCGGGGCGGTGCACGGCACGCCGAGCTCGCCCACCATGCTCGGGATCGGCGCGGCCCCGGTGATGATCTCCACCTTGATCTCCGGCACCTCGGACATGCGCAGCAGCTCGTACTGGTGGAAGTTCGATTGCTGCACCACGCCGTTGACCATCGTCACGCGCTCCTTCAGCGCGCACGACAGGCCCCAGACGATCGCGCTTTCCATCTGGCCGACGAACGCGGGCGGATTGATGGCGAGACCGGCGTCGGCTGCCGCCCAGTAGTTGTGCACCCGGATGCGGCCGGTCTTCTCGTTGACCGAGATCTCGGCGACCGCAGCGACCAGCGAGCCGACCTTGGGTGCGAGGATGCCGTATTCGGCGAAAGCGATGCCGCGCGCCCGCCCGGCAGCGGGCTTCTTGCCCCAGCCCGACATCTCGGCCACCTTCTCCAGCACGCGACGTGCGCGGCCGTCGTCGGTGTGCGCCAGGCGATAGGCGAGCGGATCCATCTTCGCCGCGTGCGCCAGCTCGTCGATCATCGACTCGATCGCGAACTTGGTGTAGCCCGCGCCGATGCCGCGCCACGCCGCCACTCGGGTGCGCTCGGGCTCCATCAGGTGCTCGGAGCGCCAGTGGTCGATCTTGTTGTAGTAGGGAAGCTCGGCGCCCATCATGAAGATGGTGTCGCGGTCCTTCGCCGCCTTGTTGTAGCCGGGGTGATAGACGAAGTCGCCCACCGGCTCGCCGACCACGCGGTGCTGCCAGGCGACGATCTTGCCGGCCGCGTCGACGCCGACGTCGAGCCGCTGCGAGGTCATCGGGCGGAAAGTGCCCGCCTGGAGATCGTCCTCGCGGCTGAGGATCAGCTTCACCGGCCGGTTCACCGCCTTCGAGATGAGCGCAGCGTCGACCGAGGCTTCGACGGTCGCGCGCCGGCCAAAGCCGCCGCCGAGGTACTGCTGGTGCACGCGCACCATGTCCGGCGTGGTGCCGAGGGCCTTCGCCACGTCGAGCGTCGTGCGCGTGGGTGCCTGCGTGCCGGCCCAGATGTCGATGCCGTCCCGCCGTACGTCGGCGGTGGCGTTCATCGGCTCCATCTGCGCGTGGTAGACGTGATCGCTGAGGTACTCGCGGCTCACGGTGCGTGCGGCGCCGCCGATCGCCTTCGCTGGGTCGCCCTTCGACTTCCATTCCACGCCGACGCGCTTGGGATCACGGCCGTCGCCGAGGTAGGTCTCGAGATCCTTGTCGGTGTTGATCGCATCGCCTGGCTGACCGCTGCGCCAGGTGACCTTGAGCTGCTTGCGCGCCTTGCTCACCGCCGCGAAGGTCTCGCCGACCACCGCGACGCCGTGATCGAGCGTCACCACGTCGACGATGCCGGGAAGCTTCTTCACGTCGGCGGCGTTCGAGGAAGCGGGGCCGCTGCCCCTGACGGGCGAGCGCACGAAAGTGGCGTACGCCATGCCGGGAACGCGAGCGTCGATGCCGTATTTCGCCGCACCCGTCGCTTTCGCCGGCACGTCGACGCGCGGCACGCCCTTGCCGAGCAGCCGATAGTCGCCCGGCTTTTTCAGGTCCTTGGTGGCGTCGATCGCCGGCGGCGTCGCCGGCGGAGTGGCGAAGGACGCGATCTCGCCGTAGCTCATCTTCCGGCCGCTGGGCTGGTGCACGACGGTGCTCGGCTCGGTGACGCACTCGGCCGCGGGAACGCCCCACTTCGTCGCGGCGGCGTCGACAAGCACGCGCCGCGCCTGCGCGCCCGCCATGCGCATCGGCGTCCAGTAGCCGAGCGTCGAGATGCTCGCCACCACGTACTGCGCCTTGAACACCGGGTGGTGGTAGGCGGG
>DATBSZ010000152.1:0-4486 GCA_036559525.1 Burkholderiales bacterium
TTGTCGCCGGTGACGATCAGGTTCCAGACTTCGGTGATGGAGTTGTCCTTGTCGTAGCCGGGATACGAGCCCGCCTTGATCTTGCTGGGTGAATAGAGCTTGCCATATTTGGCGTTCATCTTCTCGGCCAGATCGCCGTGGTCGATCAGCTTGACCTTCACGCCGGGCGAGTGGGCGAGATCGCTCACGGCCGCCGTCGGCAGGCCGCCGACCCAGAAGAACGCGTCGATCTTGCGGTCCTTGAGCGCGTTGCCCGACTCGGCCACGCCGAGGCGCTCGCGCTTCATGTCCTTGTCCTTGTCGAGCCCCGCGGCCTCGATGACGCGGAACGCCATCACCTCGGTGGCGCTGCCGCCCGAACCCGTGGACACGCGCTTGCCCTTCAGGTCGGCCATCTTGGTGATGCCCGTTCCCTCGATCGTCACGACGTGCATGCGGTTCGGGTACATCACCATCAGCGTGCGCACCGGGACCGGCTTGCCGGTGAACTTGTCCTGGCCTTTGAGCGCATCGAGGCCGGCGTCGACCATGGTCATGGCGAGATATGGCTTGCCGGTGCTGATGAGCTGCAGGTTGGCGACGGAGCCGCCGGTCACTTCGGCGGTGGCCTGCATGCCCTGCACGTACTTGGACAGCACGGCCGCCATGCCGCCGCCGAGCGGGTAGTAGACCCCGCCGGTGCCGCCAGTGGCGATTGAAAGGTTCTGCGCCTGCGCCGCAAGCGGTACCAGGCAGAGCGCTAGCGCTCTCGCTAAGAGCTTCATTCGACTCCTCCTATGGTTTTGGAAATTCTACCGTACGCCCAGCTTGCGGAGGGCTTCGACCCGCCGCGCCGCGGAAGCCTCCTTCACTCTCGAATAGAGGCTCTCGCCGTGGCTGTCCATAGCAACGAGCAGCGGGCCGAATCCGTTGACGCGGAACTTCCACAGCGACTCGGGGTTGAGGTCGTCGAGGTCGACGTCCTCGATCGCCTCGATCCAGGTGGTCTCGAGCGCCGCGGTGCCGCCGATGATGGCCAGGTAGGCGCCGCCGAGCTCCTGAAAGGCCTTGCCCGAGTCGGAGCGCAGCCCCCCTTTCCCGATCACGAGGCGCACCCCGTATTCGCGCATCAAGGGCCGGGTGAAGCGCTCCATGCGGTCGGAAGTCGTCGTGCCGACGCAGATCGGCGCATAGCCCGCGGGGTTGCCGGGGTCCTTGTCCACCTTCCGGACGTTGGGCGCGGTATGGATCACCGCGTGGCCGCGCAGGTCGAAGCGCGTCTTGCGGCCGCGGTCGAACATGTGGATCTGCGTCGCGTCGCGGATGCCGAAGAGCGCGCCGTTCAAGGTCACCGTGTCGTTGACGCGAAGCGCCCTCGCCTGCGCTTCGCCGATCGGCGTGGAAAAATCGTGGTGCGCCATCAGCCGCCCAGCAGCCCCTTCTTGAGGTCGTCCTGCACCGGCTTGTCGCCGATCCAGATGCGCAGCAGCGCGCGGTAGAAGTCCTCTCCCGCGATCGGCTTGCCGCGCGCCGCGCCGTTGACGAGCAGCACCGTGCCCGTGGGCGGCTGCCATTCGAGCGCGATCGCCATTCCCTTCTTCGCCTCTTTCAGCTCCGCGATGATCGCGGCGAGCTCCTTGATGCGCGGCTCGAGCGCCTTCGCCTCGGCCTCGGAGTGGTTGGCGCGGATGCCGTCGACGAGCGCTTCGGTGAAGGTATCGGCGCCGACGTCGCGCAGCATGTGGATCGCGACGCGCTTCGGCCCCGGCTGCTGGAGGATCTCGGCGGCGCCCGAGCTCTTCTGCGGCAGGTAGAGGCCGATGGCGTAGACCTGGAAGAAGACGCGCTTGCGCAGGCCGGCGCCGTTCAGCGTCAGCTCGACGTTGGAGACGCGGGTGCTGTCGTCGATCTTGACGCCGGCCACTTCCGCCGCCGATGCCGCCAAGGCAGGGAGGAAGAAAAACGGCAAAAGGATAGCCGCTGTGAGTCTCGTAATCATGGCAACCTCCTAGAAGCCGTACTCCACCCCCGCCGGACGAATGGTGGCGCGCGCGCGGCGCGCGGAGTGGCACTGCATGTTGACTGCGACCGGGTTCATGGTGATGTGCGTGGCCGCGGTCTCGACGTGCACCGCGAACGCGGTCGAGTCGCCGCCCAGGCCCTGGGGCCCGACGCCGAGCAGGTTGACCGCCTCGCCGAGAGCCGCCTCGAGCTTCGCGCCCTCGGGGTCCTCGCAGCGCGTGCCGAGCGGCCGGGTCGCCGCGACCTTGGCGAGGTGCACGCACAGATCAGCGGTGCCGCCGACGCCTACGCCGACGATCGTCGGCGGGCAGGTCTTGCCGCCGGCTTCGAGCACGCAGTCGACGACGAAGGTCTTGATCGCGTCCACGCCGTCAGCCGGCACCGCCATGCGCAGCCAGGAGTTGTTCTCGGATCCCGAGCCCTTCGGGATCATCTCTATGGACAGCAAATCGGGTTCAGAAACGAAGTCCACGTTGATCACCGGGATTCCCCGCCCGGTCGAGTCTTGCTCGTTGACGCGCGTGGTGGGATGGACGATCGACGAGCGGAACGAGTATTCGCGCGTCGAGCGCGCGCAGCCGCGGCGGATCGCTTCTTTCAGGCCGACGCCGTCGACTTCCACACCGCGCCCGATCCACACGTTGTAGACCGGGATGCCGGTGTCCTGGCACAGCAGGTTGTCGGTGTCCTCGGCGACCGCGATGTTGCGGATCATGGTGCCGAGCATGCGCTTTGCGCCCGCGTCGGTCTCCGAGGCCGCGAGCGTCGCGAGGCCGCGCTTGATGTCGGGCGGCAGCGCCTTCAGGGCGCGGATGTAAAGCTCCTTCGCCGCCTCCTCGACCTGGGCAAGATCGACTTTCACCTCACCTCGATCTTGCGCTCCTTCACCACACGAGCCCAGAGCGCGCTCTCCGCCTTCATCTCCCTGGCCATCTGGTCCGGCGTGTTGCCGACCGGAGCGAGCCCCTGCACGTAGAGCCGCCCGCGCAGGTCGCTCGCCTCGAGCGCCTTCTTGGTGTCGACATAGACCTTCTGCAGGATGGCCCGCGGCGTCCCGGTCGGCGCGACCAGGCCGAACCAGCCGGTGTTCTCGAATCCGGGGATGGTCTTGCCGATCGGCGGCACGTTGGGAAGCTGCGCGGCCTCGTCCCTGCTCGTCACGCCGATCGCGCGCAGGCGCCCGCTAGTGATGTGTCCGAGGGCGGCAGCGACGTTGCCGAGGAAGAAGTTCGTCTCGCCGGCCACCGCCGCGGCGAGGCCGGGCCCTTCGCCTTTGTACGGCACCGCCACCGCTTCGATCTTCGCCTGCCAGACGAAGTTCTCGGCGGCTAGGTGGGTCTGCGAGCCGATGCCAGCGTGGCCGAACGTGAGCTTGCCGGGATTCGCTCGCGCGTAGTCGATGAGCTCCTTCACGCTCTTGAAACGCGAGCTCGCCGGGACGGTAAGCACCTGCGGCCCCGACACGACCTTGGTGATCGGCACGAAGTCCTTGTCGGGGTCGTACGCCATCTTGGCGTAGATGTGCTGATTCGCGGTGACCACCGAGCCCGAGGGAAAGAAGAGCGTGTAGCCGTCGGGCGCAGCGCGCGCCGCCTCCGCTGCGCCGAGGCCGCCGCCGGCGCCGCCGCGGTTCTCGATCACCACGGTTTGCCCCCAAATCTGCGAGAGCTTCTCGCCGAGCAGCCGCGCCGAGATGTCGGTGGCGCCGCCGGGCGGGAACGGCACGATGAAGCGCACCGGTTTCTGCGGCCAGGATTGCGCGCCCGCGGTGGAGACGAGGAACGCGCCCAGCACCAACACAAGAATTTTCTTCATGGCGAAGATTCTACAGCGCCAGGGCGAACGCCAACCCTACGCCGATCGCGAGGGCCGCCGCCGCCGCGGCCAGGCTCTTCTGCCATTCGCGCCAGGCGAGGAACTCGAGCGCGAGCACGCGCAGCCCGCCGCCCAGGTGCGCGGCGAGCGCGACCACGATCAGCCACTCGCCGAGCTTCACCAGCGGCTGCTGGCTCCATGCGATGAACTCTTCCAATGCGAGGGCGCGGCCGAGAGTCCAGAAATGCAGCGGCAGGAACACGGCCAGGGCGATGCCGGATACGCGGTGCACCACGAACGTCCAGTACGAGGGATGCTGTCTCAAGCGAAAACCCCGACCACCGCGCGCATTCCCGCCCACGCGAGGAAGGCGGCGAACAGCAGCAGCGCGAGGTCGCGCGAGCGCCCGCGCCAGCGCAGCCATTCGCTGCACACGCTGCGCAGGCCGATCGGCACGTGGACCGTCACCGCCAGCACGAACACGGAATAGAAGGCGAACCAGCCGGCGTTGCCGCGCGTGCGGCCCAAAATCTCGGCCGCCGTCAGCCCGCCCTGGACCGCGTAGACGATGGTGACGAGATGCACGACGACGCACACTGCCAGCACGGCCGCGCTCGCGCGCTGCGCGATCCACAGGGCCGCCTGCGTCTTGAAGCTCAAAGCTCGCCCA
>DATBSZ010000153.1:0-1552 GCA_036559525.1 Burkholderiales bacterium
CCGTCGATGCCGGTGTGGATGGTGCGCAACCCGACGCACGGCAACCGCACCTTCAGCAATCTCAACGAGGGCCTGGGCAAGGTGCTGCGCTTCGGCGCCAACGGGCCGGACGTCATCGCGCGCCTGAAGTGGATGGAGAAAACGCTCGCGCCGACGCTCCAGGCCGGGCTCGAGGTGCTGAAGGATCTGGAGATCAAGCCGCTGATGGCGCAGGCGCTGCACATGGGCGACGAGGTGCACAACCGCAACGGCGCCGCGTCCGCGCTCCTCATCAAGCGGCTGGTCCCGGCGCTGCTCAAGTCGAGCGCCGCGCCGGCGGATGCCGCGGCGGTGATCGAGTTCATCGCCGGCAACGACCACTTTTTCCTGAACATTTCGATGGCCGCCTGCAAGGCGATGCTCGACGCCGCGCACGGCATCGCCGGCAGCAGCATGGTGACCGCCATGGCGCGCAACGGCGTCGAATTCGGCATCCGGGTCTCGGGCACGGGCGAGCGCTGGTTCACCGCACCCGCGCCGCTGGTGAACGGGCTCTACTTCCCCAACCAGTCGATCAAGGACGCCGCGCCCGACCTGGGCGACAGCGCGATCACCGAGACCGCGGGCGTCGGCGGCTTCGCCATGGCGGCGGCGCCGGCGATCGTGAAGTTCGTCGGCGGCTCGGCGCAGGACGCGCTCGCCAACACGCTCGCGATGACGCACATCACCCTGCGGCGCAACCCCGCCTTCACCCTGCCCGCACTCGACTTCGCCGGCACGCCGGCGTGCATCGACGCGCGCCGCGTGGTCGACACCGGGATCCTCCCGGTGATCAACACCGGCATCGCGCACAAGGAGCCCGGCGTCGGCCAGATCGGCGCGGGCGTCACGCGCGCCCCGCTCGCGTGCTTTACGCAGGCGATCCTCGCCTTGGCCTCGTGAAGGATCAGGGTCTCGCAGTGCTGGCGATCGGCGGCAACGCGCTGATCCGCGACCGCAAGCACGAGTCGATCCCGAACCAGTACGACATGGTGTGCGCGCTGGCCGAGGACCTCGCCGGCATGCTGGAGAGCGGCTGGAACATCGTCGTCACTCACGGCAACGGGCCGCAGGTCGGCTTCATCCTGCGGCGCTCGGAGCTCTCGATCGCCGAGGTGCCGCCGGTGCCGATGGACTACGCCGGCGCCGACATCCAGGGCGCGGTGGGCTACATGTTCGTGAAAGCGCTGCGCAACGCGTTCCGGCGCCGCGGCCTGAAGCGCGACGCGATCGCGCTGGTCACCCAGACCATCGTCGATCGCGACGATCCGGCGTTCGCCAATCCGCTCAAGCCGATCGGCTCGCACATGGAAGAAGCGCGCGCGAAGCAGCTCGCCGCGAAATACCGCTGGACCGTGCGCGAGGACGCAGGCCGCGGCTGGCGGCGCGTCGTTCCCTCCCCGCAGCCGAAGGCCATCGTCGAGACCGGCGTGATCCGCGCGCTCGCGAGCCAGGGCTACGTGGTCGTCGCGTGCGGCGGCGGCGGCATCCCGGTGATCGAGGACCAGAACGGCGATCTCCAGGGCGTCGAGGC
>DATBSZ010000154.1:0-3106 GCA_036559525.1 Burkholderiales bacterium
TTCGTGAAGGACCGTCCCGGCCACGACCGGCGCTATGCGATCGACAGCTCGAAGATCGCGCGCGAGCTCGGCTGGCGGCCGCGCGAGAGCTTCGAGTCCGGTCTCGCCACGACGATTCGCTGGTATATACAGAACCGATGAAAGGCATCGTCCTCGCCGGCGGCTCGGGCACGCGCCTTTACCCCGCGACCCAGGTCGTGTCGAAGCAGCTCCTTCCGGTGTACGACAAGCCGATGGTGTACTACCCGCTGTCGACTCTCATGCTCGCCGGCATCCGCGACATCCTGCTCATCTCCACGCCGCAGGACACGCCGCGCTTCGAGGCGCTGCTCGGCGACGGGAAGAAGTGGGGCCTGCGCCTCGCCTATGCGGTGCAGCCTAGGCCCGAGGGCATCGCGCAGGCGTTTCTCATCGGCCGCGAATTCATCGCCGGCGCGCGTGTGGCGCTGGTGCTGGGCGACAACATCTTCCACGGCCACGACTTCAGCGAGCTCCTCAAGCGCGCCGCCGCGCGCGAGCGCGGCGCCACCGTGTTCGCCTACGCGGTCAACGATCCGGCGCGCTACGGCGTGGTCGAGTTCGACGCCAGCGGCAAGGCGGTCAGCATCGAGGAGAAGCCGCGCCAGCCCAAGTCGCGCTACGCGGTCACCGGCCTGTATTTCTACGACACGCGGGTCGGGGAGATCGCAGCGCGCCTCAAGGCCTCGGCACGCGGCGAGCTCGAGATCACCGACCTCAACCGCGCCTACCTCGAGCGCGGCGAGCTCGAGGTGATCCCGATGGGCCGCGGCATGGCGTGGCTGGACACGGGAACCCACGAGGCGCTGCTCGAGGCGGCGCACTTCATCGAGACGATCGAGCGCCGGCAGGGGCTGAAGATCGCCTGCCCCGAAGAGATCGCCTACCGCATGGGCTTCATCGATGCGGCGCAGCTCGAGGCGCTCGCCAAGCCGCTGGAGAAGAGCGGCTACGGCGAGTACCTGCGCCGCGTGCTGACCGATCGTCTCCTGCCATGAAAGTCACGCACACCGACATTGCGGACGTGCTGGTGTTCGAGCCGCGCGTGCACCAGGACGCGCGCGGCTTTTTCCTCGAGAGCTACAACCGGCGCGCCTTCAAGGAGGCCACCGGCCTGGATATCAAGTTCGTGCAGGACAACACCTCCTTCTCGGTGCGCAACGTATTGCGCGGCCTGCACTACCAGATCCGCCAGCCGCAGGGAAAGCTGATCCAGGTGATGGCGGGCGAGATCTTCGACGTCGCGGTGGATCTGAGGCGCGGCTCGCCCACGTTCCGAAAGTGGGTCGGCGTCACCATCACCGGCGGTGGCCACCGCATGGTGTGGATCCCGGAAGGATTCGCGCACGGCTACCTCGTGCTATCAGAGCACGCGATCGTGCTCTACAAGACCACCGACTATTACGCCCCGGAGCATGAGCGCTCGATCCTCTGGAACGATGCCGAGCTCGGCATCCGCTGGCCGCTCGAGGCCGATCCGATCGTGAGCGACAAAGACCAGCGCGCGAGCCCGTTGCGCTCGGCCGACCTGTTCGATTGAGGATTCTGCTCACCGGCCGGAACGGCCAGGTCGGGTCGGAGCTCGAGCGCGCGCTGCCTGCGCTCGGCGAGGTGATCGCCAGCGACCGAGGCACACTCGACTTGGCGGATCCCGGCGCGATTCGCCGAGTCGTGCGCGAAGTGAAGCCGGGCCTGATCGTGAACGCTGCCGCGTATAACGCGGTCGACAAGGCGGAGTCCGAGACCGCGCTTGCGATGCAAGTCAATGCCGAGGCGCCCGGCATGCTGGCGGAGGAAGCCCGCCGGCTGGGCGCGCTGATGGTTCACTATTCCACCGACTACGTTTTCGACGGCGAGAAGCGCATGCCGTACGCGGAGGAGGACGCGCCCAATCCGATCAGCTACTACGGGCGCACGAAGCTCGAAGGCGAGCGCACCGTCGCGGCGAGCGGATGCCGGCACCTCATCCTGCGCACGAGCTGGGTCTTCGGGCCGCGCGCCGCGAACTTCTATCAGATCATCCAGCGCAAGGCACGCGCGGGCGAATCGATGCGCATGGTCGATGACCAGACTAGCGTGCCGACGCCCAGCGCTTTCCTTGCGGAGCACACGGTTGCGCTGCTGCGCGCCGACGCGAGCGGCTTGTTGCACCTCGTGCCTTCTGGAAAGGCAACGCGGTATGAGTTTGCGCGCGCAGTCGTCGGCGCCGTCGGCTCGACGTCGCACGTCGACGCGGCGCGGACCACCGAGTTTCCGACCGCCGCACGACGCCCCACGTACTCCGTGCTCGACAACCGCAAGCTCGCCGCCCTGCTCGCGCGTGCGCTGCCGGATTGGCGCGAGTTGCTGCCGTCTCTCGTCGAGCGGCTATAATCCGTCCCCATTCAAGAGGTTAGAAGCCCATGAGCGAGACCTAAGCGTGCAGAGCTACAAGCCGATCACCGGGCGCCGCATCCGCTTCGGCCTGGTGGGATGCGGGCGCATCTGGAAGAACCACGTCGAGGCGCTGAAGAAGCATTCGAAGGACGCCGAGATCGTCGGCGTGTGCGATGTGAACGAGCAGGCGCTCGAGGCGGGCGAAGCGGCGACGGGGACGCAGGGCTACCTGCAGTACGAGGAGTTCCTGCGCAAGAGCGAAGCCGATGTCGTCGTGCTGGCTACGCCGAGCGGCTTGCACACGGAACAGACCATCCGTGCGGCGCAGGCCGGCAAGCACGTGATCACAGAGAAGCCGATGGCGACGCGCTGGCAGGACGGCAAGCGCATGGTCGCAGCCTGCGACCAGGCCGCGGTGCGGCTCTTCGTCGTCAAGCAGAACCGGCGCAACGCCACGCTGCAGCTCCTGAAGAAGGCGATCGAGGCGGACCGTTTCGGCCGGATCTTCATGGTCGCGGTGAATGTGTTCTGGAGCCGGCCGCAGTCCTACTACGACAGCGCGAAATGGCGCGGCACCTGGGAGTTCGACGGGGGCGCCTTCATGAACCAGGCGAGCCACTATGTCGACCTCCTCGACTGGCTGATCGGGCCGGTGGAGAGCGTCTTCGCCTACACCGCGACGCTTGCGCGCACGATCGAGGTCGAGGATACC
>DATBSZ010000155.1:0-1623 GCA_036559525.1 Burkholderiales bacterium
GGTCCACGGCGGGCCGGAGTCGCTCAGGCCGTGATAGAAGATGATCTTGCCGCCGCGCCGGCGGAAGTCCGAGAGGTCGGTGTCGTCGCGCACGCCGGCGGCGCGCTTGACCACCAGGCGCATGTCGCGGTCCCAGTCGAAGTCCACCGGGTCGAACGTCGGATCCGGACGCGTGAACCAGAAGAGCGGGAGCTGCGCCGTGCCGGCCGTCAGGTTGCCCGGCTGCGAGGTCGGCGTGCCGATGTTGCGCGCGGGAATGCCCGAAGGCTCCATCCAGCCGCCGTCGTACGGATAGCCGGTGACCGGCCAGCCATTGGGCGCGACGATCGGCGCGCCCCACGAGGTGCGCGGCCCGTCTTCCATCTTCTTGATCGCCTTCACCTGGGCCGGTGACAGGCAGGCGTCGGTTTTCGCGCCCTTGCACTGCAACGGTTCGCCGGTCGCAGCGAAGCGGAATTTCGCGGGATCGAAGCGGCAGGCGGCGTGGTTGTCGATCACCCCGTCCTCGAGCCCGTCGAGGCCGTCGCAGGCCTCGAGAATCGCGCGGGTGAAGAGCGCGCGGTCTGTGTCCGAGTAGCTCTGGTGCCAGATCGGCTTGCCGTCGGCGCCCACCGGCGAGACCGACTTCACCTGCTGGAGCGTCCAGGTCTCGCTGAGCGAGATGTGCGGCGGAACGAAGAACGGATCGCCCGCCACGATGCCGTCGTAGTGCCGGGCGAAATCCTGCGCCATGGCGATGCCCTGGCGGCCGCTGGTCGAGCAGCCGACGAAGTACGAATGGCGCGCCGGCGTGCCGTAAAAGCTCGCGATCAGGTGCTTCGCGGTGCGCGTAGTGATCTCGACCGAGCGGTACGACCAGTCGCGCACCGCCTGCGGGTCGTCGAAGAACATGGCGCTGGTGATGACCATGCCGTTGGGATCGGGCGTCAGGTCGCCGTTCTGGTGGCCGCCGTTCTCGGTCGCCACGGCGAAGCCCTTGGCGAGCGTGGGCGAGAGCGTGCCGGCGCTGCCGGTGGCCGCGGGCAGGTTGCCCTGCGTGCCGCCGCCGCCCTGGAACATGAAGCGGCCGTTCCACTCGGCCGGCAGGCGCACCTCGAAGCGCGTGCCGTACGGGATGCCGCGCACCCCGGTGCGCGCCTCCATGGTTCCCTGTACCCGGCAATGCGCCGGGAGGGTCGCGGTCGCCTCGCTGAACTGGGTCAGGGTGATGCTGGTAGGTTGAACCGGGAAATCCTGCAGTCCGGCGAGCGCCGTGCATTCCGCCGCTCCCGGGGCAGCCTGCGCGAGCATCGGAAACGCCAGCGCGCAAGCGGCCGCAAGGCCAAGCTTGGTGGTAGACATCAACTTCTCCCCCTCGGAAGTATTACGGTCCCATTCTTCGCCATTTGCCGGATTATGGAAATGGCGATATCGCACTAGCTGCTAGCGCGGTTCGAGATATCATGGGTCGGCTACGTCCATGAACCTGCGCCAGCTCGATTACTTCGTGCACGTCGCGGACCTCGGCAGCTTCAGCCGGGCGGCCTCGGTGCTGTCGGTCGCCCAGTCGGCGCTCAGCCACCGGGTGCGCCAGCTCGAGGTCGAGCTGAAGCAGCCGCTCTTGTTCCGTAACGGACGCGGGGT
>DATBSZ010000156.1:0-37726 GCA_036559525.1 Burkholderiales bacterium
GAGGCGGGCGGAATCTCGATCGGGCTCAACATCCGGCTGCCGCGCGAGCAAGTCGCAAACCGCTACATCACGCCGGGCTTGTGCTTCAGCTTCCGCTACTTCGCGCTCAGGAAGCTGCATTTTCTTCTGCGCGCGCGCGCCATGGTGGCCTTTCCCGGCGGCTTCGGCACCTTCGACGAGCTGTTCGAGACCCTCACCCTCGTGCAGTGCCGCAAGATCGCGCCGATGCCGATCGTGCTGGTCGGCAAGGCTTATTGGCGGCGCGCGGTGGACATGGAGTACCTGGCCGCGAAAGGAATGATCGCGCAGCGCGACCGGCGGCTGTTTCGCTACGCCGAGACCGCGGGCGAGATCTGGAAGGCCGTGGCGCCCAACCTGGCAACGACCTAGGCGCGAAGCCGCAGCACCGGAGCGGGCCGGCCGCGCACGAAGGGCGGCTTCGCCTGCAGGTCGATCCTGGTCATCCATTCACAGCCGGCGCACAGATCGACCTCCACGTCGCGCCCGCGTCGCGGACAGCTCACCGAGCCGCGGTCCACGTAATGCTCGCCGCCAGGGGATCGAAATAAGGAAAACATATCAGCCTCCTTGGAAGGTCAGGTCCGCACGAGAAGCACGGGCACGGACGCGCTGCGCACCACCTGCTCGGCATCGCTGCCGAGCACCAGGCGGCGCACGCCGCGCCGGCCGTGGGTGCCCAGAACGATGAGATCGGCACGCAGCTTCCTCGCCTCGCGCACGATCGGGTAGGCCGCCGGGCCGCTCAGCATTTCCCGCAGGATGCCTTTGGGTTTGATTTTCTGTTTCAGTGCAATCCCCACGGCTTTCGCGAGGATGCGCTTGCCGCCTTCGCGCAGCGCGGACAGCAGGTCGGCGCCCGGCGCCCCGACCAGGCCGTCCATGGCGGCGAAGGCCTGGAACTCGTCGACCACGTGCAGGATCAAGAGCTTCGCGCGCTCGGCGCGCGCGAGGCGGATCGCCTCGCGCAGGCCTTTGCTCGAGGCCGGGCTGCCGTCCACCGCAACCAGAATCTTGCGGTAGGCGCCCATCACGAAACCGCCACGCGCTTGGCCGAGCCGTTGCCCTTCTTCGGCAGCGTGAGGTTGAGCACGCCGTCCCGGTACTCGGCTTTCGCGGCTTTCGCGTCCACGTCGACCGGCAGCGTGAAGCTGCGGCTCACCATGCCGTAGGCTCGCTCGCTGTAGACGACTTTCTCGTCCTTCTTCTCTTCCTTCTCCTGCTTCACTTCAGCGCGCAGCGAGATGTGGTCGTCCTCGATGTCGATCTGGATGTCTTCCTTCTTCACGCCGGGGATGTCGGCTTTCACCGTGAAGCTCTTGTCGTCTTCCTTGACGTCGATCTTCATCTTCAGCTCGGTCTCGGCGGGAAACGGCAGCGGCTTCAGCCAGAAGCCCTTGCCGAAGTCCTGGAAAAAGTCCTCGAATGGGTTGTAGCGCGTGATGTTGGCCATAAGGCCCTCCTTTGGCGAGTCAGTCGGTCAAGCCATTTCTTCCTCGCGCGCCCGGGCGGGCTTGTCCGGGATCTGCGCGATCATGCAATCGGTGGTGAGGATCAGGCTCGCGATCGAGGCCGCGTTCTGCAGCGCGGTGCGCGTCACTTTGCGCGGGTCGAGCACGCCCATCGCGACCATGTCGCCGTACACGCCGGTCGCGGCGTTGTAGCCGAAGTTGCCCTCGCCATCGAGCACGCGCTGCACCACCACCGCCGGCTCTGCGCCGGCGTTGCTCACGATCTGGCGCAGCGGCTCTTCCACCGCGCGCTCGACGATGCGGATGCCGGCGTCCTGATCCGGGTTTTCTCCTTGCAGACTAGCCAGACGTTTTCTGGCCCTGAGGAGCGCGACCCCGCCGCCGGGCAGGATGCCCTCCTCCACCGCGGCGCGCGTGGCGTGCAGCGCGTCCTCGGTGCGGCTCTTCCTTTCCTTCATCTCGGTCTCGGTCGCCGCGCCGACGCGGATCAGCGCCACGCCGCCGGCGAGCTTGGCCGCGCGCTCCTGCAGCTTTTCCTTGTCGTAGTCGCTGGTCGCTTCCTCGATCTCGGCCTTGATCTGCGCGACGCGCGCATCGATGTTCTTCCTCTCGCCGGCGCCGCCGATGATCGTGGTGTCGTCCTTGTCGATCTCGACGCGGCGCGCGCGCCCGAGCACCGCCGGGTCGACCTTCTCCAGCGTGATGCCGGCCTCCTCGGCGACCACCGTGCCGCCGGTGAGCACCGCCAGGTCCTCGAGCATGCTCTTTCGGCGGTCGCCGAAGCCCGGCGCCTTCACCGCGCACGAGACCAGCACGCCGCGCAGCTTGTTCACCACCAGCGTGGCGAGCGCCTCGCCCTCCACTTCCTCGGCGATGACGAGGAGCGGCTTGCCGGTCTTGGCGACGTGCTCGAGCACCGGCAAGAGCTCGCGGATGGTGGCGATCTTCTTGTCGTGCAGCAGGATGTACGCGTCCTCGAGCACCACGCTCTGCTTCTCCGCGTTGGTGATGAAATACGGCGACAGGAAGCCGCGGTCGAACTGCGTGCCCTCGACCACCTCGAGCTCGTTGGCGAGCCCCTTGCCGTCCTCGACCGTGATCACGCCCTCGCGCCCGACCTTCTCCATCGCCTCGGCGATCATGGCGCCGATCGAAGCGTCGTTGTTGGCCGAGATCGCGCCCACCTGGGCGATCTCGTTGCGAGTCGAGCACGGCTTCGCCATGCGCGCGAGCTCGGCGATCAGCGCCTCGACCGCGCTGTCGATGCCGCGCTTCAAGTCCATCGGATTCATGCCGGCGGCGACGTACTTCATGCCCTCGTTGACGATCGCCGCGGCAAGCAGCGTCGCGGTGGTGGTGCTGTCGCCGGCCACCTCGGAGGTCTTGGCGGCGACCTCGCGCACCATCTGGGCGCCCATGTTCTCGAAGCGGTCCTCGAGCTCGATTTCCTTCGCCACCACCACGCCGGAGTTGATCACAATTGGCGCGCCCCAGGATTTCTCCAGCACCACCGTGCGCGCCTTGGGCCCGAGCGTTACGCGCACCGCGTCGGTGAGCGTGTTCATTCCCTTGATGAGGCGCGCGTGCGCCGACTCGCCGAACAGAATCTGCTTTGCCGTCATGAGCCGGACTTTTCAAAAGGATGGTAGAAGCGCTGCACCGTATCGAGCCACTGCTGGTAAGCGCCGTCGATCATCTCCTGCTTGAGCATCCCGGAGGCCGCCTGCGGCGTGCCGGCCTGCAGAAGCGAGCGCCAGTAGGCGAACGACTTCCCGGCATTGCTGCGCGCCCATTCGGCGCAGAGCTTGGTGAGCTGCGCCGGGTCGGTCGCCGCGGCGATGACTGCTCGAGTGGCTTCGGCGTCGGCATGCGCCTGGGTCGCGGCCGAGAGCTGCACTTCGTGCATCCGGATCGCGCTCTCGGTGATGGTCTCGATCGCGCGCAGCCCGGCGTCGAGTTGCGCCTTCCAGGCCCGCATGAACATCTCTTCGGGTTTCGCGTTCATAGTGTCCTCGTCAGCCGGGGCCGGCGCATTCATCCCGGCGCTCCACCGCGCCGAGCTGCCTGCGGTGACGTTCTTCGCAGCGCGGATGCTGCAGCACGAAATTGCGCAGCACGAGCTTCAGCGCCAGCTCCTGCAGGCGGTCGCCCTGGGCGCGCGCCTCGTCGATGTCGTCGCGGATGATGGTCTTGATGCGCATCTCGCCGCCGGGCGAGTGCACGAGGTAGTTGCCGAGCTCCACGGCGGCGATTTCAGGGATGCGCTCGTGGTGCGCGATCGCGAGCACTTCCTCCTCGCTCAGGTCGCACAGCGCGAGGCAGTCTTCCAGGCTAAGCATGGGAGGTCAGGGAACGAACGGCGGCGTCGAACGCCGCCTGCACCGCCTGCTCCGCGCTCGGACGCGCCGGGCCGCTGATGAGGCATTGGTGCTGCGGCCAGCGCACATCGATCCGCAGGGACCAGCGCGGCTCGGCGGCCTCGCGCCAGTCCTCCAGCTTCGCGCTGCAGGCGCTGATGCGCGGATAAGCCGCGCGCAGATCGGCGATGCGGTGCTCGATCCCTGCCTGAAGGCTGTCGTTCTTCATTCTTCCTCGGTCAGCCACCAGGGCGCGAACTGGCGCAACTGCTTGCGCTGCTCGGGCGTGAGAACCGCCGCGATCTGGTTGTGCGCGTCGACGCGCGACTTGAGCATCTGCTGCCGCAGCTCGTCGACCTTTTTCTGCTGCGCCACGAGCTTGTCGGCGTCGAGCTTCTCGGTGCCGTACATGCCGCGCAGCTTGAACTGCTCGGAGCGCACCGCGCCCATCGTCGCCCAGTTCTTCTGGCGCTGCGCTTCCTGGATCGCGGAGATCTTCTCGCGCTGCTCGTCGCTCAGGTTGAGCGCGGCGAACATCCCGCCCGCGCCGTAGCCGCCCATTCCGGGGCCGCCCATCATTCCGGGACCACCCATCATTCCGGGGCCGTAGCCGCCCATTCCGGGGCCGCCCATCATTCCCGCGCCGTAGCCGCCGCCCATCATCCCGCGCCCCTGGCCGTAGCCATAGCCCGGGCCGTAGCCCTGCGCGGCCGCGAGCGAGCTCGCGAGGGCAAGCGCCGCGCCGATCATCAGCATCTTTCTCATTGCCGTCTCCTTGGAAAGGTTCTGACACCAGACTAGCCCGCTGGCCGCGGCGCCCTTTGATCCCGGTCAAAGGTCGACGCGGTCGGTTGCGTACGATGACCCGACAAGGAGGCCACCATGCCTGCAGCGAAGAGGAACATCGGCGACGAGATGCGCGGCATCACGCGCAAGGCCCTCGAGCGCGGCACGCTCGACCGCGCTGCGGTGCGCAAGGTCACCGGCGAAGTGCGCAAGCGCCTGCTGCAGATCGAGCGCGTGTTCGCGCAGGACCTGCGGGTCGCCGCGCGCGCGGGCAAGGACGCCGCGGCGCAGAGCATGAGCGCGACGCTCGTTTCCGGCGCCATCGCCGCGCGCATCGCCTCGGGCATGCTCGCCGGGATCGCCGACAGCATCGCGCGCGGCACCGCGCGCCGGACCCCGCGCCGGCGGCGCTGATGCTGCGCGCGCTCGCCGGCACCGCGCGCGACCTCGGCCGGCTGCAGGAGATCGGCGCGGTCCTGCTGCGCTACGGCTTCGGCGACCTGGTGGGGCGTCTGGGCATCATCCTGCACTGGAAGGACTCCGACCAACCCGCGCAGCTCGGCGCCCCGCAGCGCGCGCGCCTCGCGCTGCAGGAGCTCGGGCCGGCGTTCGTCAAGCTCGGCCAGATCCTCGCCACGCGCGTGGATCTGTTCCCGCCGGAGTGGATCGCGCAATTCGAAAAGCTCCAGGACCAGGCGCCGCCCGCGGCAGCGCACGAGGTGCGGGCCCAGCTCGTGGAGGACCTCGGCACGGCGCCGGAAGAGGCGTTCGCGGCCTTCGATCCCGAGCCGGTCGCCGCCGGGTCGATCGCGCAGGTGCACCGCGCGCGGCTCGCCGACGGCACCGCAGTCGCGGTCAAGGTGCGCAGGCCGGGCATCGTGCCGGTGGTCGAGGCCGACCTGCGGCTCCTCGCCCGGTTCGCGGAGATCCTCGAAGCGCGCTTTCCCGATGTCGCCCGCTTCCGGCCGCGCGAGGTGGTGCGCCAGTTCACGCGCACCCTGCGCACCGAGCTCGACCTCGCCGCCGAATGCCGCAACGCCGAGCGCGTCGCGCAGAATTTCCGCGCGCACCCGGAAATCGTCGTCCCCGCGGTGTACTGGGCCTGGACCGGCGAGCGGGTTAATGTGCAGGCGTTCGTCGACGGCACGCCCAGCCGCGACCCCGAGGCGCTGGAGGCCGCCGGCCTCGACCGCCACGCGCTCGCGCACCGCGGCGCGCAGGCCATGCTCAAGATGGTGCTCGAGGACGGCTTCTTCCACGCCGACCCGCACCCCGGGAATGTGTTCTACCTGCCGGGCGACCGCGTCGCCTTCATCGACTTCGGCATGGCGGGGCACCTTTCCGAGCGCCGGCGCGACGAGCTGGTGCAGCTCCTGAACGGCCTGGTCGGGCGCGACGCCGAAGCCGTGGTCGAGATCCTGCTCGACTGGGCCGGGGCGGCACGGGTCGATGCCGAGAAAGTGTCGCTCGACGTCGACGCCTTCATCGACCGCTACCACGGCCTGCCGCTGCACGAGCTGCGCATGGGCGCGATGCTCGCCGACATGACCGCGCTCTTGCGCGAGCACCAGCTCGCCCTGCCGCCCGACCTCGCGCTGGTCCTCAAGGCCTGCGTGACGCTCGAGACCTACGGGCGCGAGCTCGATCCGCAATTCGACATGGTGGGCGAAGCCGCGCCCTTCCTGCAGGCGGCGACGCTCGAGCGCTTCGGTCCGGCGCGCCTGGCGAAGCGCGGCTGGCGCGCGGGCCGCATGCTGCTGGAGGTGCTGTCGGACCTGCCGCGGGACCTGCGCGAGCTCCTGCGCTCCGCGAAGACCGGCAAGCTGCAGGTGCACGTCGACCTCACCAGCCTGCACCGCTTCGGCGTCCAGCTCGACGGCGCGGCGAACCGGCTCGCGATCGGCATCGTCACCGCGGCGTTCATCGTCGGCTCGTCGATCGTCATGACGGTGGAGGGCGGGCCGACGTTCTTCGGCCTGCCGCTCCTCGGCGCGCTCGGCTTCAGCGGCGCTCTGGTCGGCGGCGCCTGGCTCTTCGTCTCGATCCTGCGCAGCGGCCGTTAACCCGGCCTGAAAACCAGGAAGTACTGGTTCGGCAGGAAGCCGTGCTCCCCGGCGAGCGCGTAGCCGGCGCTTTTCATCTCCGCTTTCACGCGCTCCGGAGCGATGCGCGCCTCCTTGGGAGGCCCGTTGGGCGAATCGAGGCGAAAGTCGATCACCGCGAGGCGGCCGCCGGGCTTGAGCGACGCGGCGAGGCTGCGGAAATAGCGGCCGCGGTCCTCGATGTGGTGGTAGACGTCCACGAGCAGGATCAGGTCCGCCTTTGCGGGCAGGCGCGGATCCCCGGGGAGGCCCGCGACCGGCTTGAGGTTCCCCAGTCCTTCGCGCTGCGCCCGCTCGCCGAGGTACTTCACCATCGCGGGCTCGATGTCGACCGCGTAGACGGTTCCCTTCGGCAGCATGTTGGCCAGGCGCGCCGCGAAGTAACCGGTGCCGGCGCCGATGTCGGCGACGATCGCGTCGGGCTCGAGCGCGAGCGCCCGGATCACCTGGTGCGGCTTCTGCCAGGCGTCGCGCTCGGGATCGTCGAAAACATGCGCCCACTTTTCGGCGTCGCCGAAACCGTGGCGATGGGTGTGCGGCGCCTGCGCCGCGGCGCTCGCGGCCGCCAGCGCCGCGGCGAACACGACGCACCTAGAGACGGTGAAGGACGTTCTCAACTGAGCGGGCTCACTTGTGCCATCCGTATCCTAACTCCCGCTTGATCGAAATCAATACGCGGCCGCGCGAAGCGAGGATGCTTGAGGCTCGCAAAGGAGGTACCCATGACGCGTTATCTCCCCGTCCTCGCCCTGGCAGTGTTTTCCGCCGGCGCGGCCGCACAGCCCTTTCCCATGAACGAGCACGGCGACGTGCGCTGGGTCTGCGCCGGTATCGGCGAAGGCGAGCGCGAGGCGCTCGCCAAGATGGAGGCCGGGACGAGCCTCAAGCTCGTGTTCACCTCCGGCAAGCGCGGCGAATACCTTACCGACGTCGACGTCGTGCTGAGCGACCGCGAGGGCAAGCGCCCGGCACTGAAGTTCATTGCCGAAGGGCCGATTTGCCTGATCCAGGCGCCCGCAGGCCGCTATCAGGTCGAGGCCGCGTTCGGCGACACGAAGCGCAGCGTCGCCACCACGGTGACGAAGGGCGTCAAGCAGCCCGGGATGGTGGTGTTTCGCTTCCCCGGAACGCAATAGGCCCCGCCGGCTTGCGCGCGACCAGGTCGACGAGCGCGGAGCGGCCCGAGTGCTGCGTGCCCTCGGCGAGCACCGCCTCGTAGGCCTTGAGCTCGAGGATCTCGAGGGCGGCGAACGCCTGCCGCAGCATCTGCGGCGTGTAGAGGTTTTCGAGATGCGGCGGGCCGCCGGTCCTGTACTCGAGTTGCTTGGGCGCATAACCCTCCAGGAGAAGCAGCCCGCCCGGCTTCAGGGCGCGCACGATGCGCTCGAACAGGAAGCCGCGCATCGCCGGGTCGGCGAACTGGACGAAGATCGCGGCGACCAGGTCGAACCCGGCGTGCGGCCAGCGCCAGCCGTAGACGTCCGCCACTTCGAATGCAACCTTGACGCCGCGCTTCTCCGCGAGGCGACGCGCCTTCTCCACGCCCACCGGCGAGAGATCGAACGCCACGACTTCGAGCCCGCGCTCGGCAAGCCATACGCTGTTGCGGCCTTCGCCGTCGGCGACGCACAGCGCGCGGCTTCCAGGCACCAGCAGCGCGGCCTTGGAGGCGAGGAATTCGTTCGGCGCGGTGCCGAAGATATAGTCGGGCAACCCGAAGCGGGTGTTCCAGCGCTCTAGCTCGCCCATCGCACCAGCGCTGCGGCATCGAGCGCCCCGCTGACGCGCTTCACTTCGACCCCGTTGCGGAACAGCGCGATCGTCGGGATCGCGCGGATGCCCATGCGAGCCGCGAGCCCGGGGGCTTCCTCGGTATTGACCTTGACCAGGCGCGCGCGGCCCTTCAGCTCGCGCGCCGCGCGCTCGAAGTGCGGCGCCATGGCGCGGCACGGTCCGCACCACGGCGCCCAGAAGTCGGCGATCACCGGCAACTCGGTGCGACGGACGAAATCGTCGAACTGCGCCTCGGCCAGCTCGAGCGGCGCCTCCGGCAGCAGCGCCGCGCCGCACTTGCCGCACTTCGGCTCCTCGCCGAGCCGCGCCGCCGGCACGCGGTTGGCGGTGAGGCAGGCGGGACACGCGACCTGGATGGGGTCAGAGGGCATTGAGCGGGATCTTCGGTTTCATGGCTAACAATATATTTACTGATATATTGTTTGTCAATAGAATGTCAGTCATGATCGAACTCGACTCCATGCACGAGGCGGCGGCCGAGGCCTGCCGCCTGATGAAGGCGCTCGCCAACCCCGACCGCCTGATGCTGCTGTGCCAGCTGTCGCAGGGCGAGTGCAGCGTTGGCGAGCTCGAGGCCGCGCTCGGCATCCTGCAGCCGACGCTGTCGCAGCAGCTCGGCGTGCTGCGCGAGGAGGAAATCGTGCAGACGCGGCGCGAAGGCAAGCACATCTACTACCGCGTCCACAGCCCGCAGGCGCTCGCCGTGCTGCAGGTGCTCTACGACCAGTTCTGCCGGAAAGGAAGGAAACGATGACTCTCGACTGGACCCACTTTACCCCCTGGGCGTCGGCCGCCGGCGGCGCCCTCATCGGCCTCGCCGCGGCGATGCTGGTGCTGCTGAACGGCCGCATCGCCGGCATCAGCGGCATCGTCGGCGGACTGCTCGTGCCGCGCGGCGGCGACATCGGCTGGCGCCTCGCCTTCGTCGGCGGGCTGCTGGTCGCCCCGGTGGCCATGTCTTTCTACGAGGTGAATCCCCGCATCGACGCCGGGTTCGGCACCCTCGCGCTCGCCGGCGTGCTGGTCGGCATCGGCACCCGCTACGGCTCGGGCTGCACCAGCGGCCACGGCGTGTGCGGCCTGTCGCGCCTCTCGCCGCGCTCGCTCGTCGCCACGGTCGCGTTCATGGCGGCAGGCGTCGCCACCGTCTTCATCGTGAGGCACCTGGTATGAACCTGCTCGCGGCGTTCGGCTCCGGCCTGGTGTTCGGCATCGGCCTCATCCTCTCGGGCATGACCGATCCGGGCAAGGTGATCGGCTTCCTCGACCTCGCCGGCAACTGGGATCCTTCGCTCGCCTTCGTCATGGGCGGCGCGATCCTGGTCGGTTTCTTCGCCTTCGCCCTCGCGGGCCGGCGCAGCAAGACTTTCCTCGGCGCTGCCCTGCACCTGCCGCAGCGCCGCGACATCGACAACCGCCTGGTCGGCGGCAGCCTGCTGTTCGGCATCGGCTGGGGTCTCGCCGGCTTCTGTCCCGGGCCCGCCCTGGTTTCGTTCGCCTCCGGCGTCGACCAGGCCGCGGTGTTCGTCGCCGCGATGCTCGGCGGCATGCTCGTCTACCATGCCGCGGAGCGCCTGATCCACGAGCCGCGCCGGCGCGCGACGTGAATGGCTTCCCGGGAGCCTCGCCTACGCGATGCTCGCGGGGCTGCTGCCGCAGGCCGGCCTGTACGCGAGCATCCTGCCGCTCATCGCGTACGCTGCGCTCGGCCGTGGAAGGTCAGCTGCACCGTTTCATTGCTTTTTCTTCGGGGGAAGTCCGATGCGGTAATACGATTCGTTGAGGTACTGGACCATGTCCTCGAGCTCCTCGAGCGAATAGACGCGCTGCTTGGTGTGCGGCGCCCATTGCGCCACCATATCGCGCAGGTCGGCGAGGTCGCGGACCGCCGGGCGCAGGCGCTCGATGTGGATGCGCTCGTAGTGGCAGCCGCCGCAGTAGGTCTGGTAGAGCACGCGGCCGCGCTCCGCGTCCTGTGCGAATGCGCAAAGCGGAAGCAGCAGGATCAGCAGGCTAACGGCTCGCATGTTTTTGCTCCAGAAAGTGAGTGAGCCAGCTCGAGCCGGCCGCGATGGCCCAGAACAGGACGAAGCCGACGGTGTACCCGGCCTTGCGCCCGAACTCGAACGGGCCTACCTCGGTCCGGCGTGAGCGGCAGGCTCATCGCTTGAGCGCCGCCAGCGGCATCGCCGCCTTGCCGAGAAACGCAATCAGCTTGGCCATGACTTCGCCATGATGGCCGACCCAGAGATGGCCGCCACGCCCGTAACCGATGAACCGCGCGCCGGGTATGTGTGCCGCGGTATAGCTGGCGCTCTCGAATGTCCCGTACGAGTCGTCTACGAGGCTCACGATCAGCGTGGGCGTGGAAATGCGCTCGAGATCGTAGCGCGGCAGCGACGCGGCGATCCGGGCCTCGTTCGTCAGTCCCGGCTGACGCGCGCTGAGCGGCAGGATCTGCAGCATCAGCTTGCGCACCCGCGCCTGCTCGTCTGCGCTTGCCGTCGCCAGCACCTCGGGCGGCGTCGCCAGGACCGTCTTCACGATGAGCGACGGGGCGCCCTTCAATGCCGCCCAGTAGAGCAGGTCCGACTTGGTGGCCTGCTCGATCATGAAGCGCGCCGCCCGCGAGGGCACGGCGGGAGCTGCGCGCGGCGCATAGGCGAGCGGCACGAGCAGGACCATCGCGTCCGTTCGGCCCGGGTAGCGCAGCGCGAACTGCATCGTCGACGGCGCGCCCGCCGAGATGCCCACGATCGCGGCGCGCTCGACGCCGAGCGCGTCGAGCAGGCAGGCGTGCGCGTCCGCCTGCGCGGCGGGCGAGGCGTCCGCCGGCAGAGGCGTGCGCAGATACCCGAAGCGCGACATCGCGATGACCTGCAAGCCATGCGCAGCCAGCTCCTGCGCGATCCCGAGCCCCTGGTCGAAGCCGCCGCCGGCGCCGTGGACCAGGAGCACCGCCGGCCCGCTGCCGAGCGACGCATACTCGATCGGCCCGCACCGCGTGTCGGCGATATGGCTGCCGGTGGAAACGCGCTCCACCTCGCGTGCCAGATCGCGCTGGTAGGTGAGCCAGGCGCCGGCGAGCAGCGCGGTGGTAATGCTGAAGGCGATCAAACGCGCTTTCATGACGTCGCGCAGCGTCCCGCCACCGTCACCGAGCGATTCGTGCGCTGGACGCACGAGCCGTCTTCGATGCACGGCAGGAACGCCCAGCCGGAGGGGCACATCCCGTGCCACTTCACGCGCTCGGCCACGAAATGGCGGAACTCCGGGCTGCGGATCTCGCCGCCGAGCTGCCGCAGCTGGTTCACGTGCACCTCCATCACGAACTCGGCAGAGTTGACCGCGTCGATGCTGTAACCCGCGTCCATCAGGTACCAGTTGCTGCTCGGCGTCCAGGCGCAGGACGCGAGGAGCATCACAGCGAGCGTCAGGGGGCGTTTGGCCGACATGCCCTGATGCTAGGCGCGGCCCGCGGGCCAACCTTGAGCTACATCAATGTACCGGCCTCGGAATTTTCCTAGCGCACGATGAAAGCCGCGCGCTCGCGCACCTCCACCCCCTCGACCGCAGACCGATGACTTGACCTGGCGCAAACCGCCGCCGCCAAGGTGGCCGAAGATCCCTCCGATGGGAAACCAAGGTCTTGCGCTGGGCAGTCCGCTGCACCTCGCAGTCATGGTCGCCGCTATGCTCGCGGTGATGGCCGCGGCTATGATGCTGCTCCACTGAAGAAGCGCGTTTCCTTCGCCACCGTCGCCGTCACCGGCCTCGGCGCCTTCGTCGCCGCGGCCGTGGGCGTCACCTTGTATGTGAGCGCCGCCACGGGGTGGCGCTCGACCCAGGCGCTGATCGGACAGCAGACCGAGGCGCTGCTCGACGCGCTCGAGCAGCGCCTCGCGGCGCGCCTGCGCCCGGTTCACGAGCAGGCCGACTGGATCGCCGAGGCGGTCAACAACGGGCGCATCGATCTCGCGCGTCCCGGCGAGCTCGACAGCTTCATGTTCGGCGCGCTCGGCGTCACCCCCCAGGTATCCGACATCGGCATCGTGGACGCCGCAGGCCGGGCACAACGATGGCGGCGCGGCGAGCTGCGCGCGCTACGCGACGACTGGTCCTCGCGCCCCGAGGTACGCGAATGGCTTGCCGCGGGACAGGTGGAGCCCGGGCGGGCGTGGCGGCCGCTCCTGTGGAAGCCGGCCGAGCGCATTCCCTCGCTCCTGCACCAGGCGCCCCTGCACCGCGCCGGTCAGTTCGTGGGCATGCTCGGGCAGGTGGTGCCGATCGCGAAGGTCTCGGAGGATCTCGCCGTGTTCCGCGCCGAATACGAGGTCACGCCCTTCATGCTCGATAGCGAGGATCGCGTGCTCGGCCACCCGGCGCTCGCCCAGCGGCGCGCGGACGCGCCGGGGGCGTTCCCGACGCTTGCCGAGCTCGGCGACCCGGTGCTCGCGCGGCTGCGCTCCCCCGACGGCGCCGCGCGACTGCTCTCCGGCTTGAAGCGCGCGCAGGCCACGCGCGCTCGCGTCGATGGAAGGATTTTCGTCTACGTGTACCGCGAGATGGCGCCGCACGGCGGACAGCCGTGGACTCTCGGCCTCTACCTCGACCCGGTCGAGGGCGGCCAGCGCGACGAGATGCTGCGCGTGGTCTGGTCGATCGCTGCCGGGCTGGCAGTCCTCGTGATTGCCGTAACCCTCGCCGCCGTCGGTGGCCGGCGCCTCGGGCGGCCGATCGAGTCGCTGGCGCGCGCCGCGCACCTGGTGCGCAAGGGCCGGCTCGGCGAAGTGCAGCCGCTGCCGCGCAGCCGCATCCACGAGATCGACGAGGCGAACCGCTCGTTCGGCGAGATGGTCGAGGGCTTGCGAGAGCGCAACCTGATCCGCGACACGCTCGGCCAGTTCGTGCCCGAGCAGGTGGCGCACGAGCTGCTCGCCGGCGGCGGTCGGCTCGAGCCGGTGGAAGCCAAGGCGACCGTGCTGGTGTGCGACATCGAGGGCTTCGCCGCGCTCACCGACGAGCTCGGCGCGCGCCGCACCATCGAGTTCCTGAACGCGTATTTCGAGGTGCTGGTTGCGATCGTCGAGCGCTACCAGGGCGTGGTCACGCAGTTCCAGGGCGACGCGATCCTGGCGGTGTTCAACGTGCCCATCCCGGCGGCCGACCATGGCGCCAACGCGCTGCGCGCGGCGCTCGAGATCGTGCGCGCGGCCGACTCGCAGGCGTTCGCCGGGGTGCGCGCGCGCAACCGCGTGGGCTTGAGCACGGGACGGGTGGTGGCGGGCGCGGTCGGCTCCGCCGGACGCCTCTCCTATACCGTGCACGGCAACGCGGTAAACCTGGCGGCGCGGCTCGAGCAAATGAACAAGGAGTACGGCACGCGCATCCTGCTCTCGGACAAGACCGCCGAGCGCTGCCCCGGGTTCGCGCTGCGCAAGGTGGCCGATGCCGAGATCCGCGGCTACGGCGAGCCGGTACCGCTCTACACGCCCGGCTAGCGCTTCACCGTTTTCAGATCCGCCGGCTCCTCCATGATTCGCATCGGCATGAAGGAGAGCTTGCGCGCCGCCAGCCTGCGATCGAGGCGGGCGTTGAGCTCCACCAGCGAGACGCGGCGCGGATCGAACGCCACGGAAAGCGTCAGCGTGGGCAGCGAAAGCCGCACGCTGCCCCGCTCGACGCCCGGAACCGACGCCGCCGCATTCTCTAGCTCGCGCTGGGTGGCTGGCGGCCCGTCGATGTGGAAGAACACGACGTGGTGTCCTTGCGCCAGGGCGCGGGTCACCACGGCGTGGTCGTAGGTGGAGGCGATCTTGTCCTCGACGCAGTAGCCGCACGCGGCGGCTTCGGCGGCGAGGAATGCGAGCGCCAGCACGAGGCTTCGAGTCATGGGATTTAGTGACCCCCCTGCGCCTTAGCCGCACCCGCCGGCTGCGAATCGATCCACTGGAAGTACTTGAGGTACTGCCGGACCTCCGCGTCGGTCAGGCTCTGGTTCGGCATCGGGATGTTGTTGTACTCCTTGAGCATCGCCTTCGCCGTCGCATCGGTCTGCAGCATCTTCTCCGGCTCCTTCAGCCAGCGCGCGAGCCAGGCCTGCTCGCGCCGCTTGGTGACGCCGGCGACGTCCGGGCCGAGCTTGCGCCCTTCGCCCACCGTGTGGCAGGCGAGGCACTTGCTTTCGAAGGCGAGCTTGCCCGCCACCGCGTCGGGATCGGTCGGGGTCGCCGAGGCCTGAAGGTTGTGGTGCTCCAGATCCTTGGCCGGCGGCTTGGCCGTGGTGGACACGAGGCCGATCGCGCCCTGCGACGCATTCGCGAAGTGATGATCGACCATGATGTAGGAGCCTTCCTCCGGAATCAGGTACTCGACGGTGGCGCTGTTCGACGATCCGAGAAGCACGGTCTGCATGCCGCGCAGCTGGTTGTCGGGGTTGCCCTCCATCCAGACGCGGTCGAAGATCGTGCCGACGACGTGGAAGCTCGAGGTGCGGCTCGGGCCGACGTTGAGCACGAACATGCGCACGCGCTCGCCGGGCTTCGCGGCGAGCGGCGTCCTCACCATGCCGTTGTGCGAGCCGTTGAACACCGTGTGCGTGGGCTGCGCGGCGCGCAGCCGCTCGCTGTCGAGCACGTAGAGCGGCGCGCCGTCGATCTTGCGCTTCTGCGGATCGGGCTTGAGGTAGAACTCACTCTGCACCACGACGTACTCGCGGTGGGCCTTGGTCGGATAGCCCTCGCGCGGATCGACGATCACCGCCCCGTACATCCCCGAAGCGATGTGCTCGAGGATCATCGGGGTGCCGCAGTGGTACATGAAGATCCCGGGATAGTTGGCGGTGAACTCGAACTCGATCGTCTGCCCCGGCGCGATCGAGCGGTACTTGTCCTGCGGCGAGACCATTGCGGCGTGGAAATCCATCGAGTGCATCATCGGCGCCGCCATCACCTGCACGGGTGCCACGGCTTCGTCGCTGCGGTTGGTCATCACGAAGCGGATGCGGTCGCCGACGCGTGCGCGCACCGTCGGCCCGGGCACCTGGTCGCCGAAAGTCCAGGCGGCGAACTTCACCCCGGGCGCGACCTCGATGATCTTGTGCGTGGTGTCGAGGCGCACCGTCTTCACCGGCGCGGCGTCTAGCGGCTTCAGCTCCGCCCCCATGCTGAGCGCGGCGCCCTCGGCGAACGCGCCTTTGTGACGCTCCGGCGTGACCTTCGCCGGCGCGGGCTTGAGGTCCATCTTCGAGACGTCGTAGCGGTCCGGCGGCGCTGCGGGATTGCAGGCGGCGAGCGTGACCAGGGCGACTGTGCTAAGCAGTTTTTTCACGGTAGGAACTCCCTTGAATCAGTAATCGTCCGTAATGCAGAGCGAAGAGACCGAAGGCCGCGCTCCAGGCGAGCCCGGCAAGCGAAGTGACGACGAGGGCCTGGCCGCCCGAGAGCGGGCTGAGCACCCGCAGGAGAGCAGCCAGCGTGACGAGCGCATAGATCGCGACCGTCGCGCCGTCGGCGACGAGCGCGCGCCCGCTGTGGCCGAGGGAGGCGCGCGTCATCACCGCGAGCGTCATGGTTCCGACTGCGCCGACCGTGAGCGCGTGCAGCGCAGCGCCGCCCGGCACGTCGAGGCCGAGAAGGATCAGCCCTAGGGCGAGCCAGGCATACCCCAGGTGCAGGATGAACAGCAGCGGCTCGCGCACCGTGGACAGGCCGCACCAGCGCGAGAGCCGCGCCGCGAGCCCGACCCCGGCGGCCACCAGGGGCCACGTGATGCCCGCAGCCACCCACGCCCCCAGGGCGGCGAGCGTGACCAGAAGCGCGAGGTGATCGAAGCGGTCTTCCGGCGCCGGCAAGCGCGCGCCGCGGCCAAGCTTCGCCAGCCAGTTGCGCGTGAAGCTCGGGACGATGCGGCCGCCGACCAGCGCGATCAGCATCAGCAGCGTGGCGAGCCCGAGCCGCAGGCCGAGGTAGATCTGCAGGTGAAAGAGGACGTTGCCGGCGAAGAGGAGGAGCAGTGCTACCAGCATCGGCAGGTTGCGCCAGTTGCGCCCGGCAACCAGCTCGCGCGCCACCACGGCGATCAGCGCCGCGGTAAACGCGAGATCGATGAAGGCCGCTTCGGGCACGAGCATTGCGACGCGCCCGGCGAGCCAAAGGAGCGCGAGCAGGGCGAGCGGCGCGCCGCGCACGGGCAAGCGGCCGGTCCAGTTCGGAATCGCCGTCAGCAGGAACCCGGCCACCGAAGCAAGCCCGAACCCGTACACCATCTCGTGCGCATGCCAGGCCATCGGGGATACGCCGCCGCGCAGCTCGTAGCCATGGGCGTACGCGGCGAGCCACACCGGCACGGCGATCGCGGCCCAGACCGAGGCCAGGAGGAAGAACGGACGGAATCCCGCGGCGAACACCAGCCGACGATAGACAGGCGGGCCCTGCCCGGCTTGACCCAGATCAAACGCGGGGCATTAAAGGTGCATATCGTATACACCTAATGCGACTGACCACCTTCTCCGACTACAGCCTGCGCGTGCTGATGTTCGTCGCGGCCGCGCCGGAAGGCCGCGCCACCATCTCGCAGGTGGCGAGCGCGTTCAACATCTCGGAGCACCACCTCGTCAAGGTGGTCCACTTCCTCGGCAGGCACGGCATCCTTCTTAATACCCGCGGGCGCCGCGGCGGCTTGCAGCTCGCCCGCCCGGCGCACGCCATCAACGTCGGCGAGCTCGTGCGGCTGACCGAAGGCGGCGACATGCCTGCCGAATGCTTCGACAAGCGCACCAATACCTGCGCGCTCGCGGGCGGCTGCCGGCTACAGGGCATGCTCAAGCGGGCGGTGGCGAGCTTCTACGAAGCGCTCGCCCCGTACTCCGTCGCAGACCTGCAAGCGCCGCGCCGCCTCGCGAGGATCCTTCCCTTTCATAGTGCGAGCCAATGCACGGCATCGGCACAATCAATTTCCCATCGCGTCATTAACGGCGTGAAATGACCTGACGGGAGCACCCCAAGGAGAGAACAATGGACATGAAGGTCAAGGACAAGAGCCCGGGCCAGTGCCCGTTCACCCACGTCGCCGGCGTCGGCCGCACCAACCGCGACTGGTGGCCGAAGCAGCTGCGGCTGGAGCTGCTGCACCAGCATTCCTCGAAGTCCGACCCGATGGGCGGGGGCTTTGACTACGCAAGAGAATTCAAGAGCCTCGACTACAAGGCGCTGAAGAAGGACCTGGTCGCGCTGATGACCGACTCTCAGGACTGGTGGCCGGCGGACTTCGGCCACTACGGCCCGTTCTTCATCCGCATGTCCTGGCACGCCGCCGGGACCTACCGCGTCACCGACGGCCGCGGCGGCGCCGGCCGCGGCCAGCAGCGCTTCGCGCCCCTCGACAGCTGGCCCGACAACGTCAACCTGGACAAGGCGCGGCGCCTGCTCTGGCCGGTCAAGCAGAAGTACGGCAAGAAGATTTCCTGGGCCGACCTGCTGATCCTCGCCGGCAACGTGGCGCTCGAGTCGATGGGCTTCAGGACCTTCGGCTTCGGGGCCGGCCGTGCCGACGTCTGGGAGCCGGACGAGGACGTGAACTGGGGCGAGGAGATCGCCTGGCTGGGCGTCGACAAGCGCTTCAGCGGCGATCGCGACCTGGGGCCGTTCGGCGCGACGCACATGGGCCTCATCTACGTCAACCCGGAAGGCCCGAACGCGAGCGGCGACTACATGGCCGCCGCCAAGGACATCCGTGCCACCTTCAGCCGCATGGCGATGAACGACGAGGAAACCGTCGCCCTGATCGCCGGCGGCCACTCCTTCGGCAAGTGCCACGGCGCCGCTCCCGAATCGCATAAGGGCCCGGATCCGGAAGGCGCGCCGCTGGAAGCGCAGGGCCTGGGCTGGACGAGCAACTACGGCTCGGGGCACGGCGCCGACACGGTTTCGAGCGGCCTCGAAGTGACCTGGACCAAGACCCCGGCGCTGTGGAGCAACAGCTTCCTCGAGCTCCTGTACAAGTACGAATGGGAGCTGACCAAGTCGCCCGCCGGCGCCAAGCAATGGGTGGCGAAGAACGCGCCGGAAATCATTCCCGACGCGCACATCCCGGGCAAGTTCCACAAGCCGACCATGCTGACCACCGATTGCACGCTGCGCTTCGATCCGGCGTTCGGCAAGATCTCGCGCCGCTTCCTCGACGATCCGCAGGCCTTCGCCGATGCCTTCGCGCGCGCCTGGTTCAAGCTGACCCACCGCGACATGGGCCCGATCGCCCGCTACCTCGGGCCCGAGGTGCCGAGCGAAGAGCTGATCTGGCAGGACCCGATCCCCAAGGTCGACCACAAGCTGATCGGCGAGAAGGAGATCGCCGAGCTCAAGAAGAAGATCCTCGCCTCGAAGCTGTCGGTGGCGCAGCTCGTGTCCACCGCCTGGGCGTCGGCCTCCACGTTCCGCGGCTCCGACAAGCGCGGCGGCGCCAACGGCGCGCGCATCCGGCTCGCGCCGCAGAAGGACTGGGCCGTCAACCAGCCGCTCGCAAAAGTGCTGAAGACGCTCGAGGGCATCCAGAAGGGGTTCACGAAGAAGGTCTCGCTTGCCGATCTGATCGTTCTCGGCGGCTGCGCCGCGATCGAGCAGGCCGCAGCCAAGGCCGGCGTCGCCGTGAAGGTGCCGTTCAAGCCCGGGCGCATGGACGCGAGCCAGGCGCAGACGGACGTCGAGTCCTTCGCGGTGTTCGAGCCGATCGCCGACGGCTTCCGCAACTACCTGAAAGGCCAGTACCCGGTCTCCGCCGAGCAGCTGCTCCTCGACAAGGCGCAGCTCCTGACGCTCACGGCGCCTGAGATGACGGTCCTCGTCGGCGGCCTGCGCATGCTGGGGACCAACGCCGGCGGCGTGAAGCACGGGGTCTTCACCTCGAAGCCGGAGACGCTGAGCAACGACTTCTTCGCCAACCTGCTCGACATGGACACCGAGTGGAAGCCGACCTCGGAGGCGAGGGAGCTGTTCGAAGGGCGCGACCGCAAGACCGGGAAGGTCAAGTGGACCGCGACCCGCGTCGACCTCGTGTTCGGCTCGAACTCCCAGCTGCGAGCCCTCGCCGAGGTCTATGCGAGCGCGGACGCGAAGGAGAAATTCGTGAAGGACTTCGTGGCGGCGTGGACCAAGGTCATGAACCTGGACCGCTTCGAGCTCAAGCGCGGCTGAGAATCCGCTGCACGAAGGAGGCTACCTGCGTGTTTCCGCGGTCAGCGCCTTCGGCGGTGGATCTCTACGCCCGGAAGCTCAACGAGGCGCTCGCGCAGGCCGTCGCGGCGGCCCGGAAGCGAGTGAACGATCAGGCTGGCGATCTCCACCGGCGGCCCACCCAGGACTTGTCTTCTGGTCAGCAAGCTGCCTCCTCTTTCGTCAGCTCAGTACCGCGGATCGTACATCTGCTTCTGGACGTGGGCGAGCAGGTCCCTCGGAGCCTCGCCTAGCGCGAGGCCGCGCTCGTACGCGACCCGCGCGACCGCCGCGGCGATCTGCGCGGAAACTTCGCGGATGCGCGGCAGCGCGGGATAGAGGCTTCCCTGCGCCAGGTCCGCCTCGGTCACCAGAGCGGCCAGCGTGCGCGCCGCGGCCATGAACATCTCGTCGGTCACGCGCCGCGCGCCGCTCGCGATCACGCCGAGCCCGACGCCCGGGAAGATGTAGGAGTTGTTGCCCTGGCGCGGCACGAAGGTCCGGCCCCCGAGCGTCACCGGGTCGAACGGGCTGCCGCAGGCGAACAGCGCGCGGCCCTGCGTGTGGCGATAGGCCTGCTCGGCGGTGCATTCCGCCTTCGAAGTCGGGTTCGACAGCGCGAACACGATCGGCCGCTGGTTCAGGCGCGCCATGGTCTCGAGCACCTCGGGCGTGAACAGGCCCCCGGTGGCGGCGACGCCGATGATGCCGGTCGGCTTGAGCGCGCGGATCGCCGCGTCGAACTGCGCGACCGGTGCGTGAGCGTGCGCGTAGGGCCGCTTGTGCTCGGCGAGCTCGCCGCGCCCCTTGACCACCAGGCCCTGCGAGTCGAAAAGCCAGTTGCGCGAGCGCGCATCGGCCTCGGAGGTCCCCTCGGCCATCATTGCCGACACCACCAAGTCGGCGATGCCGGTCGCCGCCTCGCCCGCGCCGAGATAGAGCAGCACCTGGGCGGACAGCCTGCCGCCGGAGGCGCGCAGGGCGCAAAGCACGCCGGCGAGCGCCACCGCCGCAGTGCCCTGGATGTCGTCGTTGAAGGTGCAGATCCGCTCGCGATACTTCTTCAGCAGGCGGAAGGCGTTGCGATTGGCGAAATCCTCGAACTGGATCAGCACGCCGGGAAACACCTGCTGCGCCGCGGCGACGAGTTCCTCCACCAGCGCGTCGTATTCTGGGCCGCGCACGCGCTTGCGCCGCAAACCCACGTAGTACGGATCGGCGGCGAGTGCTTCGTTGTCGGTGCCTACGTCGAGCATCACCGGCAGGCAAAGCTCCGGGTGCACCCCGGCACACGCCGCGTAGAGCGAGAGCTTGCCGACCGGGATGCCCATGCCGTTGGCGCCGAGGTCGCCCAGCCCGAGGATGCGCTCGCCGTCGGTCACCACGATGAGCTTCGCCGGATAGGGCCAGTTGCGCAGGATCTCGGCGACGCGGCCGCGATCGTTGGCGCCGATGAACAGCCCGCGCGGGCGCTGGAAGATATGGCCGAACTTCTGGCAGGCGAGGCCCACCGTCGGCGTATAGATGAGCGGCTGGATCTCGTCGATGTTGTCGCACACCACGCGGAAGAACAGCGCCTCGTTGCGGTCGTGCAGCGCGTTCAGCGCGACGTACTTGTCGAGGTCGCTCGGCAGGCCGCGCAGGTTCGCGAGCACGCGGTCGGCCTGCTCCTTCAGCGACAGGATGTGGGCCGGCAGCAGGCCGCGCAAGCCGAGCTGGTCGCGCTCGCGCTCGGTAAACGCCGTGCCCTTGTTGAGAAGCGGATCGCGCAAGAGCGCGATGCCGCGCGCCGCGCCGGATGCGGCCATGCCCGGAAGACTGCTCATCGGAACCTCCCTCGGTGCTTTGCCGGACAAGTGTCGACCGCGTGGGGCATCGCCTGTTGACCTAGGTCAAAGCGTCTTCACCACGCCGGCTCAACATCAGAGCCACTTCGTCACAATGGCTGGAGGAGGCGTATGAGAACGCTATTGGTGGCTGCCTGCGCGGCGCTGATCCCGGCGGGCCCGGCGCACGCGCAGACCGCAGAGCGCACCGGCGAGCAGGTCGTCAAGGCGCAGTGCGCGAAATGCCACGAGCAGGGGCTGCGCGGCGCGCCGAAGATCGGCGACCGGCAGGCGTGGGCGCCTCGCATGAAGCTCGGACTTGACGCGACGGTGCGCTCGGCGATCAAGGGGCACGGCGGCATGCCGGCGCGCGGCGGGATGGCCGATCTCACCGATACCGAGCTGCGCGCCGCGATCCTGCATCTCTTCAACCCCGCGGCAGCGGCTTCGGCCAAGCTCGAGGCCGCGCCGGCTGCCGCTCCGGACCACAACAAGAAGGTGGTAGGCGGCGTCGAGATCTATCTCGGTCTCATGCCGGCCGGCCCGAAGGGGCTCTATCACGTGAACATCTCGCTGCGGGACGGCGCAAGCAAGGCCCTGATCAAGGACGCCGTTGTGGAAGCCCGCGTGGCGAGCACGCTCGGCGGCACGACGAAGAAGCTCAATGCGACCACCATCAACGAAAGCGTGAGCTACAGCAACGACTTCAGGATGGTGGCCGACGAGCGCTACACCCTGACCGTCACTGTGCGGCTGCCGAAGGCTGCGGCGCCGCTTGAAGCCAAGTTCGACCTCAAGCGGTAACCGGTATTTGATCCAAGTCAGAACAGCCCCATCTCCCACGGAGCCTGCCATGAGAATGCTCGAGCTGACCGCTGTTGCATCCGCAATCGCACTGATCTCGGGGGTCGTGCATGCCGCCGATCCAGCCAAGATCAACTGGAGCAAGGTACCGACCAAGACCGTAACGCTTTTCTACCCAGGGCAGACCTCGTACGAGTGGGTGCGCGGCAGCGCTCATCCCGGCGCGCAAGCGGTCCAGGGTGGCGAGGCCTGCGCCACGTGCCACACCGGACAAGAGAAGGCAAAAGGCGACAAACTGGTGAAGGGTGGACCGCTCGAGCCCGCGCCGGTCAAAGGCAAGAACGGCTGGGTGGACCTCAAGGTTCAGGCCGCCTATGACGCCAGCAACGCCTACTTCCGCTTCCAGTGGAAGACTAAGAATGGGTATCCCGGAACCGAGCACCAGTACCTTCGCTTCGACGGCACGGAATGGAAGGTTTACGGCTATCCCAAGCTCGACAAGGTGGTCCAGGAGGGCAAGCAGCCGGGCATCTACGAAGATCGCATGACCCTCATGATCGACGACGGCAAGGTGGCGGGATTCGCGAAGCAGGGCTGCTGGCTCACCTGCCACGATGGCCAGCGCGACATGCAGAAAGTCGTATCGAAGGAAGACGCGAACGCCAACGCGCTGCTCAGCGCCATCAAGAAGAATGACCTGCGCAAGTACCTGCCTGCCACGCGCGCCGACCCGGCGGACTGGAAGACCGGCAAGTCGCTCGAGGAGATCGCCAAGATCAAGACCGAAGGCGGCTTCGTCGACCTGATCCAGTGGCGTGGGCACCGCTCGAACGCGGTGGGAATGGCCGATGACGGCTACGTTCTCGAGTACCGCCTCTCGGACGCCGGGAAGGACATGTTCAGCGGCAACGCCGATCCGAAGACGCACCAGCCCAAGTTAATGTGGGACCCGAAAAAGGTCGGTTACAAATCCATCACCGAGAAGCAGCTGCGCAAGGGCCAGCATTTCCTGATCCGCGAAAAGAACGCGGTGCCGTTCGACCCGAACGCGGGCTGGAAAGAGGGTGACATGATTCCGGACTACGTCGTGAGCCGCGAGGACGCCAAAGGCTCCGCCGCTGACAACAACGCGACCGCGAGCTGGAAGACCGGCACGTGGACCGTCGTCATCACCCGTCCGCTCAACCTTGCCAACGAGGATGACAAGGCGCTGAAGGAAGGCGGTGTCTACAACGTCGGCTTCGCGGTGCACGACGACAACATCACCACCCGCGGACACCAGGTGTCGTTCCCGGTGACGGTCGGCTTCGGCGCGAAGGCTGCGATCGAAGCGACCAAGATCAAGTAAGGCAAAGCGGCTCGATGAGACCGGGAGGACTTCTGCTCGCGGTCGCGGGCTTGCTTTTCGCAGGCGCGGCGAGCGCGCAATCGGGCGAGGCGCTGCTCGAGGCAAAGGGATGCCTGGGCTGCCATGGCATCGAGGAAAAGCAGATGGGCCCCGCGCTGCGCGAGGCGGCGGCGAAGCACAAGGGGGCGCCGGCCAAGCTGATCGCCGCGCTCAGGGAGGGCAAGGGCCATCCGGTGAAGGTCGAGGCCACGGAGCCGGAGCTGAAAGCGATGATCGGCTTCCTCCTGGCGGCGCAACCCTCGGGCGCCAAGCCGGCCGCGGCGGCGGCAGGATCCGGCAACGCGACCTGTCTCGCCTGCCACGGCAACGAGAAATTCACCCCGCACCTGGAACAGGAGAGGTTCGAGAAGAGCGTGCACGGCAAGCGCCAGTGCGTCGAGTGCCACAAGGACATCACGGAGATCCCGCACAAAAAGGTCGCGCACAAGGTGAGCTGCGTCACGTGCCACGACGACCTGTGGAAGGCCGCGCAGAAGGAAGGCAAGACCCAGGAGCACGCGCGGCTCGGCGTGGTGGTCGAGCAGATCGACCGCTACATGAGATCCATCCATGCGCGGCCCAACCGCGAAGACCAGTCGCGCACCAACGCGACCTGCTACAACTGCCACGAGGCGCATTACGTCTACCCGCTCGGCAGCGAGCAGCGCGCAGAATGGTGCCTGAGCATTCCGAAGGCCTGCGGCGCGTGCCATGCCAAGCAGCTCGAGGCCTACGCCACTTCGGTGCATGGCAGGGAAACGCTGCAGAAAGGCAACCCGGCGACAGCGGTGTGCTCCGATTGCCACACCACGCACGACATCGATCGCCCGACCAAGGAATCGATGAAGCTCGCCATCACGAAGAACTGCGGCACCTGCCATGCGGCGAGCTACGAGAGCTACCGCGACACGTACCACGGGCAGGTCCACACGCTCGGCTATGCCTACACTGCCAAGTGCTACGACTGCCACGGCAGCCATACCGTGCAGCGCGTGTCGGACCCGTCCTCGTCCGTGCACCCCGACAATCGGCTCAAGACCTGCCAGCGCTGCCACGCTGGCGCGACCGCCGGGTTCGTGAGCTTCCAGCCGCATGCGACCACGGACGACTTCCATCGCTTTCCGCAACTCTGGCTGTCGGCCAAGTTCATGATCGGGCTGCTGGCCGGCACCTTCGCCTTCTTCTGGACCCATACCGCGCTCTGGTTCTTCCGGGAGTACAGGGAGCGCCAGAGCCGCACGCCGCGTCCGCACGTGATGACGCACGAAATGCCGCAGGCGCAGCAAAAGCATTACCGGCGCTTCACCGCGATATGGCGGCTCGCGCACCTGCTCTTCGCCGTGAGCCTGATGGTGCTCACCCTGACCGGCATGGCGGTGCTGTACGCCGACAGCGCGTGGGCGCCCGTGGTGATCAACGCGCTCGGCGGGCCGCAGAGCGCCGCCCTCATCCATCGCGCGTGCGCGGTGATCTTCGCAGCCGTGTTCCTGGCGCACCTCGTCTACATCCTGAACCGCGTCCGGAAGTGGCGCACGCTCGCCCAATGGTTCGGGCCGCATTCCCTGATCCCCAACTGGCAGGACCTCAAGGACATCTACGCGATGTTCAAGTGGTTCGTCGGCAGGGGGCCGCGCCCGGTGTTCGACCGCTGGACCTACTGGGAGAAGTTCGACTACTGGGCGCCGTTCTGGGGCGTCACCATCATCGGCGTGAGCGGGCTCATGATGTGGTTCCCGGCGGCGACCGCCTCGGTGCTGCCGGGCTGGGTGTTCAACGTGGCGACGCTGGTGCACGGCGAGGAAGCGCTGCTCGCGGCGCTGTTCCTCTTCACGGTGCACTTCTTCAACAATCACTTCCGGCCCGACAAGTTCCCGCTCGACGTGGTGATGTTCACCGGCACGGTGCCGGTGGAGGAATTCAGGCGCGAGCACACGCTCGAGTACGACCGGCTGGTGCAAACCGGCGAGCTGCAGAAGTACCTGGTCGACGCGCCCTCGCAGCCGATGACGCTCGGCTCGAAGATCCTCGGCTTCACCCTGATCGCCTTCGGCCTCGCCCTGCTCCTTCTGGTGCTGATCGGGTTCTCCGGCGCCAACGGCCCCTGACCATGCGCCTCGCCCCTGCCCTGCTGCTGATCGCCTTCGCAATGACGCCCGGGTCCGCCGCGGCGCAGCCGGCGCGGACCAAGCCCGCCGCCGGCGACGATCTGCGCGCGCTCTACGTCAACGCCCCCGACATCGCCGAGGGCAAGCGCGTCGCGGAGTCGTCGTGCGTACGCTGCCACGGCGCCAACGGCATCAGCCCCGCGAAAGGCACGCCGCACATCGCCGGCCAGCGCGCGGCCTACCTCTACGCGCAACTGCGCGCCTACCAGCAGCGCCCGCCCACCCAGAGCCCGATGGCGGGGGCGATTCGCTTCCTCAAGGACGACGCGCTCGTCAAGGTGGCGGCGTATTACGCGGGCCTGGAGCCGCCAAGGCCGAGCGGCGGCAAGGCGGCAGCGGTCGAGGACCCGCTGCAGGCCGGCAAGGCGGCGGCGGCGGCCTGCAGCTCCTGCCACGGCGAGAGCGGCGTCACCGCGATCCCCGGGATGCCCAGCCTCGCCGGGCTCGATCCCAAGTCGTTCGTCGCCGCCATGGACGCCTACAAGCGCGGCGAACGGCCGCACGACATGATGAAGTCCTTCGCCGCGCCCCTGAGCGAGGCGGCGCTGAACAACCTCGCGCTCTACTACGCCCTGCTCAAGCCCGAGCGGGCCAGGACGCCCGCCGCCGGGGATGCCGCGGCGGGCAAGAAGGCTGCCGCCGCCTGCGGCGGGTGCCACGGCGAGACCGGGGTGAGCTCGATCCCCGGCACGCCCAGCCTCGCGGGCCAGGACGCGCAGTATCTCGCGGCGGCGACGAACGCCTACAAGGACGGAACGCGCAAGGACGAGACCATGAAGGGCCCGGCCGCCGCGCTCGACGCGCGCGCGGTGCAGGACGTGGCCGCGTTCTACGCCGCGCAGCAGCCGCAGCCGCCGAACGTGCGCAAGCCCCTCAGCCTCGCCGAGTGGATCGAGCGCTGCGACCGCTGCCACGGCCCGAACGGCAACAGCATCGAGCCGCTGATGCCGGCACTCGCCGCGCAGCGCGCCGACTGGCTGGAGATCGTGCTCGCGGCCTACCGCAGCGGCGCGCGCAAGAGCTCGGCCATGGGCGCGATGTCGGCCTCGCTCTCCGAATCCGATATCCGTGCGCTCGCCGCGCACTACTCGCGGCAGGCGGCGCGCCCGGTGGTCTACGTGCTGGTTCCGGAGAAACGGCCATGAACGATACGCCGCTGCACCGCGAGTTCCGCCACTTTTCCGAGATGCCGCTGAGCCTGCGCGTGCTCTACACCGCGACGCTCCTCGTCCTCGGCATGGGCTACCTGTTCGCGCTGATCTATCTGTTCCACACCTACTCCGGCAAGGACGGCAACCCGCTCGACCTCTCCTATGACGACATCGTCATCGCCTACACCGGCAGCGGCAAGAGCTCGCGCCTGGAGTCTGCGCTGCGCGGCTCGATGTCGGTCATGCTGCCCAAGGAGGAGCTCGCGCCGCTGGTGGCCTGGGTGCACGAAGGCGCCGAGCGCGCCGCGTTCGAGAAGCAGATCCGGCCCACGCTGGAGAAGCGCTGCCTCGCCTGCCACGACGGCAGCAACCCACACCTCGCCAACCTGAACGGCTTCGACAACGTGAAGAAAGTGACCGAGCGCGATACCGGGACCGGCATCTTCACGCTGGTGCGCGTGTCGCACATCCATCTCTTCGGCCTCACGTTCGTGTTCTTCATCGTCGGATCGATCTTCAGCCACGCCTACGTGCGGCCGGTGTGGCTGAAATGCGCGGTCATGATCCTGCCTTTCTTCGCGCTCACGCTGGACGTCAGCTCCTGGTACTTCACCAAGCTGTACCAGCCGTTCGCCTTGGTGGTGATGGCGGGCGGCGGGCTGATGGGCGCATCGTTCGCCTTCATGTGGGCGGTCTCGATGTACCAGATGTGGTTCTCGCGCACGCCCGCGGCCGTCATGCACAGGAGCCAGCAATGAAACGTCTTGCGCTAGGCCTCGCCGTCCTGGCGGTGCTCGCAGGCTGCGACGGCAAAGGCCCCGCGGCGACCCAGCCGCAGGCGGGCAATGTCGAAGCGGGCAAGGCGTTCGCCGAGCGCGAATGCAAGGGCTGCCACGGCCTCGACGGCAAGGGCATCGCTCCCGCCATCCCGCACCTCGCTGCGCAGCGCAGCCGCTACCTGCTCGCGGCGCTGACGGCTTACCGGGAAGGCCGGCGCACGCACGCCGCCCTGAAGGAGATCGCGGCGCACATGACCGAAGCCGACGCGCGCAACCTCGCGGCGTATTACGCGGCCCTGCCTCCGGTGCCCGCCGGCGCGTCGCAGGCCGCCCAGCGCCTGTCTCCCTACGAGCAGGGCAAGGCGCTCGCCGCGGCGTGCGCCAAGTGCCACGGCGACGACGGCAACAGCAAGACCCCGGGCATTCCCGGCCTGGCAGGCCAGCAGCCGCACTATCTCGTGATCGCGGTGCAGGAGTACCTGAACAAGGAGCGCAAGGCGGCGCCCATGCACGCGTTGCTCCCGGGACTGCGGAAGCGCGACGTCGAGAATCTCGCCCTCTACTTCGCCTCGCAGACGCCCGCGCCGCGCGGGGCACCTCCCGTCGGCGACCCGGCGGCCGGCGAGCCGCTCAGCGCGGTCTGCGGCGGCTGCCACGGCTCCCACGGCGTGAGCCTCGACGCTTCGACGCCGATCCTGGCCGGCCAGGATGCGCGCTATCTGGCCGGCGCGATCAAGGCCTATCGCACAAGCCGCGAGCGCGAAATGATGCGCCGCTACGTCGTCGGCCTGAGCGAGAAGGACATCCTGAACATCGCCGCGTTCTACTCGGTCCAGAAATCGCGCCCGGCGGAGAAAGGCCAGACCCTGGTCCAGGACCTGCGCGACAAGTGCGAGCGCTGCCATGGCCCGCAGGCCGCCGACAACCCGGAGATGGCGATCCCGAAGATCGCCGGGCAGGACCGCGACTACCTGGTGATGGCGCTGCGCGCCTACCGCGACGACCGGCGCGAAAGCTCGATGATGCACAAGATGAGCCTGCCCTACAGCGACTCGATCATCGAGAGCCTGGCCTCGGTCTACGCCAGCCAGCCGGCCAAATAGCTACTTGGTAGCGAGGACCGCCTTCACCAGCGCCTGGATCTCGGCGTCGCTGCCGGCGATCTTCGGATGACCCTTGCCTTCCTTGAGCTTCGCCGTCAGCGCGGCCTCGGCGCCCTTGTCGCCCTTGTACTTCGCAGCGATGTCCTTGAGCGCCGGCCCGACCTTCTTCTTGTCCGACTCGTGGCAGTTCAGGCAGCCCTTCGCCTTCAGGTCCTGCGCCTGAGCCAGCCCGGCCGCCAGAAAGCCGGTAACAGCCAGAGCTACTAGTGCGACTCTCATCGGTTCCTTTCCTTTCAAGGTCGTCGACGGCCTAGAACTTGTATTTGACCACGCCGTAGAAGATGTTCGCTTCGTAGTTCTGGAATGAAAACTGCCCGGTGACGATGCTCGACTGGGTGCCGGTCCCGACGACGTACCGGGTGCCGTCGTAGGCGATGTCGCTGTAGCGATATTTCTCGTAGGCATAGCCGGCGGTGAATTCCCAGTGCCGGTCAAGCGCGTACACCCCTCTCAGGTTGAACGCGACGCGGGTCGTGTCGTCGCTCGCGACGATCGACGGCCGCGGCGTGGGATCGCCGCCCGGCTGCACGCTGAAGTCGGTGTGCCCATCGGTCTCGGCGTAGATCAGCGAAGCCTTCAGCGTCAGGCGCGTGAGCACGGCCCAGTCGGCGCCGATGCCGATCTGCCAGGAGTTGTCCTCGTTCTTCGAGCCCCAGTTGTAGGTCCCGGCGTTGGGCGGCGTCGCCGGATCGGGGTTGCCCGTTCCCACGCGGTGGGCGGAATCGAACTTGACGTACTCGATGTCGCCGAAGAGGTGCACGCGCCAGCTCTTCGGGTCGCCGTAGCCGACGCTCGCGTAGACCTCGTGACGCGTGTCCTCGGTGCGGCCGAGCGGCGTGTCCTTGTATTGGTTCTCCTTGTAGATCGCCTCCAGGCCGAGGTCGAGGAGCGGCGCGGGTGCGAAGTCGAGCGCGAGCTTGACCAGGCTCTGGTCGACGTTGGCGACGTCGAAGCGCCGTACGAAGAGATCCATCGGGTTGGCGGCGAGGAGGGTCGGGTGCGGGTTGAAATCCCCGCGCCGCTGCAACAACTGGTACTTGAGGCGCGCCGTCAGCCAGTCGAGCGAGCTGTTCTTCCACTCGGCGAACAGCCGCGTCTCCTCGTTCTCCTGGAAATCCGCGCGCTCGCGCTCGATGTCGGTCCATTCCAGGCCGCCGGTGAGCTTGTTCGCCCGCGTCACGCGCCAGCCCGCCTCGGCGCCGTACTGGCGCTTCTCGTATTCGAAGAGCTCGGGAGTGCAGTCGGCGGCGGTGCAGCTGGCGCCGGTCAGGCCGGTGCCCGGGTTGACGAAGGAGATGTGCGTCGAGTCGTTCTCCTCCTTGATCCAGTTGAAGTAGAGCTTGGTGTCCACCGTCTGCGTCGGGCGCGAGCTGAGCGACAGCCCGAACGTGGTCTTCACGATGTCGCCTTTGAAGCTCGGGTCGCTCGGATTGGTGGCCGCGTTGACCCCCCCGGTCGACAGCATCGTGGGCTGCAACGAGACATCGTTGGTCAGCTTGCTGTAGGTAAAGCGCCCCGCGAGCGTGGAATCGAGCGCGAGTTGCCGCAGGTTGCCGTTGACGCTGAGGCGCGTGAGCTCGTTGTCGGGCGCCAGCACCGTGGTATCGAGCCCGTTCGCGAAAAACCGGTTCGACCAGCGCAGCAGCTCGTTCTCGTTCTCGAACGTGCTGTGGCTCAGGTTCACCGCGAAGTGCGCGCGGCGCGTGGAGTAGCCGACTTCGGCCGAGTAATTGCGCGTCAGCCAGTCGATCGGCGATGGCAGGTCGGTGAAGCCGTTGCCCGGGCTGGTGCCGTTCGCGCCGCCATAGACGTTGATGCCGTCGCGCCGTACTTCGTTGGCCTCGACGCGGAAGTACCAGGGCGAGGTCTTTTGCAGCTCGAACATGCCGCCGGTGTCGCGGCGCTTGTACGAATGGTCGAACGAGCCCCAGAGCGGGACGGCCGGTAGCGGCGAAGGCGCCGTGAGGGTCGCGCCGCCGATCCCCGAGAAGGGCGAAAGCGCCCCCGGGCCGGAGCCGAAGTTGTGCTGCAGCTGATCGCTGTAGAGCCGGTACTTGAAGGTGTTGTAGCGCCCGCCGTTCAGGTCGAGGTACTGGTCGTCGCGGCCGAGGTTCTCACCGTAGGCGTTGAAGTAGTTCTGGTCGCTGCGCCCGCGCAGCTCGAAGCCGAAGATGCCCGAATTGCCCTCCTGCAGGTCGCGGTACTCGTTCAGCTTCGAGGGATCCTGCGCGTCGCTGTCGACGTTGCGTACGCCCGCGCTCACCGAGCCCGACCACTCCATCGCCTCCTGCGCGAACGCCGGCGCCGCGATGAAGGCGTTTGCCACGACAACCGAGAGGAGTGTGCGTTTCATGTGCGCCCCCTATCGCAGGAAGAACTTGCCCCGCATGGCGGGAGCATTGCTGCCGTGGATGTGGTAGTGGCAGTTGACGCAGCCGCGCGCGATGAGCCGCGTGTTGGGTGTAGCGGCGTTCCATCCGCCGCTCCCGTCGTAGATCGTGCCGGGGTGACGCGAGGCGTCATGGCAGTCCTGGCAAACGTTGGGCGCCTTCTCGGCGAGCAGGCGCGCGTGGTTCGAGCCGTGCGAGTTGTGGCAGGTGAGGCAGTTCTCCTCCACCGGCGGATGGCCCCACACGAAAGGCCCGCGCTTCTCGGCGTGGCAGGTCGTGCACAGCTGCGGGATCGACTCCGCCTTGACCATTGCTTTGGAGAGCGCCCCGTGCGGGTTATGGCAGTTGCTGCAGGTGACCTTGCCTTCGATGATCGGATGGTGCGAGGGCTTGGTGAGCTGCGAGCGGATCTGCCGGTGGCACGAGGTGCAGGTCTCGTACTCGAGCTGGCGCTCGGTGGTCACGAACGGGCTGATCGTCGAGTTGGGCTTCTTCAGTGCGATGGTCGAGCCCGGCCCGGGCGTGCCGTGCAGGCTGTGGCAATTGCTGCACGCGACGTCCTGCTTGCGGTGCGCGCCCGAATCCCAGAACGCGAGGTGGCGGTCGCCCTGGTGGCAACTCAGGCAAACCGCAGCCTTGCGCTCGGCCGGCAGGGCTTTGCTGTTGAAGCCGAGAATCCCGCCGACTCCCTTGCCGCCGCCTGCGGCCACGTGCGCGTCGGCATTTCCGTGGCAGGTCTGGCAGTCCGGACCTTTCAGGTTGCCGCCCTGGCCGTGCTTCGTCTTCAGGTAGCTCTCGACGTAGTCGGCGTGGCAGTTCTGGCAGACGGCGGCTTCGGGCGCGGGTTTTCGCTGCGCTGGCGCCTGCGCCGATGCGGGCGCGATTCCCAAGAGCAAGCCGGCGGCGACAGCCGTCAACAGCCGCAATGCGATGAAGCCTGTGCGAGACGCCATGCCGCTCTCCCTTCGACCGGACCGCCCCACTGCCTCCGGCGAGCATGCCATCAGGCATCTCGAATCCGCGTTTCGTATTTCGAGGCAGCTTGACCCAGGTCAAAAACCGAGCCCCCGGCGTGCCGCAACTGCAGCGCGGGAAGTGTTGACCTAGGTCAAAGAGCGGGGATGGCGTTGGGCAACACTGCGGCTAGCCAGCGGTATGACAATCCCGGTCGCAGATGTCGCACGCGAAGCGCGCCTTGTACGAGGCGTGATCGCCAACCTCGCCCTGTTCAGCGGCGTCGCTCCGGGCCACGTCTCGACGGTCGCCAGGCAGTCCTGGGCGTTGCCGGTGCCGCGCGGGGCGGTCATCGCCCGCCGAGGCAGCCGGCTCGAGGGCGCCTTCGCCCTTGCCTACGGGTTTGTCGAGCTCGCGCTGCGCGACGCGCACGGCGTAGAGCGCGGGCTTCGCTTCGTCGCCCCCGGCCAGACCTTCGGCGAGGCGACGGCGCTGCTCGGGCGCGCGTGCAAATACGAGGCGATCGCGCTCGCCGAGTCGAAGCTGATCGTCATCCCCGCCGCGGCGCTGTTCGCGCTGATGGACCACGATGCGCGCTTCGCGCGCACCCTGCTGATGACGCTCGCGCAGCGCGAGCTCGATCTGGTGGCCGAGATCGAGTCCGCCACGCTGCACCCGGCCGAGCAGCGGCTCGCCGGGTATCTGCATTCGCTCGCCGATCCGGGCGATTGCCCCGCGGCCTGCACGGTGCGCCTGCCGGTGAGCAAGACCGCGATCGCTTCGCGCCTCGACATGAAGAAGGAAACGCTGTCGCGGCTGCTGCGCGCGCTCGTGCAGCGCGGCCTGATCGCGGTGAAGCAGCGCGAGATCACGCTGCTCGATCGCGCGCGCCTGAAGCAGATCTGCTGATGATGCCGAGCTGCAGCGCGAGAGCGCGCGATTTGGCGCTGGTCACCCAAGTGATCGGCAAGCTGGCGCTTTTTACCGGTTTGCCGCCGGCGATTCTCGCCGACGTCGCAAGGCAGTCGTGGGCGTTCGCGGCTGCGCGCGGCACCACTTTCGCTGCGCGCGGCGCGCTTCTGCCCGGCATCTTCGCGCTCGCCTGCGGCTCGGCCCGGCTGACGCTTCGAGCTGCGCACAACGGCGAGCGCGTGCTGCGGCTGGTGTCGAGCGGCCACACCTTCGGCGAGTCGGCCGCGCTGCTCGGGCGTGCCAGCAGCTATGACGCGATCGCGCTTGCCGATTGCACCGTGGTGGTGGTTCCCGCCGCTCAAGTGCTGTCGCTGCTCGAGCGCGATGCGCGTTTCGCGCGCCAGTTGGTCACCGCGCTGGCCGAAACCAAGTTCGGGCTGCTGTCGGAACTCGAGACGGCCACGCTGCCGCGCGGCGCGCAGCGCCTCGCGCACTACCTGGCCTCGCTCGCCGAGCCGGCCGAGCTGCCCGGGCAGTTCGTCGCCAGGCTGCCGGCAAGCAAGACGCTCATCGCATCGCGGCTCGACATGAAAAAGGAAACCCTGTCGCGGCTGCTGCGCTCTCTCGCGGCGCAGGGCGTGATCCTGGTAAAGGGGCGGGAAATCAGCATCCTCGACCGCGAGCGCCTCGCGAGAATCGCGCCGCTCAACGGCGAGCCGCATCCCCTTTTGACCTAGGTCAAGCCGTCCGCTACCGGACGGTGGATTCCGGCGCCGGCCGAGGCACACCATGACCTATGAGGGTCGGGCTCTTCATTCCGTGCTACGTCGACGCTTTCTTTCCGAAAGTGGGCATCGCGACGCTCGAGCTCCTCGAGCGCTTCGGCGTCGACGTGGACTACCCGCTCGACCAGACCTGCTGCGGCCAGCCGATGGCCAACGCCGGCTGCCAGGACGACGCGGCGGCGACCGAGCGGCTGTTCGTCAGGAACTTCGACGGCTACGACTACGTCGTGACCCCCTCCGGGAGCTGCGCGCACCATGTGCGCGAGCACCTGACCGCCATCGGCCAGACGGCCAAGGTGAAGAAGGTGCGCCGCCGGACCTATGAGCTGGTCGAGTTCCTGCACGACGTGCTGCGCGTGCGCGACTTTCCGTGGGCGAAATTTCCGCACAAGGTCGGGCTGCACATCGGCTGCGCCACGCTGCGCGGCTTGGGCGCCGCGAAAATGTCCGAGATCGAAGGGCCACCGTTCTCGAAGCCTCTCACCCTGCTTTCGCGCGTGAAGGGGATCAGCGTGGTTGTGCCCTCCCGGCCCGATGAATGCTGCGGCTTCGGCGGCACGTTCTCGGTGTTCGAGGAGCCGGTGTCGGCGCGGATGGGGTACGACAAGGTCAACGACCACAAGAATGCGGGCGCGAAATACATCGTCTCGCAGGACATGTCGTGCCTCATGCACCAGAAGGGATGCGCCGAGCGCCTCGGCCTGGGAATCCGCTTCATTCATATCGCGCAGGTCCTGAACGGGACTGCCGCATGAAGCGCGTCGATCATGCCGAGGCGTCCTCGCGCTTCATCGCGGCGAAGGAGCACGTCGAGTTCCACGACAAGCGGCTCTGGGACCTGCGCCAGAAGCGCGACCGCGAGGCTGCCGCGATCCCCGAATGGGAACAGCTCAGAACGCTCGCCTCGACGATCAAGGAGCATACGCTCGCGCGCCTGCCCGACTATCTCCTGCAGTTCGAGCGCAACGCGACCGCCAGCGGGATGCGCGTGCACTGGGCGCGCGACGCCGCCGAGCACAACCAGGTCGTGCATGAGCTGCTGAGCGCGCACGGCGCGCGCATCCTGGTGAAGAGCAAGTCGATGCTCACCGAGGAATGCGAGATGCGTCCGTTCCTCGAAACGCGCGGCATCGAGGTCGTCGAGACCGACCTGGGCGAGCGCATCCAGCAGCTCGACGACGAGCCGCCGAGCCACATCGTGGTGCCGGCGGTGCACAAGCTCAGAACCGACGTGGCGCGGGTCTTCGCGCGCACCTTGGGCACCGACGCCGGCAACAGCGACGTGCCCTACCTCGCCGAAAGCCAGCGCCGCGCGACGCGCCCCTACTACCTCGAGGCGCGGGCCGGCATGACCGGGGCCAACTTCGCGGTCGCGGAAACCGGCAGCTTCGTGGTCTGCACCAACGAGGGCAATGCGGATCTGAGCGCGAACCTGCCGAAGCTGCACATCGCCTCGATCGGCATCGAGAAGATGATTCCGCGCATCGCCGACCTCGGCGTGTTCATCCGCCTGCTTTCGCGCAGCGCGCTCGGCTCGCCGATCACGCAGGTCACGTCGCACTTCCGTGCCCCGCGCCCGGGGAGCGAGATCCACGTAATCCTGGTCGACAACGGCCGCTCCGAGCGCCTGGGAATGAAGGATTTCTGGTATTCGCTGAAGTGCATCCGCTGCGGCGCGTGCATGAACACCTGCCCGGTCTACCGGCGCAGCGGCGGCCTGAGCTACGGCGCCACCTACTCGGGGCCGATCGGCGTGATCATCGACCCCGCGTTCAACCTGCGCAAGTACAGCGCGCTGCCGTTCGCCTCGACGATGAACGGCAGCTGCAGCAACGTGTGCCCGGTGAAGATCAACATCCACGAGCAGATCTACAAGTGGCGGCAGATCATCAACGAGCGCAACCAGCTTCCCATCGTGAAGAAGGAAGCGATGCGCATGGCAGGCAAGGTGCTCTCCAGCCCCAAGCTCTACCGCGCCGCAGTCAAGGCGGCGAACGCGGGCCTCGAGTACCTGCCGCGCAGCATGATCTACAACCCGTTGAACGCCTGGGGACGCAGCCGCGAAGTGCCCAAGGCGGCGAGCGCCAGCTTCCGCGACTGGTACGTCAAGCACCGGGGCGCAGGCAAATGAGCGCGCGCGACGACATCCTGGCGCGCCTCGGCCGCAATCTTCCCCTTTGCCCGCCGCTGCCCGAAATACCGCTGTTCGATTCTTCTTCCCCAGACCTGAAAGAAAAATTCCGCGAAAACCTCGCCCGGATGGGCGGCGAGCTGATCGAGCTGTCGCCCTCCAGGATCCCGGCCTGGATTCGCGGGAAGTTCCCCGATGGGGCCGTGATCTGCTCCGCGACCCCGGAGGTCGCCGGCAACCGGCCGCTCGAGTCGATGCGCGATCCGCGCGAGCTCGAGAGCGTGGACCTGGGCGTGGTGCGTGCGCGCTTCGGCGTGGCCGAGACCGGCTCGGTCTGGCTGAGCGAAGCCGAGTTCAAGGTCAACGCGCTCGGCTTCCTCCCCCAGCACCTCCTCGTCCTGCTCGACCTGCGCAAGCTCGTGCCGAACCTGCACCATGCCTACCGGGATCCCGGCTTCCTCGAGGCGCGCTACGCCGTGCTCATGACGGGGCCGTCGGCCACCGCCGACATCGAAGGCGTCCTGGTGCGCGGGGCGCAGGGCGTCCGCAGCCTGACGGTGGTTGGATGTTGAGCCAGATCAACATGCCGGCACCCGCCACACGGTACTAAGGAGCATGTTCCAGATTCGCATCCACGGCCGTGGCGGCCAGGGGGTCGTGAGCGCCGCGGAGATGCTCTCCGTCGCCGCCTTTCTCGAGGGCAAGCACGCTCAGGCGTTCCCGAGCTTCGGCTCGGAGCGCACCGGCGCCCCGGTGGTCGCGTTCTGCCGCATCGACGAAAGCGAGATCCGCCTGCGCGAGCCGATCATGCGGCCCGATGCGCTCATCATCCAGGACCCGACGCTGCTGCACCAGGTGGACGTGTTCGCGGGCCTGGCGCCGGGCGGCACGGTCCTCATCAATACCGCGCGCAGCTTCGCCGACCTGGGCCTGCAGGACTTCATCGAGAAGTTCAAGGTCTGCGCGCTGCCGGCCACCGAGCTCGCCCTGAAGCACGTCGGCCGGCCGCTGCCGAATGCGGCGCTGCTTGGAGGATTTTCAGCGCTTTCAGGCAGACTCGCCCTGGGGTCCGTGAAGGCGGCGATCCGCGAGAAGTTTTCCGGCAAGGTCGGCGAGGGAAACGTGGCTGCGGCGGGCGCTGCCCACGAATACGTGCTGAAGGAGCTTCATGCTGAAGCAGCTTGAAGGCTCCCACGCAGTGGCCGAAGCGGTGGCGCTGTGCCGCCCGGAAGTCATCTGCGCCTACCCGATCTCGCCGCAGACGCACATCGTCGAGGGGCTCGGCGAGATCGTGAAGTCCGGCGCCCTCTCGCCGTGCGAATTCATCAACGTGGAATCCGAGTTCGCCGCAATGTCCGTGGCGATCGGCGCCTCGGCGGCCGGCGCGCGCGCCTATACCGCGACCGCGTCGCAGGGGCTGCTCTTCATGGCCGAGGCGCTGTTCAACGCCTCGGGGCTCGGACTGCCGATCGTGATGACGGTCGCCAACCGCGCCATCGGCGCGCCGATCAACATCTGGAACGACCATACCGACTCGATGTCG
>DATBSZ010000157.1:0-4237 GCA_036559525.1 Burkholderiales bacterium
ACCGCGCTCGGCATCGCCGCGCTCGGCTCGTTCGTCGCCGGCACGGTGGCCACGCTCGTCATCGCCGCGATCGGCGCGCCGCTCACCAAGCTCGCGCTGCTCTTCGGCCCGGCGGAGTATTTCGGATTGATGGTGTTCGGCCTGGGACTCGCGATCGTGCTTGCGCGCGGCTCGGTGCTGAAGGCGGTGATCATGGTCGTGCTCGGGCTTCTGCTCGCCACGGTCGGCACCGATCTGGAGACCGGCCAGGACCGCCTCACGCTCGGCATCGCGGAGCTCTCCGACGGCGTCGATTTCGCGGTGCTTGCCATGGGCGTGTTCGGCATCGCCGAAATCCTGCGCAACCTCGAGCGTCCCGAATCGCGCGACGTCGTGGTCTCGAAGATCGGGCGGCTGCTGCCTTCGCTCGACGATCTTCGCCGCTCGCTCGGCCCCATCGTGCGCGGCACCGGCATCGGCTCGGTGCTCGGCATCCTTCCGGGCAACGGCGCGGTGCTCGGCCCCTTCGCGTCCTACGCGCTGGAGAAGAAGCTCGCCAAGGACCCGTCGCGCTTCGGCAGGGGCGCGATCGAGGGCGTGGCGGGCCCCGAGAGCGCCAACAACGCCGGCGCGCAGACTTCGTTCATCCCGCTCCTCACCCTCGGCATTCCGCCCAATGCGGTGATGGCGCTCATGGTCGGCGCCATGACGATCCATGGCCTCATACCGGGCCCGCAGGTGATGCTCAAGCACCCGACTCTCTTCTGGGGAATGATCGCCTCGATGTGGATCGGCAACCTTTTCCTGCTGATCATCAACCTGCCGCTGATCGGGCTGTGGGTGCGGCTGCTCAAGGTGCCCTACCGCCTCATGTTCACGACCATCCTGCTGTTCTGCGCGATCGGCATCTACTCGATCAACAACAACCCCTACGACGTGTACTTCACGGCGTTCTTCGGGCTGGCGGGATACGTCTTCATCAAGCTCGGGCTCGAGCCGGCGCCGATGCTGCTCGGCTTCGTGCTCGGAAGGCTGATGGAGGAAAAGCTGCGCCAGGCGCTCGCGCTCTCGGAGGGAAGCTTCATGACCTTCGTCGAGCGTCCGGTCGCCGCCGGGCTTCTTGTGCTCGCGGCCGCAGTCATGGTGATCGCCGTGCTGCCCGCGGTGAGCAGGAGCCGCGCCAAGGCCTTCCAGGAATGAATTCACAGGAGAAAACCATGAAACGCATTCTCGCGTCCCTAGTGTTGAGTCTTTTTTCGGGTATCGCTGCTGCGCAGGCTTATCCGACGCGCCCGGTGACCATCATCGTGCCGTTTGCCGCGGGCGGCCCCACCGACATCATCGCCCGCATCACCGGCGAGTACTTTTCCAAGGCGCTCGGCCAGCAGTTCGTGGTGGAGAACGTCGCCGGCGCGGGCGGGACGACCGGCATCACGCGCGGCGCGCAATCGAAGCCCGACGGCTACACCATCATGATGGGCCACATGGGCACGCACGGCGCCGCCCCGGCGCTGTACGCCAACCTCAAGTACGACCCGGCGAAGGACTTCACCCCGATCGGGCTGGTGGCGGGAACGCCGATCCTGATCGTGGCGAAAAAGGACTTTCCGGCGGCCAATCTCCGGGAATTCATCGCCAAGGTGAAGGATCCGGCGGCGAAGGTGAAGCAGGCGCACGCCGGCGTGGGCTCGGTTTCGTTCACCACCTGCACCCTGCTGACCTCGCAGCTCGGCGCGAAGAGCATCGTCGCCGCGTACCGCGGCACCGGACCGGCGCTGAACGATCTCGTCGGCGGCCAGGTCGACTACATGTGCGACCAGATCGTGAACCTGGTCGAGCAGGTGAAGGGCGGCAGCATCCGGGCTTACGCCATCGCCACCACCGAGCGCTCGCCCGCGCTGCCCGACGTGCCGACCACCAAGGAAGCCGGCCTGCCGGACTACCAGGTGAGCGCCTGGAACGCGCTGTTCGGGCCGAAGGGCGTGCCGCAGGACGTCGCCGCCAAGCTCAGCGCCACGCTGGTGAAAGGGCTCGACGACGAGGCGACGCGCAAGCGCCTGCTCGACCTCGGCAGCGTGATCCCCGACCGCGCCGGGCGCTCGCCGCAGGCGCTGCAGAAGCTGGTGGAAAGCGAGGTGGCGCGCTGGACGCCGATCCTCAAAGCCGCGCAACAATGAAGCCGGAGGCGAAAAGTCCGGTGGCGGGGTGGCACGCGGACCACGTCTATTTCCAGCGGCTGCTCGACCTGCTGCGCAAGGAACTGGACGTGTTCCACGGCGGCGAGCGGCCGAACTACGAGTTGATGCTCGACATCATTACCTACCTGCGCGAATACACCGACCGCTTCCACCACCCGCGCGAGGACGCCGCCTTCGCCTTCATCATGCGGCGCTTTCCCGACATGCAGCTCACGCTCGCGCGCCTGCAGCAGGAACACCGCGTCATTGCGCAGGCCGGCGATACGCTGCGCCAGCTCCTGGACGCGGCGCTCGAGGGCGAGATGGTCGCGCGCAACGAGATCGAGATGGCCGCGGCCACCTACCTCGTGTACTACGGCAACCACATCGCCAGGGAGGAGGAGGACGTGATGACGCGCGCCGCGCTCGCGCTTAGCGCCGAGGAGTGGGAAGCCGTGCGCAAGAACGTGCCCGGCGGGAAGGATCCGGTCTTCGGCGCCGAGCCGGAGGAGCGCTTCCGCGAGCTGCGCCGCCGCATCGCACTTGAAGCCTAGGAGATCATCATGGAAAACGAACGCGAGACGGTACGCCAATCCCTGGCCAAGACTTTGCGGCGCACTGACGAGGCGCTCAAGCGCTCGGCCGAAGCCGGGCAGGAAACCCTTCGCCGGCTGGTCGAGACCGGACGCGAGCTCTCCGGACGCGAGCTGCAGCAGACGTTCGACAACCTGCAGAAGATCGAGGAGCAGCTCATCGCCACCGTCGGGCAGGCTGCCGCGTCGGCCGCCGAGCGCATGCCCGAGGACATGAGAGAGGCGAGCGGCCGGGCGGCGCGCACCAGCACCGAGAGCACGCGACAGGCGGCGGCGGCGATGACCAAGCTTTCGCAGCGCCTCGCCGGCACGTCGGTCGAGCTCGGCCTGACCTGCCTGCAGCTTTCCGGCGAGTTCGGCGTGCGCTGCGCGCAGATTGCAGGGGGCTGGCTCGCCAGCATGGCAGAGGCCGTCGACAAGCCGGCCGCCGACGACGCAAGCAAGAAGCCCTAGGCCGCCCGCATGCTGCGGCACACCCTCGGCATGATGCGCGAGCTGCCGCGCCTGAACGAGATCGCCTCGGTCTTCATCCGCCACGGCCTGGGCGATTTCGTGCAGCGCATCGGCATCGCCGGCATCCTCGAGCGCGCCGGGCAGATCCTGCGCTGGGGCGAGGCGGCCGAGTCGGTCCGGCTCGAGCCGCCGCAGCGCGTGCGCCTCGCGCTGGAGGAGCTCGGCCCGGCGTTCGTCAAGCTCGGGCAGGTCATGGCGACGCGCGTGGATCTTTTTCCGCCGAGCTGGATCGCCGAGTTCGAGAAGCTGCACGCCGCGGCCGCGCCGGTGCCGTTCGAGGCGCTGCTGCCCGAGCTCGAGCGCTCGCTCGGGCGCTCGCCGTTCGAGGCGTTCCGGGACATCGAGACCACGGCATTCGCGGCCGCCTCGATCGCCCAGGTGCACCGCGCACGATTGCAGGACGGCACCGCGGTCGTGCTCAAGGTGCGCCGGCCCGGGGTACGTGCGAAAGTCGACGCCGACCTGCGTCTGCTCACGCGCGTCGCCGAGCTCCTCGAGTCCGAGATGCCCGAGGCGCGGCGCTACCGCCCGGTCGAGATCGCGGCGCAGTTCCGGCGCTCGCTCGAGCGCGAGATGGACTTCGCCACCGAGACGCGCAACGTCGAGCGCTTCGCGAAGAACTTCGCCGGCGACCCGCACGTCATCATCCCGAAGGTCTACCCCGAGTACACGAGCGACGCGCTGCTCGTGCAGGAGCGCGTCGAGGGGATTCGGGCGAGCGATCCGGCAGCGGTCGAAGCCGCGGGGCTGGACCGCAAGACCATCGCGGTGCGCGGGACGCAGGCTTTCCTCAAGCAGATCCTGGTCCACGGCTTCTTCCACGCCGACCCGCACCCCGGCAACGTCATCTTCCTGCCCGACCACCGCATGGTGATCATCGACTTCGGCATGGTCGGGCGGCTCTCGCCGCAGCGCCGCAAGCAGGTCACCGACCTGCTCGCCGGGCTCGCGCACCTGGAAGAGCGCCCGATGCTC
>DATBSZ010000158.1:0-5806 GCA_036559525.1 Burkholderiales bacterium
GCGAAGGGCGCCGAGAAGCCCGCCGCGAAGGGCGCCGAGAAGCCTGCCGACAAGGCTGACAAAAAAGACAAGAAGTGATCAGGCTAGTTGTCGGCCTGGGCAACCCGGGCAAGGAGTACGAGCGCACGCGCCACAACGCGGGCTTCTGGCTGGTCGAGCGCTTCGCGCAGGCCAACGGCATGGTCCTGCGCAAGGACCCGAAGTTCAAGGCGCTGGTCGGGAAGACCTCGAACGGCGCCTGGTTTCTCCTGCCGCAGTCCTTCATGAACCTGAGCGGCCAGCCGGTGCAGATGCTCGCCGGGTTCTTCAGGATCAAGCCCGAGGAAGTGCTGGTGGTGCACGACGAGCTCGACTTTCCGCCGGGCACCGTGCGGCTCAAGCAGGGCGGCGGCATCGCCGGCCACAACGGCCTCAAGGACATCTCGCAGCGCCTCGCCACGCACGAGTACTGGCGGCTGCGCCTGGGTGTCGGCAAGCCCCCCGTCGGTACCGAGGGAGCGGACTACGTGCTGCAGAAGCCCTCGGCGGAGGACCGGGCCGCGATCGATGCCGCGATCCAGAAATCCCTCGAGGTGCTGCCGCAGATCCTGGCCGGCGACGTGCAGGCCGCGATGAACAAGCTGCACACGGAAGAGCCGAAGAAAGCCGAACCCGCGAAGAAAGTCGAAGCGCCCAAGAAGGTCGAAGAACCCAAAAAAGAGATACCCGCAGAGAAGCCAGGCCTGCTGAAGTCTCTCTTCGGCAAGAAATGAAATGCGGCATCGTGGGCTTGCCGAACGTCGGCAAGTCCACCCTGTTCAACGCGCTCACCAAGGCCGGGATCGCGGCCGAGAACTACCCCTTCTGCACCATCGAGCCGAACGTCGGCATCGTGCCGGTGCCCGACCGCCGCCTGGACGTGATCGCCGAGATCGAGCAGCCGCAGAAGGTGGTGCCGGCGGTGGTGGAATTCGTCGACATCGCGGGCCTGGTCGCGGGTGCGTCGAAGGGCGAGGGGCTGGGCAACAAGTTCCTCGCCAACATCCGGGAGACCGAAGCCATTGTGCACGTGGTGCGCTGCTTCGAAGACGCCAACGTGGTGCACGTCGCGGGCAAGGTCGACCCGGTGTCCGACATCGAGACCATCAACACCGAGCTCGCGCTCGCGGACCTCGATTCGGTAGAGAAGCAGATCGCCAAGCACGCCAAGCTCGCGCAGACGACCGGCGACAAGGAAACGGTTCGCCTGGTCTCGGCCCTCACCAAAGTGAGAGACGTGCTCGACGCCGGGCGGCCGGCGCGCGTCGCCGAGCTGTCGAAGGAAGAGCGCGCCGTCGTCGCGCCCCTGTTCCTGCTGACGATGAAGCCGACCCTGTACGTGGCCAACATCGCCGAAGAGGGATCCGGCGCGCTCCTCGAAAAAGTAAGAGCGCATGCGGCGAAGGAAGGAGCGCCCGTGGTCCCGGTCAGCGCGGCGATCGAATCTCAGATCGCCGACATGTCCGACGAAGACAAGCAGCTGTTCCTCGAGGACATCGGAATGGACGAGCCGGGGCTCAACCGGGTGATCCGCGCCGCCTACGCGATCCTCGGGCTGCAAACCTACTTCACTGCGGGGCCGAAGGAAGTGCGCGCCTGGACGGTGCGCGCTGGCGCCACCGCGCCGCAGGCGGCCGGCGTGATCCACACCGACTTCGAGCGCGGCTTCATCCGCGCCGAGGTCGCTTCCTACGACGACTACGTCGCCTGCGGCGGCGAGCAGGGAGCGAAGGAGGCGGGTAAGCTGCGCCTCGAAGGGAAGGAATACACCGTGCGCGACGGGGATGTCATCCACTTTCGCTTCAACGTCTAACAGCGTTCGGATTTTTCAATCTCGTGAGCAACCGATAACTCAGGGGGCTGCATGAAGTCAGTGCTCTTGGTGTTCGCTGCTGGCGGGCTGGGATGCGTCGCTCGATACAAGCTCGGCGCCCTGGTGCTTCACCACACGATAGCTTGGAAGTTTCCGGCGGGAACATTTGCCGTCAACGTGATCGGCTGCCTGGTTGCGGGGCTGCTCATCGGCTTGGCGGAAAACCACGGTTTCCTTACTTCGGAAGTCCGTCTGTTGCTGTTCACCGGTTTCTTGGGGGGCTTTACGACGTTCTCGGCCTTCGGCGTTGAAACCGTCGCCTTGATGCAGCGTGGCGACTTTGCCGTCGCCGCCTCCGACGTCGCGGCGAGCGTTGTCTTCGGAATCGTGGCTCTCTGGGGCGCTGTCAAGCTGGCCGGTCTGGGGAGCGGATAGCTGCCGCATCTCACAGCGCCGCGCTCGCGCGGCTATCATCCGCCTGCATCCGAAAGGATTGAGGGGAATCCTATACATGAACCTGCGCCGTCTGCGTCTGGTGACGGGCCTGATCCTGATGGCGTTCGTGATCGGCCACATGGCCAACCTGATGCTCGGCATGCATTCGCTCGCCGCGATGGAGAGCGGGCGGCCGTGGCTGATGGGACCGTGGCGCAGCATCGCCGGCCAGGGGCTGCTGGTGTGCTCCGCGCTGATCCACCTGGCGCTCGGCGTGTACGCCATCGCAGCGCGCCGCTCGCTCGCGATTAGCAAGACCGACGTGGTGCAGCTTTGCCTCGGGCTCGCGACGCCGCCGCTCCTGCTCAACCATGCGGTCGTCATGCACATGGCCGGCGAGGTGAGCCCGAATTTCGATGCCACCTTCGGCCAGATGCTGGCGGTCTACTGGAGCTTCTCGCCGGGCTATGCGTTCCAGCAGCTAGGCGTGGTGATGGTGGTCTGGATCCACGCCGCGGTCGGGCTCTATTCGTGGCTCGTGCTGAAGCCGGTCTGGAAGCGCGTCGGCGGCCTCATCCTTCCGCTGCTGTTCGCGGTGCCGATCCTGGCGCTGCTCGGTTTCGCTGAAGCGGGCCGGGAGGTACTGGAGAAGCTGGCGACCGATGCGGCGTGGCGCGAGCACATCACCGCCAACCTGCGGCGCGTCGTCGCCGTGACCGATCCGCTGAATGCCATGCAGTCGAGGCTGCTCTGGGGTTACGGAATGCTCGTGCTCGTCGCGCTCGGCGTGTTCGGCGCGCGTGTTCTGCGCGAGCGCCTGCAGCGCGTGACGATCGGCTACGACGGCGGCGTGTCGGCGCAGGGCCGGCGCGGGCTGTCCATCCTCGAGCTCTCGCGCCTGAACGACGTGCCGCACGCGCACGTGTGCTCCGGCCGCGGCCGCTGCGGCACCTGCCGCGTGCGCATCGAATCCGGCGCCGGGCAGCTGACGCCGATGACCGAAGCCGAGCGCGGCACGCTCGCCCGGGTCGGTGCCGGCGCAGGCGAGCGGCTCGCCTGCCAGGTCCGCGTGACCGGCTCGGGCGTGGTCGCGGCGCGCGTGCTGCCGCCCTATGCCGATGCCTCGGCGGCGCGCCTGCCGCACGAATGGGTCGCGCCTTGAGCCAGACGCTGGCCGGCTGGTCGGTACAGGCGCTCGCGGATGCGGCGACGAGGATGGAAACGCTGCGCGTCGACGTCCTGCGGGCGCCGGAGGAGCTGCGCGCGCTGGCGGCGGCAACGCACGCGGCGCTCATGAGCGCGAGCGGCGTCGCGGCTTTCACCTACGTCGTGATCCTGCTGCTTGCCGGTATCGGCGTCGAGTGGCTGTTCTGGACCTACGCCTACTCGCCGTTGCGCGCGATCCAGTCGAGCGTCCCCGAATCGCCGCGGCAGGCGCTGCGCCTCGCGCTGCGGCGCCTGGTGCTCGTCGTCTCGGGGCTGCTGCTGTTCACCGTCGCCGCCATCGGCGCGTCGGCGGCGTTCTCGTGGCCTTCCGGCGTGCAGGAGCTCGTCGTCGCGGCGACGCTGCTCGTGCTGGTGCTGCGCCTCGCCTGGGTTCTCATCTGCGCCGTGCTCGCTCCCGGCCGGCCGCGCCTGAGACTGGTACCCGTAGCGAACGAGCGCGCCGGCTGGCTCGCCGCGGCGGCGATGACGGTGGTCTTCCTGCTGGCGCTCGGGAGCTTCGTTCCCAACGTGATGGAGCGCATCGGCGGCGCCGGCCACGCGGCGGGCGCCCTGCGCCTGCTCACGACGACCGCCGCGGCCTTTCTCCTCGTCGTCGTCGCGTTCGCGTTCTTCGGCGCGCGCCGCGGGCCGCGGTTTCCGCGATCGTTCGTGCTCGCGCTGATGGTCGTCGTCGTCTACGGCATCTGGCTGATGAACGCCAGGGCGGCCACGGTCGCGGCGATCGTCGCCGTCGTCATCGCGCTGCAGATCGGCCTGCGCGAGCTGGTGTTCTTCTTCTGGCCGGACGAGGACGACCGCGTGGCTCCGAGCATCGTCCTGTCCGCGGCGCGCTTCGTCGTCGTGCTGCTCGGGCTTGGCGCCGGCGCGCTGGTGATCGAAGCGCCGGTGCTGGCGCTCGCGGCGGCCGAGAGCCCGATGCTTCGGCTGGTCCTGCGGCTGCTCGGCGTGGCGACGCTCGCGCTACTGACGCACGTGCTTTGGATCACGGTGCGCACCGCTGTCGACCAGCGCCTCAAGCGGATCCGGCCGGCCGGCCCGCACTACGAGCCCGACGAGCACTCCAGGCTGCTCACCCTGCTGCCGCTGCTGCGTGTCACCGCCGCGGTGCTGCTCGTCGTCATGCTGGTCATTTCTTCGCTTTGGGCGCTCGGCATCGAGATCACGCCGGTGCTCGCGGGCGCGGGCGTCGTCGGGCTCGCGATCGGCTTCGGCGCCCAGGCGCTGGTGCGCGATGTGATCGCCGGCGTCTTCTACCTCGCCGAGGATGCCTTCCGCATCGGCGAATACATCGAGGCGGGCGGAAACACGAAGGGCGCCGTGGAGCGCATCACGCTGCGTACGGTGGCGCTGCGCCACCACAACGGGCCGCTGCACTTCGTGCCCTACGGCGCGCTCGGGACCGTGCGCAACACCTCGCGCGACTGGGTGATCGAGAAGTTCAACCTGCCGCTGCCGATCGACGTGGACAGCGAGAAGGTACGCAAGCTGATCAAGAAGGTCGGCGAAGAGATGTTGGCCGACCCCGAGATCGGGCGCCTGATCATGGAGCCCCTCAAGGGCAAGCTGTACCGCGTAGATCCCGGCGTGAAGATCTTCCGGTGCAAGTTCCGCACCGCGCCGGGCAAGCAGTTCGACGTGCGCGCGCAGGCCTACAAGCGCATCGAGGCCGCGCTCAGGAAGATGGAAGTGCGCTTCGCCGACGGCCGGCTGCCGGTCCTGACAAACGCATGAGTGAAACCCGTTTCGATGTGGCGAAGGCCGCGGATCTGCCGCGGCTGGTCGAGCTCCTCAGACTGCTGTTCGAATCGGAAGCCGAGTTTTCCGCCGACGCCGAAAAGCAGCGAGCTGCGCTGCAGGCGATCCTCGCGGACCCTGCGAAGGGCCGGATCTTCGTCGCGCGCGATGGGCGCGAAGTGATCGCCATGGCGAGCCTGCTCTATACGATCAGCACCGCCGAGGGCGGCAAGGCGGCGCTGTTCGAGGACCTGGTCACGGCGCCCGAGCATCGCAAGCGCGGCATCGGCGCCGCGCTCCTCAAGCACGTGATCGAGCAGGCGCGCGCCGACGGCGTGCTGCGCATCACCCTCTTGACGGATATGCAAAACGAGCGCGCGCAGGCGATGTATCGGCGCGTAGGATTCGTCGGCTCGCCGATGAAACCGATGCGGCTGAAACTCAAGAAAGGAGCGAAATGAGATTTCTCGTCCTGGCCGTCGCGCTCGCTGCTGCGCCGGTTCATGCCCAGAAGAGCGACGACCCGCAGATCAAGCGCGGGCGCTACCTCGTGCAGATCGGCGGCTGCAACGACTGCCA